>JAIQGC010000057.1 GCA_020072805.1 Terriglobia bacterium
ACATCGCCGCCGGCTCGCGCAAGCTGATGATCTGCATGGAGCACAACGCCAAGGACGGCTCGGCCAAAGTGGTGAAGAAGCTGACGTTCCCGGCCACGGGTCTGGGCTGCGTGAAAACCGTGGTCACGGATCTCGCGGTCATTGACATTACGCCCGACGGAATGATCCTACGCGAAACCGCTCCCGGCTGGACGGCCGAGGAAGTGCAGAAGCAGACCGAAGCCAATCTCATCTTTAAAGGCCGCGTTCCCGAAATGCGCCTGGGGGGCTGAGAAAACCATCGTGCCGGAACGCCGAACAAGAATAATTTCTCTCGAGGAAGCTGCCGCATCCATTCCCGAAGGCGCGGTCATCGCCGTGGGCGGCCTCTCCTATTTCAATGCTCCCATGTCCCTGGTTCGCGAGCTGATTCGCCGTGGCGTCAGAAATCTTACCCTCATCACTGCCGCCGTCACGGGTATTCAGGCTGACCTGCTCATCGCCGCCGGATGCGTCCGCCGCGTCTTCACCCCCTACGTGGCCTTCGAGGAACTCGGCCTTGCCCCCGCCTTCCGCCGCGCCGTGGAAAAGCACGAAATCGAACTGGTCGAAATGGGCGAAGCCTTCTTGGCCTTCGGCTTGAAAGCCGCCGCCACCGGCGCGCCCTACTATCCCCTCCCGCTCGCTCTCGCCGCCTCCGACAGCATCCGCCATAATTCTCTCTATCGCATCGCGCGCGACCCTTTCACCGATCGCGACGTCCTCTGCGTGCCCGCGCTCAAGCCCGACTTTACGCTTCTCCACGCGCAGATCAGCGACCCCTTCGGCAATCTGGTTCTCGCTCCCGCTCCCACCATGGATAATCTTCTCGCGCGCGCCTCCCGCCGCGTCATCGCCACCTGCGACGAGCTTCAGGATAATCCCGCCATGTCCGGCCACGGCGGGCAGCCTTCGATTCCCGGCGCATTCGTGGCCGCACTCGTGCCCCTCCTTGGCGCCGCTCGTCCCACTTCCAGCCCCCGCTTCTATGGTGTGGACCGCGCCGAATTCAAACGCTATGCCGCGGCCATGAAGAGCGACGACACCCGCCGCGCCTATTTCGACTCCTTCGCCGGCTCCTCCGTTTCCGAGGCCGGCTACCTCCGCTCGCTCCCCCCTCCGCCGCCGGAGGATTCGGCTCCCGCCGACGCTCCGCCGCTGGCTCCCGATGCGCCCATCGCCTGTGCCGAATTGATTGCCAGCGTCATCTCCCACGCCGTTCATGACGGCGAATTCACCGCCGCAGGCACGGGCTGCTGGGAAGTTGCCGCCGGGCTCCGCCTCGCTCAGTTGACCCACGCTCCCAATCTCACTTTTACCCTGGGTGGCACCGCGGCCGTCAACCATCGCCTGCGCTATCTGCCCGTCTCCATTAACACGGAACAGGCCCTCGCCGTCTGTGAAGCGCGCATTCCCCTCGAGGAACTCTTCGACCTCGAACTCGCCGGGCAGTTTGACGTCATGTTCGCCAGCGGCCTTCAGATTGACTGCTATGGGAACCTCAATCTCGCCTGCATCGGTCCCTACGAGCATCCGGTCTTTCGCGGCCCCGGCACGGTGGGCCTTGAGTTTGCTCCTTGCGCGCGGCGCATCGTCGCTTTCTTTCGCCAGCACACCAAAAATATTTTCGTCGAAAAAGTGGATTTTGTTTCCGGCATTGGCTACGGCACCGGCCCTGGCAGCCGCGTCCAGTGGGGCATTCCCGATTCCACCGGCCCCGCCCTGGTGGTCACCAATCTCGCGGTGATGGACTATCACCCGGAGACCTTGCGCATGCGCCTGAAGTCCGTTCATCCCGGCGTCAGCATCTCCGAAGTGCTCGCCAACACCGGTTTCGAATTGCACGTGCCGGCTAACGTTCCGGAGACACCGCTGCCCGCTGCGGAGGAATTGCTCCTCCTGCGCAGTGAAATTGACCGTGGAGGCATGCTCCGCAAACTGATTTCCTAGCGCGGTGCTGGCGTTCCCTGCTTGACGGTAAGCAGGCCGCCCTGCGCGTTGTCATTCTGAGCGCTGTTTTTGCGCGAAGAATCTCAACGGTAGGCGTTGCCCAGGCCTTGCGATAGGATGGCAGTAAGCAGTAAAACAGCATCGTTTACGCACTGACGAGGACTCGCCCATGATCGGCATCACCGCATTCGCCGCAGCTATCCCCGCCTATCGGGTCGCGCGGGACACCATCGCAGCCGCCTGGGAAACGCGTTCTCTCGGCGGACGCCTCGCCGCCCACCGCTTTGACGAGGACTCGCTCACCCTCGCCGCTTCCGCCGCGGCCGACTGCCTCTGCACTCTGCCCGGAAAAACAGCCGGCGGACTCTATTTCGCCTCCACCACCGCTCCCTTTCTCGAGCGCCTCAACGCCGGCTTGGTTGCCGCTTTTCTCGATCTTCCCGCCGAAACTCGCACTGCCGATTTCGCCAACTCCCTGCGCGCGGGTCTTTTCGCTCTCGGCGCGGCCACCGATGCCGTCGCCGCCGGACGCTCCGAGAATGTCATCGCCGCCGCCGCCGACACGCGCAACGCCCCCGCCGGTGGCGACGAAGAGCAGTTCTATGGAGACGCCGCTGCGGCCATCGCCATCGGCTCCACGAACGTTCTTGCGGAAATTATCTCGCGAGGCGGCATCTCCGACGATTTCCTCGAGACTGTGCGCCGCGACCGCGATGACTACGTCACCAGCTTCGCCTCCAAATTCACCGCCGAACGTGGCTACGCCCACAGCATGGCCGCCGCGATCCGCCGTAATATGCAGCAGGCCAAACTCGAACCCGCGCAAATCTCCCGCCTCGTCCTGTCCTCCCCGGACAAGGGCGCGCATCTCGCGCTCGCGAAAAAGCTCGGCTTCCAGCCCGCCCAGGTCCAGGACACCGCCTGGGACCAACTCGGCGTGACCGGCACAGCCATGCCGCTTCTTCTTCTCGCCTCCGCGCTCGAACAAGCCAAGCCCGGCGAATATATTCTCGTGGCTGCACACGGCGACGGCGCCGGCGCCATGATTCTTCGCACGACCGAAGAGCTGGCAGGCTACCGCCCCCGCGCCAGCTTTGCCCAGCAGCTTGCCTCCGCCATCGAATTTCGCTCCTATACCAAGTGGCGGAAATCCCGCGACTATCTCCGTGAGCAGGACGACACGCTCGAAGTTTCCAATATCTGGTACGCCAAGGAAGAGACCCAGAACGTCCGCCTGCGCGGCATGGAGTGCGGCCACTGCGGCACGCGCCAGCTACAGCACCAGCTGCTTTGCCCCAAGTGCCACAAAACGGACGCCATCCAGGAAGTGCCTCTCGCGCGCACGGGCTCTGTCTTCACCTTTGCGGTGGACCAGCTTTTCCCTTCGCCCTTTCCGCCCACCGCCATGGCCGTGGTGGACCTCGACGGCGGCGGGCGCATCTATTGCGAAGTCGTGGATTGCGACCCGGACAAAGTGCAGATCGGTCTGCCCGTCGAATTGACCATTCGCAGGCTCAAGGAAGGCGGCGGCCTGCATCATTATTACTGGAAGTGCCGCCCCAAGCGCTTTTAGTGCCCGGCTTGGTAAAACTTATGCGCGTGTCATCCTGAGGGGCCGGCGAAGCTGGACCCGAAGGATCTCAGCTTTGAGTGTTTGGCATTGCCGTGTTGCTACGGGAGGTTTCCATGGACGCATCGATTCGCGATAAAGTCGCCGTGATCGGCGTGGGCTGCACCAAGTTCGGCGATCTCTTTGACCAGAACTTGGCCGACCTGATGGTCGAGGCGGCCACCGCCGCCTGTGCCGACGCCGGAGTTGGTCTCGACGAACTCAATGCCGCCTGGCTCGGCACGTTCTCTCCCGGCATGAACGGCGGCAAGGCCACCATCACCCTGGCCGACGCTCTGCGATTTCACGGGCGCCCCATTACCCGCGTGGAAAACTATTGTGCCACCGGCACCGACGCGTTTCGCAACGCGGTCATGGCCGTCGCCTCCGGTCAGGTGAAAATGGCCCTGGTGCTCGGCGCGGAAAAACTGAAGGACCGCCCCGTGCGCGGCCTGCAACGCGAGGGCATCCACCCGCTCCTCGAATACGGCACGACCGCCCCCGGCATGTTCGCCCTGGCTGCGAATCGCTATATGAACACATACGGAGTAAAGCGCGAATCGCTCGCCAAGGTGGCTGTGAAAAATCACGCCGCAGGAGCGCTCAATCCCAAGGCCCACTTTCAGATGAAAGTGACCGAAGAGCAGGTCCTGAAAGCTCCCTTGATCGCTTATCCTTTCGGGCTTTTCGATTGCTGCCCGACCACCGATGGCGCTGCCGCGGCAATCATCTGCAGCGCGGAGACCGCGCGCGCGCTGGGCAAGCCGCTCATCACCGTGAAGGGCATGGGCCTCGCCGTGCGCACTGGCAAACCTTTTCTCGACCCCACCTGCGACTACAGGGGCTTTCCCGCCACGCAGGAGGCTTCCGCGCAGGCCTACAAGGCAGCGGGGATCAAGAATCCTGTGGAAGAGATTAGCTTCGCCGAAGTGCACGACTGCTTCACTTGGACCGAATTGACCAATACCGAAGACCTGGGTTTTTGCAAAGCGGGCGAAGGCCCACGCTTTGTCGAAGAAGGGCACAGCACCATTGGCGGCAAACTGCCCGTCAACCCCAGCGGCGGCCTGAAATCCTTCGGCCATCCGGTCGGCGCCACCGGTGTGCGCATGGTCTATGAAATCGTCACCCAGCTTCGCGAGCAAGCCGGCCCGCGCCAGGTCAAAAACGCGCGCATCGGCCTGGCCCATAATCTCGGTGGCCCCGGCGCTGTCTCCTGTGTGTTGCTCCTGGGACGCGACACGTAGGACTCGCCCGCCCGCACCCCTCCCTGGTTAAAATTGGAGCAGAACAAGGTTATGAAGATGGTGCTAGCCCGGATTCCTCACAAGACTCGCGCAGTAGGGCTGAGCATGCTCCGCCCGCTGCACCCGCAGCACGATTGCCCGTTCACCGCAATCGTTACACTATGTTTTTAGCTCCCGCCGAAAAAAACTTTCCCGACCTCTGTAGCCGCCCTCTTTAGAGGGCGGGCCTTTCCATCCCGGCCGCGCAGACCTGGCATTCCTCGTGAGAAATGCGGGCTGGAAAAGAAATCGGCGGTGGCTTAAATCTTGAACGCGGAGTGGGCCATAAGGCTCAAAAAAAAGAGCCCTCTTGGGGCTCGATTGTTTTGATTTGGATCCTAACGGACCATAACTGCTTTCGCCCATTCCTTCTCACTGCTTGAAAAGAATGGCGGGGACGACGGGACTCGAACCCGCGACCTCTGCCGTGACAGGGCAGCGTTCTAACCAACTGAACTACGTCCCCAAACCTTTGTTTTCAACGAGTTGCAGGGTCTTGCCCTCTGCCCTATGAAGCTGGTGTCAGTAGTGGCTCCAACGCTCCACTCCAGCCTGCCCGTATCAACAAAAACGATTCTACACGCAACGCCGGGCCTCGCGCAAGGCGTCCGCCGGGATTCAGTCGCAGCGAGCGTTTCACCAATCTTTTGATGGAATTACGATTGTGGCGCGCCGGGCTCTGGCGGCGCGCACTCGGCGTCTTCGTTGAACCGGTTGCGCTTGCGGTAGGCTGCAATGGTGATCCCGATGCAAATAGCCATGGGCGGGAAGACCAGCACCAGTATCCCGCTGCGCAGCGCCTGGATGACGCGCTCGCCGGCTCCGGCCGCTTGCGTATAGCACAGGGCGCAATTCTGCGCCGGGGCCATCGCGGGTGCCAGCAATAGCCCGAGCAGGGCCAAACTTTTTCCCGCCCAACTGATTCGCGGCCGTCTTGTGCGCTTCATCGCTGGTTCCGCTCCCCTCTACTTGATAAATGGTCGCATATGCAGCAGGCGAAAGCTATCGGACCAGATCATGTTCATCATCAGCAGCACAAAGATCGTGGCCGGTATGAGCGTCAGGAAAAGACTGCGGCGCTCCTCGCCCAGGTGCATAAAATACATGACCGCCAGCGCGGCCCCGCCGATGGCCATCACCAGCAGAACCGCCAGCAGCTTGATCGGCGTCAGATTTTGGTACGCCAGATAGAATTCCGCGCCGGCGATGGCCAGCAGGACGAAATAGACCGGCAGGTATTTCGCGATCACGTTCTTCGAGTTTCCGGTGGATCCCATTGCTGTTCCCTCCGCAATCTCTCTTCGTTAGCGCGCGATATTCAACAAATAGACCATGGGCACCACGAACATCCACACCACATCCACGAAATGCCAGTAAAGCCCCGTGGTTTCCACGTGGCCCGCGCTCAGGCTGCCCCGCGAGTAGCCCCGCGCAATGACCGCCAGGGCCACGATGCCGCTGATGACGTGCAGCAGATGCAGCCCGGTGATGCTGAAAAATGTGGCGCCAAACAGCGACGAGCCCCACGGATTCTGGAACAGCCGCACGCCCTCATGAATCAGCCCCATCCACTCGCGGAGGTGCAATCCCGCAAAAATCGCCCCCAGCAGCATCGTCGAAAACAGAAAGCGCATGGTCTTGGGCTTGTCTCCGGCCTTGGCGGCGTCCACGGCCCCCAGCATGGTCAGGCTGCTGGTGATGAGGATGACCGTCATGATCATGACGTTGAGGATGCTCGGTGAAAACTTGAATGGCGCCGGCCAGTCCGGGCTCGCGGCCCGCACATAGCCGTAGGCAAACAGGAGGGCTCCGAACGTCACCGCGTCCGAGATGATGAACAGCCACATCGTCAGCTTTCTCGATGGAATCGCGTACGGCGACTCCTCCATGTAAGCTGCGTGGCCGCCTGTGCTGAGATTCGATTCGCTCACGGCGCATTCCTCCCGTTTTCTCTATAGCCTCGTTCGCATCACCAGAAGAAGATAAATCCACAATCCGCCCATGAAGTGCCAGTAGATGGACGTGGCCTCCGCCGTTGACCGGCGCAGTCTCGCCCCGGCCATCGACAGTTTTCCCGCCAGGTAGCCCAGCGCCGCGAGTCCCCCGAGCAAATGAACACCGTGGACCGCCGTCAGCACGTAGAAAAACGAACTGCTCGGATTGGTCGCCAGAAACAGTCCCTGCGAAGCGAGTTCGCGCCAGGCCGCGTACTGCCCGGCAAGAAACATCAGCCCCAGCCCCAGCGTCACCAATAGCCACAACAGTCCGCTTCGCGAGCCTTCCTGTCCGGCTGCCTCGCGCCGGCTGATCCTTGCGGCCACCGGCCGCCGCGAAAGCTCCAGCGTGATGCTGCTGGCGATCAGCACTAGCGTGTTGAGATAGAGCACCCCCGGCAGAGTCATGTGATGCCAGGAAGTATCCGTGCCCTCGCGGACGATGATCGCGCTGGTGAACGCCGCGAAGGTCATCGTGATGGCCGCAATGCCCACCCAGATGCCGCTCTTGGCCGCTTCCTCCGCGCTCGACCGGTTCATCGCCGCAGCCGTGGCTTTTCCGTCCGTTGTCATGTTCCGCTCCGCCGCTCCTGGTTAAGACTCGTTTTCGATCTTCTCGGGCGAATCCTGCATCACGTAGTCGCCCAGGGAGCCTTTGACTCCGTACTGATGCGGATCGTGGTACACCACCGGATGCCGGTCGCCAAAGTTGTTCCACGGTGGGGGCGACGGAATCGTCCACTCGAGTGAGGTCGCTTCCCACGGGTTCACCGGCGCCACCTTGCCGCGGAACCGGCTGTGAATCAGGTTGTAGAGGAAGATGAACTGCGCCGCCCCGGTAATGAGCGCCGCGATGGTGATGAACCGGTGCACGGGCATCAGCGGCAGCAGGAAGTCATCGACGAACGACGAGTAGCGCCGGACGTTCCCGGCGAGTCCCAGATAATGGAACGGCATGAAAATGCAGTAGGTGCCGATAAACGTGAACCAGAAATGCACTTTCCCCAGGCCCTCGCTCATCATCCGCCCGGTCATCTTCGGAAACCAGAAATACGTTCCGGCAAACACCCCGAAAATCGCCGCCACGCCCATCACCATGTGGAAATGCCCCACCACGAAATAGGTGGCGTGCAGATAGATGTCAATCGAGGGCTGCGCCAGGAAGAAGCCGCTCACCCCGCCGCTCACAAACATGGAAATAAATCCCAGGGCAAACAGCGAGGCGGAGGTAAACCGGATTCTCGCCCCGTAGAGGCTTCCCAGCCAGATCAGCGTCATCACCGTGGCAGGAATTGTGATGGTCAGGGTAGGGAAGGAGAACATCAAAGAGGAAAATGGGTTCATCCCGCTGACAAACATATGATGCCCCCAGACCATGTAGCTCAGGAAGCCGATGGACATCATCGAATAGATGATGACCTTCGCGCTCAGCAGCGGCCGCCGGATGCTGTTGATCAGGATGTGCGAGACAATCCCCATGGCCGGCAGAATCGCGATGTACACTTCCGGGTGCCCGAAGAACCAGAACAGGTGCTGCCACAGCAGCGGCGAGCCTCCCGCATGCGCCTGCAAACGGTCGCTCACCACCAGCCCCGCGGGGATAAAGAAGCTCGTCCCGGCCATGCGGTCCAGAACCAGCAGCAGACACGCCGGCAGGAGCACCGCGAAGGCCAGCAGGCTGATGCACGCGGTGATGAACCACGCCCAGGTGCACAGCGGCATGCGCATCAGCGTCATGCCCTTGGCGCGCAGGTCCAGCGTCGTGGCGATGAAATTCAGCGACCCCAGCAGCGACCCCACGCAGAAGATGGCGATGGAGAGTCCCCAAAGATTCTGCCCCCAGCCCAGGCCGGGCCCGGCATCCGTGCCCACGGCGCTCAGCGGCGCATACGCCGTCCAGCCGGATATCGGCGGACCGTCGGGGATGAAGAAGGCCGTCACCAGCACCAGGAAGGCCACCAACGTCACCCAGAACGACATCATATTGAACCGCGGAAAGGCCATGTCCTCCGCGCCAATCTGAATCGGCAGGAAATAGTTTCCGAAGGCGGCGAACGGCGCGTTGGTCAGCACGAAGAACACCATCAGCGTTCCGTGCATGGTCATCAGCGACAGGTAATACTCCGGCGTCATCACCCCGCCGGGCGCTCCCACCTTGGACAGAAGCTCCAGCCCGAAGATTTTCCCGTTGGGATAGATCAGGTGATAGCGCATCAGCCAGGAAAGAGTCATGCCGATAAACACGGCCACCAGCGCCAGGCCATAATACTGCTTCCCGATCACCTTGTGATCGAGGCTGAAGACATACTTGCGGATGAATCCTTCGGGTGGCCCATGATGACCCTGTTGCGCCTGCGGAGCGGATGCTTCTTGCATATACGTTCACCTCGCTGGAGAACGCCGGACGGTTTCTTGCGGGATGAACCGCATCGCTGCCTGTCCTGGCTGATTATTGTTCGGAAGCCTTCTGCTTGAGCCACTTATCGAAATCTTCCTGTGACATCACGTTCAGATATGCCTTCATGTTGTAATGCCCCAGCCCGCACAGCTGCGTGCAGACGATTTCGTACCGCCCCACCTTGGTGGCCGTGAAATGTACCGACAAATCGAGCCCCGGCACGAAATCCTGCTGGATGCGCAGCTCCGGCACGTAGAACGAGTGACCCACGTCCTTGGCATGTATCAGCAGCAGCACCTCCCGGTTCGCGGGAATGGCCAGTTCGCCGCTCACGATGTCGTCCCGCGCTTCCACTTCGTTGGCCGGGTCCAGGCCAAAATAGTTTTGGTTGCCTTCGTCGATTTTGTCGGGGTGCAAAGCGCCGAATTTTCCGTCCGCGCCGGGGTAGCGGAAGTAAAAGGCAAACTGCCCTGCCTGCGCCTGCACCTGCAGCGCGTTGGGCGACGCCGGCGTGAAATAGACGCTGGCCCAGGCCTTCTGCCCCAGCACTCCCAGCGCCAGCATCTCCGTGCCGACCAGAATCAAGGCCGCGATCACCAGCCCTTTGGCCCCGCCCGGCAGCGACTTGATCGGTCCGCTGTCCTTGCGCTCGCTGAACTTCCATACAAAAAGCGCCAGCAGCAGTTGCGCCGCGAGGAACGAGAAGCCCGCCTCGGCCATCGTGTCCGTCAGTTGCTCGTCAATGGCGTGCCCGTGCGTGGAAATGTCCGGCGGCATCCACCACGTGTGCATTACGATCGGCACCGCCGAAACCAATGCAATGATCGTCAGCACCACAGCGAAGAACTTACCCATGACCCCTCGCCTCCGCATGCCCGCCTCTGCGGGCATGCCTGTACCATTAAATTGCCAGACCTGCTTGCCCTTGCGCCGCCCCTCGCGGAACTGTTCGGACTAGTACGGCTTTGCCTTGAAAACAAAGCTGATGGTCTTGGTTTCACTGCCGGTGATGGTCACGTCCTGCGTCTGCGTCCCGTAGGATTCATGCCACGCCGTGATCGTGTACTTGCCCGGAGGGAGATTGGGCAGCGTGAATCCGCCGTTCCCGGCGGTCACCGAGTAATGCGACGTCTTCATCACCGCGAACGTGCTGTGCATCCAGGGGTGGATGTTGCACTTCACGGGAATAAACTCTTCCTTGTCAAACTTTTCCGTAAAAGCCGGCGATCCCGGTGGCTGCGATTTGTTCCACTCGCGGTTGGCCTTCGCCAGCGGATGGATGTTGTGCGAAGTCTGGTCCTCGTTGACCACCTTCAGCTCCTGATTGACCTGCAGCGCCACCAGATGCGGCACGTATTGGCACCCTCTCTGCGTTATCGTCACGGCTTGCGCTGGCGCTGTAGCCCCATCAGGAGCTCCCGCGGAGATGTACACCACCACGTTCTCCAGTGTGTTGCCCTCGCCCGTCACCACCGCTTCCGTGGTAATCGGTGTCGCGTGCGCCTTTGCGCAACTCGGTTCCTTGGACATATCTATCGGCTTCTGCTTGGCCGGTGTGCCCTCGTAGGTCACCTTGCCGCTCACCGTCCCGCCACCCGGCGCCGCTACCGCCATCGTCGCAGCCGCCAGCACCGCTATCCCTGACATCAAGATCTGATTCACTTTCATTTGGCTCGTCCTCCTGGGCCGTATTATGGTTGTACTGCTATTTCCCGGATTTGTCCGCAGCTTTTGTGCTTCCGCCCTTGGCCTTCATGAATTCGCTTTCCGGGCCCTTGCGCGTCACCTGCAAAGTCCGCAGGTAATGCACCAGATCCCAGGCTTCGTTCGGCTTGATCACGTCGGCGAATGACGGCATGGGCGTGCCATCCACTCCGGTAATGAAGATCTTATACAAGTCCTGATTGGTCGTCCCGCACTTGAATCGTGTCCCCACCGAAAAATTGTACGGACGGATGGGCTGGTCGTTGCTGTCGGTCAGCGTGGACGCCGAAGGACCGTCTCCGCGTCCCTCCGGCCCATGGCACTTCCAGCATTCCAGCTTCTGAAATAGTTCTTTGCCGTGGTTGATGCTCTCCACCGTCACCGCCGTCTCCGCCGGAACTTCGATTGGCGTTCCCGGCTTCTCGTTCTTCCAACGCTCGGAGAATGTCTTGATGTAGGCGACCAGATCTGCCCGCTGCTGCGGCGTCAATGGCTCCCACGACGGCATGTTCGTGGTGTTGAATCCCCGCGTAACCGCGTTGAAGAGGTCTTCGTCTGTCGGCAGCGTTCCCGTTACCGTCGAGCGGCACTTGAACGTCGCCGCCACGAAATTACGCGGCTGTGGCGTCACGTATGGGGCGTTCTCGCCCTGCCCGTCTCCCCGCGGCCCGTGGCACCCGATGCAGAACCTCCGGTAGAGTTCCTTGCCGGAGCTCGCGTGACCGGTCAGCTTGCCGATATGGCTCTCCTGCGCGGCGGCGGCCGAGGGGAGCGCCAAAATCGCGAGAGCACTCAGCCACAAAACCCACTTCGATGGCACTTTCGTATTCATGCGTCTCCACCTCTAGAAGATAAAGTCAAAGCCGAGAAACACGCTGCTCGTCGTCAGATCCAGCCCGGGAATCGGGCTGGTCCCACGCTGCCGCACCCGCGAATATTCGTTGTGGAAGGCAAACCCCGCCCGGCTGGTCATGAACGGATAGTACCGATACCCGAACGTGAGCGAATCCATGTCCCCGTAGTTCGAGGCATTGGCGCTATTTCCTTGCTGTGACATGCGGATCACTTCGTAGCGCTGGAGAATAATCAGCTGCGGATTCACCGTATAGTGCGTCTCCACCCACCCGCCGTTCCACTTGGGCGCTTGCGCTCCCAAGGGCAGTGTCTGTCCCGCCGGCGTCCCGCTATAGAGATACGCGCTCTCCGACCCGTGCATGAACATGGTCGTGAAATCCAGCTTCTTCAGGTACCACATCCCGAAGAACCCAGTCCGGTAGAACTTCTCGTTGCCGGTCCCCGCGCCGGGAATCACATTGACCCCGTCCGTCAGGAAAATTGTCGGCGCTTGCCCCACGTAGGCATAGGCTCCCACGCGCTGTAGCCCCATGCTCCCCGCATTGAAGGCCTGGCTGAAGGTCAGGTACGTGTCATAGCCGCGGCTGGTAGGCAGATTGACGTTGCCGTCATTACTGCTCAGCACCGCCACCGAATAACGCGTGTAATCGTTTTTGGAATGGCCGCTGACTTCCACGCCCAGTTGGTTATCGCCCAGCCCGAACCCCACGAAATTCGGATCCCCGCTGGCCTGATAGTCGCCCGCCGGTAGAAAGTGGTAGAGCTGGAACAGGCCGCCGTTGTTGGACAGCGTCATGATCCGCTTCTCCGAGACCATGTTGTCCAGTTCAAACTTGCCCACCTTCGCGTTCAGCCAGCTCGTCTTCAGCAGGTTGCTGAAGCGCACGCTCGCGGACTCGAAGTGAAACGCACCCTCGTTGTCCGCCGAGGGCACCAGCAGGAAGCTGATGTTCTTCGCCAGCGTCCCCGCCGTCAGCATGTCCATGCCGCTCAGGTCGAACCCGTGCGTGGTTATCCCCTGGTTGATGATGCTGTCCGTCGCCGGATCGTACACGGCCATGTGGTCCGCGCCTTCCCGGTGCCAGTTCGGCGTCATGCGCAGTGCGATCGGCCAGTACGTCGGCTGCTGCCAGATGGGAGCGTCGCGGTCGTTGCCCAGTTGATACCCGTTGTCCTTGAACGTCTGCCCGAAGTTATTCAGCTTCGGCCACGCTTCGTGGCAGGCCGAGCACGGCAAACCATATTTCCGCGCAAACGCGGGGATCGCATCCGCCTCCGGCTGCAACAGCATGCTGCCCAGCAGAATGGCTGCAACCAGAAACGCGCTGCTGCGGAAGGAGGAGTGAACCGCCCGCATGTTTCCTGTTTCCTTGGAAGCCCGAAACAACATACCGCCTCCTCTAAAATGGCTGACCTTGACTGCAAATCCCTGTTTCGTTTGCCACTACCGTGCTTCACTCGCGGCATTCTCGATCGCCGCATCGTTCAATTCATTTTCAAGCGCCGCCTGCTTCCATCAGGAAAAGCTAACGTGCCGGAAAGTCGCTCGGGCAACCACGGCCAGAGTAGCGGGGGGATATTACTGTCGGACCAAATTTGATTGCAAGCAAATTGTTGACGGTAAGAAAAAGTTTTTTATGCGTATAGAGAGTACAAGACCTGCATCTCTGTAAATAGTCTCTGTGTGCAAGTGAGATGTTTTATTTTGATGTACTTCCTTCTTCCGGTTGCCGGCAACTGTTCCGCTTTGCCCGCATCCCTAGTAAGATACCGCTGACGGTTTCTCCGAGATTCATCGTCAGGGCCTATGAACATATCTAGGAAGCGTTATGAGCAATAGATTTGTGAGTGCGGTAAAAAGCATTGCGAGGCTTGCCTGTCTCTTTTCCGCAGGCATCGTCTTCCTCTCTTTGCTGGCAACTCCAGCGCTCGCTTTGCCCTCGCCCAAGGAAAAGAATCCGGAAGGACCGGGCTTCGTCACCGAAATTACCGCTCCGGAAAGCGACGTCCTGCAAGCCGTCCAGGCTGTTGTACGGGACCACATTGTCCACGGCACCTACCAGTTCGAGCATGAAAAGACCCTGACGGGCGCCGCCGAAGCCGCTTCTTCTTCCTATTACGGAAAGTGGGAAGGCGAGGGCAAAGTCTTCTACAAAGTCCGCACGGAAGTCATCGCCCCGCGCCATTTCAAGGAAAGCGGCGATATCGGCACAATCACCGTGCGTTATATCGTCCAGACCCTCATCCCGCAGCGCACCCGTCTCCGCATTGATGCTGTCTTCATCCAGACCGCCCGCCGCAGCGCTCATGCTTCCGACGGCACCGTGGAGTCCAGCGAATACAAGGCCATTCAGGAAGTTCTCCAGGCGTCGCAATTGCAAGCCCAGGAAGCCGAAGAGGCCCGCGCCAAACGCGAGCAGGAAGAGGCCGCCCGTCAATTGCAGCAAAGGAATCGCGCCGAAGCCGCCGCAGGTCTCGAGGCCGCGCAATCTTCCGTGCAGGACCTCGAAAAGCGCGTCCGCGGCCTCCGCCACCAGCTCGAAGCCCGCATCAAGGACCCCGGCGCGCCGCTCAAGTCCGCTCCGTTCCAGAGCGCCGCTTCGTTGCAACCGCTCACCGCCTACACCGAAGTCGTCCTCCTGATCGTGACCCCTTACTGGTACGGAATCGAGACACCCAACGGGCAGCGCGGCTGGGTCCGCCGCGACCAGGTGGAGCCCCTGCCATGATTCGCCTCCGGCCCATGCGATTTTCCTCGCAGCTTACTCGCGGCCTCTTTCTGGCCGCCTTCGCCCTCGCCTACATAACCAATGCCGCCGCCCAGGACGCTCCCGCCGAGCGCATCTTCCGCCACTCCAAGCCCGAAATTGAAAAAGCTGCGCAGGCCCTGCGCAATTCTTCCAGCGGCCGCTTGCCGTTTCTCGACGGCTTCGTGGGTGGCGTGGAGCAGCCACTCGATCGCTTCGAGCGCGCCTATTACCAGTGCTCTGTTCAGATCACTCCCCGCGTCACCGGCGACGCCATCGTACGCGTCACCGCCAAAATCACCGCCTGGTACGCCTCCCCAAATCCCGCTGAAGCCGGCTATCGCGCGCTGCCCTCCAACGGCCGCCTCGAAAACGATCTTCTCGATCGCCTCGCCGAAGCTCTCGATGGCAAACCCTCCCCGCCCCCCATCGCCCCGAGCGCTGTTCCGAGCCCTGGTCCGGCTGTCGCCAGCCCCCGCCCGAATTTGAAGCTGGATATTCCTTCACCCAACGTGCGCATTTACGGCGCATCGAGCGCCGCTCCCTCCGCCCCGCCTTCTGCAACTCCCCCCGCGGCCGCCCCCTCCGGTGAAGCAAAGCCCTCCGCCCCGTCTTCACCCGCCGAGGAAGAAACCGAGAGCCTGGGCAAGCAGCGGGAAGCCTCCGAAAAGCGCATGCAGCAGCTCAACACCGAACTGCAATCCTTGCTCGAGATCCAGCGCACACAAGCCTACCCCAAAAATCTCGCCATCGTCCGCAAATCTGGCACTCCCGTCCTGGCCAAGCCGCAGGAAGGCGCGCGCGTTCTCTTCGCCGCTGATCTCCACGATGAGTTTGAAATTCTGGATTTGGAGCCGAACTGGGTCCACGTGCAAATCTCCGGCCCCAGCCGCGGCTGGATTCGCCGCGTGCAACTCGATCTTCCCGAAGGCTTCCTCGCTCCCTTCGGCAAGCCAGCCTCTCCCGGCGCTGCGCCTTCCACGGAAACGCCTCTCTATCAGGTCCTGCGCGAGGAATCCGGCCTCTTTCCCAGCAAGTGGGAACCTTTGCAAGGGAAAACTGTAAAAATCATCTGGATGCAGCCGGCCGCCCAGCCGCTGCCATTAAAGGATAGCTCCGCGCAGGCCCGCCGCCTCTTCGCCAAATCTCTTTTCTGGAAAGCTCTTGCCGAACCGCCCGCCGCAACTCCCATCGCTGGCGTCGTGCTCATCCTCGACGCCGCCGACGGCGGCGAGGCCGCCGCAACGCTCGCCACTCTCCAGCAATGGAAGTCCGGAACTCTATCCGACGAAGCCTTCTGGCAGCAGTGCTACCTCGATCCCCCCGAAGCCTTCCGCGATCCCGCCCCCCGTTGATTTTTCTTTTCGCGCCCTGACGCAAACGCCGGCGTCGCACGACAATCTCCGTGCATGGAGCGTTTTCACGAGTCACAAGTCACGAGTCACCTTCACACCCGTAACTTCTGCTATCAGACGATTCTTGCGGATTTTTTGCGGAGGATGGTGGGCAGTGCAGGGCTCGAACCTGCGACCTCCTGCTTGTAAGACACACTCTCGCCCTATATCCAAATTAACTGAAATTTATAAGTATTTACGGAATCAAGCACTTACGCTATGATTGGCTTTCGAGCCTTTTACTGGCATTTACATAGTTTAAGCTGGTTTAAGGGCCGAGGTTAAACCATGCTTAAACCAAAGCAGCGCGCGCAGGCGGCCCGGACCCACCTCACGGAGCGCCGGATCGACGCCCTTCCCGCGCCCGCGAAACGCAAGATCCTTCACGACGCGAAGGAGCCGACGCTCGGTTTGAGGCTGGAGTCGTCCGGAGCCAGGGTGTTCTTCTGGTTCCGGGCCGTGAGCGGCAAACCCACGTGGAAGCGAATCGGCAACTTTCCTGACGTGAGCCTCGACGCTGCCCGAAAGAAGGCGGCGGAGTACAACGTCGCGCTCGCCACGTGGCAGAAGGACGGCTGCGTCGGGCCGAGCCCGTTCGAGGCGACACGGCCGAGCCGGCAGCCGACGCTCCACGAGCTGACGGAGGACTACATCAACCGCCACACTCTGCTCTACGCCACGAACCCACCGAAGGCGGCAAAGATAATTCGCAGGTACGTGGTCGATAAGTATCTGGGCGACTGGAAGGAACGTCGCCTCGGCTCGATCACGCGGCATGAGGTGTTCGATCTCCACCGGAAATTGGGAGTCGAGGCTGGGAAGATCACGGCGAACCGAGTCTGCACGTTCCTCCGCACCGTGTTCAACTGGGCGTCGAAGGCTGAACTCTGGCGCGGCGAGAACCCGGCGGCGAAGTTGGAACTATTCAAGGAGTCCAAACGCGAGCGGTACCTGCAACCGGACGAACTCGTCCGGCTCAAGGCAGAGTTGGACCGGGAGGCGAACGCCGATCTGAAAGACTACGTTACGCTGGCGTTGACCACCGGCCAGCGCAAGGCGAATGTGCATGGGATGGCCTGGGCGGATGTGGATTGGAACACGCTAACGTGGACGATTCAACGGACGAAGAATAAAAAACCACACACCGTGGACCTGATGCCCGTCGCCGTCGCCACGCTCAAGGCGCGATATGCGAAGCGCAAGGATGATTCTCCGTGGGTGTTTCCGAGTTTCGGCCGGAGCGGGCACGTCGAGGACTTCAAGAAGCCGTGGGCGGCGCTACTCGCGCGTGCAAAACTAAAGAACGTCACGCAGCATGATATGAGGAGGACGTTCGCCAGCTACATGGCGATCGCGGGCGTGTCGCTCCAGCAGATCGGCTCGGCGCTTGGCCACTTGTCCACCGCGTCCACCGTCGTGTATGCGCGCCTCCATCGCGAGGCAGTGCGAAACGCGCTCACCGCCGGGACCGAGAGGATGGAAAGGATGATGAAGACCGCGGCGAAGCAGAAACGGCTCGCCGACCGGGGCGAGAAGCCTGCGGGCACGACCTAAAAACATTTGGTTCACGCCTATTTATACTTTGAACAGTCTATAGTAATCTGTTAGCTGTAGTCATGCATTTCTCTTGAAGAGGAACGTTTAGCGGAATATTCGACAGTCCGATTTCTTCAAGGGATAGTTCGGTAGATTCTAGTACTGCCGAGTCGACGCATGTAAGGCCATTGAAAGCCTGTACGCTTCCTGTACGGAATAGATGGTGAACGTTACCGCCGACTACGATTTAAGAAAGGCGGAGCGGGCTTCTAGAACTTTCTGGGAGCGCTCCGCATGCTGAAACAAATCCACTCAAAAATTTCTATAACACGACCTTCCGACGGCTTCAGCACCGTCGCGGAGGGCTCCGGCCTAATCGCTGGAGTCGAGCGTTCCCTCGGGGCGGGTGCGAAAGCACTCGCCCCCGATGTTATGGGAGCGTATCATGGCAGTTTCTCAGCTTAAAAATCTTCTTGAAGTCGCCCAGCTCGCAGCGGCGGGCATTCCTTTGACCACCGAGCAGGCCGCGATCTACCTGCAACTAAGTGCGAATTCGTTGCCGGTCATGCACTGCAATGGGACCGGGCCGAAGCGCACGGACGGCGGACGCCCGAGATATTTCAAGACAGACCTCGATGCGTGGCTCGCCTCACGCCCGAAGCGTAAAGCCTCCCCGAATGTTGGCAGACCTCCCCGCAGCGGCAAGAAGCGGGGGCGGCGATGACTGCCGCGAAAACATTTCAGCGTGCCGACGCTGCGAACTTTAGGAACATTCCCGAAGAGTTGCGGGCGCTCCCGCAATGGGAATG
>JAIQGC010000058.1 GCA_020072805.1 Terriglobia bacterium
GTGGATAAAATCTCGATCTTCAGCGCGCTCATCCGTCGCGCAAACTCCACGATCCCCGTCTTGTCAAACACACTGATTAGCGCCCGCTCGACCGCCATGTTTCCTCCCCAGGTGAAGAGCCGAGTATAGTATGTGGCGGGGAAAAAACGAAAAAGCGAAAACGCACGCGCCTTGGCTGCTCCGGCAGCGCCGATTACCTTATGTTCTTGATTTGCAGCGCGGCAAGGGGGAGCGCTTTCCCAACCCGGAAGCATTCCTGCGTGCATCTCAGCGGTTTTGGGGGTTCCCGGAAGCCGGGCTACTGCAACACCCAACGCCCTTGCTTTTCCACAAAACGCATTCCGTACCTCGGGCATGGCGTGTCCTCGGCTTCCGAGCGCACCACCCGCGCCTTGCCCGTAAACTCTTCTTTCCCGCCGGCCAGAGACACGGCAACGACGGAATCTTTTTTCAACACGGCGGCACAGCCGCACAGAAAGCCGTTCAAGCTGACATTCTCCGTGATGGTCACGGCTTCGAAGGGCTTCCCCTGGGCATCGGTTCCCCGCAGCTTCAGCGGCACGCGCAAGCGCACGCGCACTTCACTGCGCCGTTCCATTCGCTTCGTGGCCATCGTGCGTTCCAAACACGCCTTCAACGCCTCGAAGTCCACCGGCTTTTCGAAGTACCCCGCGGCCCCGAGCTCGCGGCAGAACTCCTTGGTCTGCGCCCCGCCCTCCCCGCTCACGATCAGGACGGGAATCAACTGCGTTCGGCTGAAGGAGGTAAACATCTGGCACAGTTCGAATCCGGAATAGTGCGGCATCCTCAAGTCCAGCAGAATGGCGTCGGGCTTGTGCTCCAGGGCCAGGGCCAGCGCCTCCTCGGGCACTCCCGTGTCTGTAATTTCATAAGTGTCTTTCAAATTCAGGCGCATCAAGCGGCGCAGGGATTCGTCGTCGTCCACCACCAGCAGTTTGTGCATCGCCCCATTCCTTCCTATCGCCCGTGGAGCTGTCCGCTTCCCACCAGCAGCCGTTCCCTCGCGGAGGCTTCCGGCCTTTTTTTCTCGCTGTCGAGCACTTCGCGAACCTTGCGCACCAGCGCTTCTTCCGTAAACGGCTTGTGCATCAAGTGCGTGCCCGGTTCGAGAACGCCGTGCCCCGCGATAAAGCTGTCCGTATAGCCCGACATATACAACACCTTGAGGCTCGGCTGCCGCGCGGCCATCCGTTCGGCCAGCACGCGTCCGTTCATCCCCGGCATCACCACGTCCGTCAGCAGCAATTGAATCGGCGCGGCGTTCTGCAGGGCCACCTGCATCGCCTTCTCTCCGTCCGGCGCCGCCAGAACCCGGTATCCGTTGCTCTCCAGGAACGATTGCGCCAGTTTTCGCAGAGGATCGGCATCCTCCACGAGCAGGATCGTCTCCGCGCCACGAAGCGGCCCGACCCCGGTTACTCCCGGTACTTCCGCCTCGACCCGCTCCTCCACGCGCGGCAGATAGACCTGGAACGAGGCTCCCTTCCCCGGCGCGCTCTCCACGGCGATATAGCCCCCGCTCTGCTTCACCACTCCGTAGACCGTGGCCAATCCCAGTCCCGTGCCCTTGCCTACCTCCTTGGTCGTGAAGAAGGGCTCGAAGATGTGCGCCTGGATCTCCGCGGTCATGCCCATGCCCGTATCGCTGACCGCGAGCATCACGTACAGCCCGCGCTTGGACCCGGCATGCTGCCGCACGTATAGTTCGTCGAACTCCACGTTGGCGGTTTCGATCTTCAGTCGGCCGCCCTGGGGCATCGCATCCCGCGCATTCACCGCCAGATTCATGATGACTTGCTCGATCTGCCCCTGATCCACCTTGGTGTGCTTCAGCCCCGGGTCCAGCGCCGTCGTTACGGCCACGTCTTCTCCCAGCAGCCGTTGCAGCATCTTCTCCATGTCGCTCACCAGCGCATTCAGGTTCAGCACCGCGGGCGTCAGGACCTGCTGCCGGCTGAACGCCAGCAGTTGCCGGGTCAGCGCGGCAGCCCGCTGTCCCGCCTTTTCCACTTCTTCCGCATGTTCGCAGAGCGGGCTGCCCGGCCCCAGTTCCCGCTTCAGCACCTGGCTATATCCGATGATTACTCCCAAAAGATTGTTGAAGTCGTGCGCGATTCCCCCGGATAGCCTCCCCACCGCTTCCATCTTCTGCGCCATGCGCAGTTGCCGCTCCAGTACTCGTTTCTCCGTCACATCCTCGGCGAACATATCGAAGTACGCCCGCCCGCCGGCTCCTTCTTTCACGTACCGCCCGCTGCACCGCACGGTGATCGCTGCGCCGTCTTTTTTCTTCCATTCCACCTCCATGTCTTTCAGCTCTTCCGCCCCGGCACAGAGTTCCTTCACCATCCGGAATTCCTCCGCCAGGCGATAAATGCCGGTCTCCAGGTTGGTTTGCAGCAATTCGCTGCGCTCCGTGTAGCCCAGCATGCTTTGCAACGCGGGATTCACTTCCAGCAATTGCCCGTTCATGCCCGCGCGGTAGATGCCATACGGCGCGTACTCGACCATCGACCGAAAACTGGCTTCCGACAGACGCAAGGCCTCTTCCGCCCGTTTCCGTTCGCTGATGTCTCGGTTCACAATGACCAGCTGTTCCGGCTCCCCTTTCTTATCGCGAATCACCCGGGAAGTTGATTCCAGCGTCCGCCACGTCCCGTCTTTGTGGCGGATCCGGTATTCCATGGCCTTCCCCTGGCCGCTGCGCTGAGCCTCCTCGGCCGCCTCGCGCACTCGCTTTTGGTCCTCCGGATGAATCTCCGCGAACCCCGACGACCCGCGCAACTCTTCCGGCGAGTACCCCAGGACTCTCTGGTAGGCCAGGCTGTTATAGATGCGCTTCCCTTCCATATCCACGACCGCAATCATGTCCGCGGCGTTCTCGCTGATCAGATGGAACAGCTCTTCCTTTTTCACCAATTGCCGGCGCATCCGATGGATGTGTACCTGTTGATATATTATGTACACATTAAACAGCAGCACCAACCCCACCAGGCCCCGCACCGCCAGCGTGAGCGCTACCGTTTCTTCCTGGTCTTCCGCGTGGTGCAAGAGCGGCAGGATAAAAGAAGCCAGTCCCAGGGTCAGCAGGAGCGTGATGATCCCCGCCACAACCCATAGTCCCCATTCCCGTCTTTCGATTCGGCTGAATTTGCTGCCGACAGCGCCACTCCTGACGCCGTTTTCCTCTTTCTTCTCTCGAGCTTCCGCTGGTGCCATGGTATTGATCTCCCTGCACGGCATCCTCCAACACCAGTTGTTACTTTTCCGCTGCGGCTTCTTGTAACTCCCTGCATTAGTGCCTGTTAGTCGCCGCCCACTGTTCCCTCACTCACTGGCCTTATGCGCCTCTGTTCCATTCTGGGTTGCAAGTGGCATTTCGAAACATTTGCCAGCCGCCGCGCAAACTTCATGCTCTCCGCCTTCTTGTCGAGCATGCTGATCAGCGCCCGCTCCACCATGTTTCCTCCCTCTATGTGAAGAGCCCCGAGTTGTATGCACCTGAAAAACAATCGAAACCGCGGCCGGCCACGCGAAACTTCGCGAAGCACGGCGATGCAAGCCGTAAAATCGGCTCAACTTATTTTGATTTGTTCTGGGAATCTGCGCAGCGGGAGAATCACGCTTCCCCGCTTCAGCGAAGTTTCAAATCTCGTTTGCAGAGGAAAATGTAAGAACCCGCCAGTCTCTTCAGCTCTTCACCACGGCCTTCAACTTCACCTGCCCCTCCACCACGTCCACCACATACTCCACGTCCCGGCAGCCCTTCTGTTCCTGCAAATCCTTGGTCTTCTTGCGCACGAATTCCCGGAAGCTCGAATGCGAAATCTTTCCGGTGTGCTCCCCGGCCGCTTCCTTCGCGCTCACGAACGCCTGGTAGAGCCGCTCCACCTTTTCCGCTTCATTGTCCGGCTCCGTGCAGGTCACCCGGAACGGCCCCTTGGGCCGCTTGGCCTCGTGCGCCGCTTCCTCCGCCGCATGCTTCAGCGCCCGCTCCGCCTCGATGGCCTTGGCCGCCGCTCCGAAATGCCGCTCGGTCTTCCCTTCCTCTTTCTGTTGCGTCTTTTTCCGGAAGATTTCCTTGTACTTGGCGTAGGTCTGCGTGATGTTGGTGAAGCGGAACGACTGCGCCGACCGCATGTTCGCTTGCCGTTCGGAATATCGCTTGATCACCGAGTCGATCCGCCATTCGATCTCCGTCGGCGGCCGCTTCCGCCCGCCCCCGAAGAACATGTCGTATTCGATCTTCAGCTGGCGGATGTCCCGCTCCAGTTGACCCAGTTCTTCTTCGATTGTCGGAGGCGGCATGTTCCTGATTCTCCTCCTCCATGCTAGGGGCACCCCTGCCTCGCGTCAACCGCCGTCGCCTTTGAACGTTCGCCCCATGCACCGACCTCCCCTCCTGTCCCTCCGAGCAGGCCTCTCCTCCTCGCCGCGATTGCTCCCCGACCCCTCCTATGCTCAAATGTCCCCATGGCTTCCCGCACCAAACGCCCCCTCTCCACGGAACAATCCGAACTGCTTCGCAGCCTCCCTTCCGTCGACGAACTCCTCCTCCAGCCCCGCCTGAGCGCGCTTGCCTCTCGCGTCGATCGCGACGTCCTCCTCGAAGTCACTCGATCCGCCCTCGCCGCGCTCCGCGAATCCATCACCGGCGCGCCGGAGTCCGCTGCGCTGGTCCTCTCTCCCGATGCCATCGCCGCGCACATCACCGATTCCGTCGAGCGCATCCTCTCGCTCTCCCTCCAGCCCGTCATCAACGCCACCGGCGTCATCCTGCATACCAATCTCGGCCGCGCCCCGCTGCTCTCCGCCGTCGCCGACCATATTCGCCAGTCCGCCGCGCACTATTCCAATCTCGAATACGATCTCGAAGCCGGCCAGCGCGGCAAGCGCGACGCGCACACCTCCCGCCTCTTCGAGCGCCTCACCGGCGCCGGCGCCGCCATCGTCGTCAACAACTGCGCCGCCGCCGTCCTGCTCTCCCTCGCCGCTCTCGCCAAAGGCGGCGAAGTCCTCGTCTCCCGCGGCGAACTCATCGAAATCGGCGACGGCTTCCGCATCCCCGAAGTCATGGCCGAAAGCGGCGCACTCCTCCGCGAAGTCGGCACCACCAACCGCACCCGCATCGAGGACTACGAGCGCGCCGTCACCGAAAAAACGCGCCTACTCCTCCGCGTGCACCCCTCCAATTTCCACATTTCCGGTTTCACCGAGCGCCCCTCGCTCGCTGAACTCGCCGAACTCGGCCGCCGCACGGGCCTTCCCGTCATGGAAGACCTCGGCTCCGGCTGCCTCGTGGATCTTTCCGCCAGCGGCGTCAGCGAACCCGTGGTCCGTCAAAGTTTCGCGGCCGGCGCCGATATCGTCGCCTTCAGCGGCGATAAACTTCTCGGCGGCCCGCAGGCCGGCATCATCGCCGGCAAAGCCGACCTCGTCGCGCAAATCCGCCGCTACCCGCTCTATCGCGCCCTGCGCGTGGATAAACTCACCATCGCCGCACTGCAAATCACTCTCGGCGCTTATCTCCGTGGCGCTCTCGACGAAATCCCCACTCTGCGAATGATTCGCCTCTCCGCCGCCGAACTCGGCCGCCGCGCAGAAAATTTCCTCGCCCTCCTCCGGCCCCAGGTTTCCCTCGCCGAAGTCGAAATCGACGTCCGCGCCGGCTCCTCGCTCATCGGCGGCGGCGCCACTCCCGCCGATTCTCTCCCCACCATGCTCATCCGCGTCTCCAGTTCGCGCCATTCCGCCGCGCAACTCGAAAAACGCCTCCGCCGCCCCGCCTCTGGCCTCTCCGTCATCGCCCGCGTCGAAGACAATCGCATCATCCTCGACCTGCGCACCGTTTTCCCCGAGCAGGATGCCGCCCTCGCCGCCACTCTCTCTGCGGCTCTCCGCTAAGTGAAAACCTCACCCGCCATGCTCGCCTTCACCGTCAAAAATCACCGCCTCGCCGCAGTACGGAAACCTCTCCCGCGCCTGCGCCCCGGCTGGGCGCTGATAAAACTCCGCCTCGCCGGCATCTGCAACACCGACGTCGAAATCCTCCGCGGATATCACAATTTCCGCGGCACTCCCGGGCATGAATTTGTAGGTGAAGTTATAGCCTTAGGAAAAACTTCGCCGCGCGAAAAGTCTCGCTGGCTCGGCCGCCGCGTCGTCGGCGAAATCAATATCGCCTGCGCCGCGCTCGGCTTCCGCTCGCTCTGCGCCTTCTGCCGCCGCGGTCTCAAGACCCACTGCTCCCGCCGCAAAGTCCTCGGCATCCTCCACCACGACGGCGCCTTCGCCGAATATTTTTCTCTGCCGCTCGAAAATCTCTACCTCGTCCCGAAAAACGTCACCGACGAGCAGGCCGTCTTCACCGAGCCCCTCGCCGCCGCCTGCCAAATCCTCGCTCAAGTTCCCGCCGCCCGCCATCACAACATTGCCGTCCTCGGCGACGGCAAACTCGCCCAGCTCATCGCCCGCGTCCTGCGCACGGCCGCGCGCAACGTCACCCTCTTCGGCAAGCACGAATCCAAACTCGCCCTAGCCCGCCTCGCCAAAATCAAAACCCAACTCCTCCACGGCGACGCCAGCGACATTCATCGCATCCAGGAAACCTTCTCCCTCGTCGTCGAAGCCACCGGCTCACCCACCGGCCTCTCCCTCGCCCAGCACATCACCGAACCTCGCGGCACGCTCGTCCTCAAATCCACCTTCCACGGCGCCGCCCCGGTGGAAACCTGGCCCACGGTAGTCAAGGAACTCACGCTCATCGGCTCCCGCTGCGGCCCCTTCGGCAAAGCCCTCGCTCTTCTCCGCTCCCATCGCGTCGAT
Source organism: Terriglobia bacterium (assembly GCA_020072805.1). Lineage (GTDB taxonomy): Bacteria > Acidobacteriota > Terriglobia > Acidiferrales > UBA7541 > Acidiferrum. The sequence goes on from JAIQGC010000058.1 coordinate 6,847, forward strand.
CCCACTCCGCTCATCTCCCGCACCTTCCCCCTCGCCGAAGCCCCCGCCGCCATCGCCCACGCGCAGAAATCCGGCGTTATGAAAGTCCTCCTGAAAACGGATTAGCCACAGAGACACAGAGACACAGAGAAAATACAAGAAAACCAAGGACGGAAACACCAGCAGAACCATCCAGCAGAAAAACTCTTCCCCCTCTTCCCCTCTTTAATTCTGAACTCTGTGCCTCTGTGTCTCTGTGGCGAATCCCCTCTTAAATCCGATTAATGCACGACGCCACGCATCCCGCCCCGAACCCATTATCAATATTCACCACCGTTACATTCGAAGCACAACTGTTCAGCATCCCCAGCAGCGCCGCCACTCCTCCAAAACTCGCCCCATATCCCGTGCTCGTCGGCACCGCAATCACCGGCACGCCCACCAAACCCCCGACCACGCTCGGCAGCGCCCCTTCCATCCCCGCCACGCAGATGATCACCCGCGCCTCGCCCAACTCCATGCGATGGTCCAGCAAACGGTGAATCCCCGCCACGCCCACATCGTAGAGATGCTCCACGGGATTCCCCAGCATCCGCGCCGTCAGCACCGCCTCTTCCGCCACCGGAATATCGCTGGTCCCCGCGGACACCACCAGGATGGTTCCCTTCCCCGCCGTCTCCCGCGTCCGCTCGATCGTGATCACCCCGGACAGCGGATAAAATTTCGCCCCGCGCGCCTCTTTTCCGTTCACACGCTTCACCACCGCATAAATTTTCTTGTCCGCCCGCGTAATCAGAATATTGTGCCGCCCCTCCCTGGCCCGCAGCATGGCCCGCACAATCTCCGCCACCTGCCCCGGCGTCTTGCCCTTCCCGAAGACCACCTCGGCAAACCCCTGCCGCAGCGCCCGGTGATGATCCACCTTGGCAAATCCCAAATCCTCGAACGGCATGTGCTTCAGCCGCTCCATGGCCTCCGCCGGCGAAGCTTTCCCCGCCCGCACCGCCTCCAGCACTTTCATCAATTCGCCCTTGTTCATATTCACCCGCTGCGCATTCTACCATCCCGCCCACTGTTCCATCAGCGCGATCGCCTGTTCAACCGCAAGCGTTACACTTTAATCTTCTCTCTCGTCGCTAAAACTCCCCCGTCTTCTGTAGCCGCCCTCTTTAGTCGCAAGACTCCGGGCAGCAGCCGGAGAGGGCGGGCCTTTCCATGCCGCCTGCGCAGACCTGCCTTTCCTCGCAGGAAATTCCGGCTAGTCCTCCGAGGAAAAAACATCCTCGGGAGAGTACGTGTGCAGGCCGCGGACGACTTTGTTTTCCGGCTTGGGCCGCAGGAGATACACGAAGGGGCGGGGCGGAGCAGCGGATTGCTGCGCCGCGATTTCGTAAAGTTTTTCCTCGATCCGCACGGTCATGAGATGGTCCCAGTTGGGCTTGGGGCGGCAGGAGGAGATGCGCAGAGAGTAGTCCGTGCCGTCGCCCGGTTCGACCAGATCCGCGACTTTTGCGCCCAGGCGAGCGCGCCGCTGCATGCGTTCCCAGAGAGTTTGCATCCCCGAAAAAAAATAGAGCGGAATAGAACCGATCGATTGGCCCCCGAAGGTGGCCAGCAGGCGTACGACCCCGTCAAACCAGAGCAGGGCCAGGAGCCAGGTGGAGGGAAAGACCCAATATTCGAGGAAGGCGAGATAGCCGATGACGGCGGTTTTGCGATATTCGACGAATCCCCCGAGGAAGAGTTCGCCGAATATAATTGCCTGCAGAAGCCCGGAGAGAAAAGCGGCGCGGAGCATCGTGCGCAGAGACTGGCGGTCAAAGGATTGGCGGTAACGCGGGGGCAGGAAGGAAAGAAATAAGCACTTGAGCAAGTCCATGGCAAAGACAGCATGGCATGGATGCGGAGAAAGAAGAAGTTTTCAGTTTTCAGTGAAGAGCAACCCGCAACCAGAAGCCGTCTTGGTTTGACTGAGAACTGAGAACTGATAACTGCAAACCGCGCACTTCAAAATCCCGGCGCTCCCGAGGCTGCGGGGCGCATTTCCGGCGCGTTGACGCCGAAGCGCAGACGGGTGAAGTACGACTGCCCGATGGACATGAAGCCCGTGTACAGGTAGCCCCAGACAAAGAGGAGCAAAAAAGGAACGGTGGCGTAGTTTTCGTTGGAGATGGCGTAGAGGACCGTGGCGGCGAAGTACAAGCCCAGAGAAATTTCGGCGAAGGGAACCCAGCCGATCTTGTTGCGGTAGGTTTTCTTAACAAAAGTGTCCTGCTTGCCTTCGATGCGGTATTTCGGCGTGCGCGCGAATTCGCTTTTCTTGCCCAGCAGCGCTTCGATCACCGCCTGGGCGTTGCGCACGGCGATGCCGATGCCCGTGGCCATGACGAAAGGCATATAGAAAAACGTGCGCCACCACGTCTTGGGATGCAGCTCTCTCTGGGCCACCAGGTAAAAACTGGAAATCGAGCAGGTGGATGCCAGAAAGAGCGGCAGGTCAATGACGATCATCTGGAACCAGCCCTGATAAAAGCGCACGATCATTGCCGGCAGCAGCATGGTGGAAAGCAGGATCATCAGCGGATAACTGATGTTGGCCGTGAGATGGAAAAAGGCTTCGGCCTTGACGTGCAAGGGAGCGGAAGAGCGGAAGACCTGCGGAAGAATTTTCTTGGCGGTCTGAATGAGCCCCTTGGCCCAGCGGGCCTGCTGCGCCTTGAAGCCGTTCATGTCCACGGGCAGTTCGGAGGCGCACTCGATGCCTGGAAGATAGAGAAATTTCCAGCCCTTGAGCTGCGAGCGGTAGGAAAGGTCGGTGTCCTCGGTGAGGGTGTCGTGCTCCCATCCGCCGGCTTCGTCGATGGCGCGGCGGCGCCAGACGCCGGCGGTTCCGTTGAAGTTGAAAAATGTGCCGCGGCGGGAGCGCGCGCCGTGCTCCACGACGAAATGGCCGTCGAGAAGAATCGTTTCGACGCGGGTCAGCAGCGAGTAGTCGGAGTTGAGATAGGTCCAGCGGGTCTGCACCATGCCGATGCTGGCGCCGCCCTCGGGGTTCATGAAATAAGGAATGGCGCGGCGCAGGAAATCCGGCTGGGGGATGAAGTCGGCGTCGAAGATGGCCACGAATTCGCCGCGCGATGTTTTTAAGCCGTTTTCCAGCGCCCCGGCTTTGTAGCCCTCGCGGTTGGTGCGGTGAATATAAGAGATGGGCATGCCCTGAGCGGCGTGCCGCTCGACGCAAGCGCGCGCGACTTCGCAGGTTTCATCGGTGGAATCGTCCAGCACCTGCACGTCGAGGAGTTCGCGGGGATAATCGAAGGCGGCAACAGCGTCAACGAGTCGCTCGATCACGTAGCGTTCGTTGAAAATGGGAAGCTGGATGGTGACGCGGGGCCATTGGGAAACGGGCGGCGGCTCGGCGGGAACGTTCTTGGCGTATTTGAAATAGTCGTAGACTAGCCAGTAGCGGTGCAGCCCGTACATGGCCAGAACGAAAAGCACGATGAAATAGGGAATCATCATGGCCAGGTCGAAGGAATTGACCCGGTAGAGCCCGGTGAAGGTGCGGTCGGTGAGTTTGCGCCAGTAATGGAAGAGCGGGCCCTGCTGGGCGGCGAGGAGCGCGAGTTGAAGAGCGAACCACACGTTTGGGTGATCTCCGGTTACAATTTCTGGCGATGACTCGCCGCTTCCCGTCTCGCGTGCAAATGGCCGCCATACTGAGCGGCGCGCTGCTGCTCGGGCTGATCTACGGGCGGATGCGCCTGTTGAACGACTTGAAGCTGCACGTAATCGAGTTCATCGTGCTGGCGCTGGCCGCGGGCGTAGTCTATCTCATCGCCCTGCATCTGCTCGAACATTCCGCCGGAACGCGCGCGGGCTATTTGCTGCTGATTGCCGCGGCCATCCTCTTCCGCGTGACCCTGTTTCCGCTCGAGCCTTCCCTTTCCGACGACTTGCACCGCTATCGCTGGGACGGGCGGGTGCAGAACCACGGCTGGAACCCTTACACCGTCAGCCCCACCGACCCGCGGCTGATTCCGTTGCGCGACGAGCACTGGCGCTGGATGCCGCAGCGGGAGATGCCGGCGATCTATCCGCCGGCCGCGCAACTGGTCTTTCGCCTGACAGACCGCTTTCTCCCCGGACCAACGGGCTTCAAGACGCCCTTCGCGCTGGCCGACCTGCTGATCGTGCTGCTGCTGGCGTGGCATTTCCGCGAAGCGGAAGACCGCGCCTTCCGTCTGGCCGTCTATGCCTGGAATCCCCTGGTCATCGTGGAGTTTGCGGGCAGCGGGCACAGCGACGCCCTGGCTTTGCTGGGAGTCGTGGCAGCACTGCTGATTATAAGGCGGCGGCCCGCCGTGTCAACGATGCTGCTGGCGTGCGCGGCGCTGGCGAAAGCGTTTCCATCGGTGCTCGTGCCGCTGTGGGTGCGGCGCGCGGGATGGCCGCGCCGCCGCGCGGGTTGGGCCGCGCTGGCGGCGGGCGGTGCGACGGGAGTGGCGCTGCTCGTGCCCTACTGGCGCGGTCTGCGCATGCTGGGGGAAAACCTAAAAACGTACGAGGGAATTTTCCGGAATTATCACGCGAGTTTGTACAGCGTGATCGCCTGGCTGGCGGGGAATCCGCGCGTGGCGGGATGGACCGGCGTGTGCGTGGTGTGGGCGCTGGCGGCGTGGATTGCCGCGCGGAGGCCGCAGATGCCGCCGGAGCGGGCGGCGTTTTTGCTGTTTGGAACAATCTTGTGTTTTGCGCCGAATGGATATTCCTGGTACTTCACCTGGGTCGTGCCGCTGCTCTGTTTTTATCCCAATGCGGCCTGGCTGATGCTCACGGTGCTGCAGTTCTTGTCCTACAACGTGCTGGTGGATTACGGGATCAACGGCCGCTGGCATTTTGATCCGCGGATGCAGGCGATGGTGTATGTGCCGTTTTATGCGCTGCTGGTGGGGCAATTTTTGCGGCGGATGAGGAAGCGGAAGAGTTGCGAGGGTGTGGCGGTTGTAGCAGACGCATGAGGCGCAGTCTTGCGCGAGAAAGGCGCACAGCCGGGAATTGCTGTGCTACGGGGGCGCGACTTGCTGGAGATTCTTCAGGTGTTTTTGCGGCTGGGGTTCGTGGCGTTTGGAGGGCCGCCGGCGCACTTCGCGATGATGGAAGAAGAGTTTGTGCGGAGGAGGGGGTGGCTCAGCCGTGAGCGATTTGTGGATTTGGTGGGGGCGGTGAGTCTGCTCCCCGGTCCGAGTTCCACGGAGATGGCCATTTATCTGGGAGAAATTCGCGGCGGGTTGCTGGGGCTGGTGGTGGCGGGGTGCGCTTTTATTTTGCCGTCGGTGATTCTGGTAACCGGCCTGGCGTGGGTGTATCAGCGATATGGAGCCGTACCGCAGGTGGCGGGATTGCTCGCGGGAGTGAAGCCTGTGGTGGTGGTCATCGTGGCGCAGGCGATTTGGTCGCTGTGCCGGACGGCGGTGAAGTCGGTGCCCCTGGCGTTGCTCGCGGCGACGGCGGTGTTTCTGGCTGCGTGGGGAGTGTCGCCGGTGATGGTGCTGGTTGGCGCGGGGCTGCTGGGAATTTTGGCGAGCGGAGAAGAGAGCATTAGGAAAAAGTTGCGGCGGCCGATGTTTTTGCTGCCGCTGGGCGGTGGTGTTGCGGCGGCGGGGAGCGGCATCGGCCTGGGCGCGGTGTTTTTTTATTTTTTAAAGATTGGTGCGGTGGTGTTCGGCAGTGGATTCGTGCTGCTGGCGATTTTGCGCACGGACTTGGTGGCGCATCTGCACTGGCTGACGGATGCGCAGTTGATGGATGCGATCGCGGTGAGCCAGGCGACGCCGGGGCCGTTTTTTACGGTGGCGACGTTCATCGGGTATTTGCTGGGCGGATGGCGCGGAGCGGCCCTGGGCACGCTGGGGATGTTTCTTCCCGCGTTTGTCTATGTTGCGGCGACGGCGCGGTTTTTGGTGCGCCTGCGGCAGTCGCCCCTGGCTGGGGCGTTTCTGGATGGGGTGAACGCGGCGGCGATTGCGCTGATGGGCGTGGTGGGGTGGCAGTTTGCGCGTGCGGCGGTGAATTCGTGGCCAGAGGTGGTGCTCGTTGCCGTAAGCGGGGTGCTTCTGTTTCGGTACCGCGTTAATTCGGCGTGGTTGATTCTGGGCGGGGCGCTGGCGGGCTTGGCGTTCTCTCTTTTTGCCGCTAAATAATCCCGGTCCTTCTCGCGCCTCAAGGAATCAGGACGATTTTGCCGAAGGCGCGAGACTCGATGACTTCCTTGTGCGCACGCACGGCTTCGCCAAGAGGGAGTTCCTTGCCGACGACGGGCCGCAGGGAACCGTTATCGAGCCCCGCGGCGATGGCCGCGTGGGCGTCGGCGGAGTCGGCGGGAGAAATGTTCCACAGGAAAACGCCGTGGACGGAGGCTTCGCGGGCCATGAGATCGCGCGGGGTGATGGTGACGTCGCCGCGGCTGCCGATGATGACGACGCGGCCGAATTTGGCGAGGAGTTTCAGGTCGGCGCCGAGATTCACGTTGGCCAGCATTTCGAGAAGAATGTCCACGCCGCGGCCGCCGGTGGCTTTGAGAATGGCGTCGGTATAACCGGGGGCGCGGTGGTCGAAGACCTGGTGGGCACCTTCTTTCGTGGCCAGGGCCAGGCCCTGCTCGGTCCCGGCGGTGCCCAGGACGGTCATGCCCAGGGCGCGGGCGATTTGCAGGGCGGCGATGCCCACGCCGCCGCTGGCGCCATGAATGAGGACGGTGTCCGCGCCGCGAGCGTGAGCGATCTGCCGAAGTGCGCGATAAGCCGTGGCGTAGGGAATGTAGATGCCCGCGCCTTGCGGGAAGGTGACGCGCTCGGGGAGCGGGTGAACCTGCGCTTCCAGCGCGAGAGCGAATTCGGCGTAAGTGCCGCTGACGGAGCCGGAGGTGTAGACGCGGTCGCCGGGTTTTACGCGGGTGACGCCCGCGCCAACGGATTCGATCACCCCGGCCGCATCCACTCCGGGGGTATAGGGCAGCGGCGGCTTGAGCGCGTAGTTGCCGCTGCGCATATACGTGTCGGCGGGATTCACGCCCGCGGCGCGCACGCGCACGAGGACTTGTCCCGCTTCCGGCTTGGGCGTGGGAATTTCTTCCAGCTTCATCACTTCCGCTGCGCCGAATTCATGTACGCGGATGGCTTTCATGTTGGTTCCTCTCCAGTGGAAAAATTAGCGAACGAAAAAAGGCGGCGTTAAACCGCCGCAATCCAAGAAAACTAGAAATGGTCATCGGCGACGGCCGGGGCCACTTCATTCTCGATCAGCCCGGCGGACTGTGCCCAGGCCGTTGTCTGCCAATTGTCTTTGCCTTTTTTCTGAATCATCCAGGGCGGCAGCGTCTGGTTCAGGTAATTGGCCAGCGCATGGATATAGGGCTCATACATCCCTCGAAGCTCCGTGAGCTTGTGGTCGGCTTGTTCTCCGTCATGGAGTTTCATTCCGTGTTGCGCGAGGATTTCGCGGATTTGGCGTAACTCCTGCGCGGGCAGCCGGTCGTGCGGCAGGGGCTTCGGCGACGTGCCGAATACTTGCGAAAGGTCAACGACGGCGTGACGCGCAATCGCAAAGGTAAGCTCTGCCTGTTTCTCGCAAGCGCCCTCGACACCAACGATAACGAGCGCGCAAGTGTCTAGAATCGCCGTGAGTGAGGCGATCCAGGATTGGTTGTCGTGCTGCGAGCGAAAATACGCGAGCACGGGATAGGAAAGGTGGCTCTCCATCAGCTCGGCGCACCATAGCTCCCAATCCTTCAGGAGAGCGCGGAGGGCGTCTTGGCCTTGGGCGTAGCTGTGACGGCGAAGCAGTTCGCCGGCGGTGGGCGGCGTGCCAGCTCGGGAATCGAGCAGGGAGATATTCACTTCGCGCTTGGAGAACGACCCATAGATGAAAGGCAGGTAGCCGATCACAGCGGCAAGGAATCCGAAACCAAAACCAGCTTCCAGAACGACCAGGAGGCGGGCCAAATTCGAGCGAGGAGTGACGTCTCCCAGCCCCAGAGTAAAAAAGGTCGTGCCACTCAGATAGAGATCCGTCTGAAACCCGGGCTGGCTGCCGGTCACCGCCACCGCGGAGCCCGCGCCGTATTGCATGAGCCCGAAGCCGAGCACGAGTCCAACCGCCCAGACCCCGACGAGAACGAGGAGCGAAAGCGGGCCATAAAAACCCAGCAAAGCCTCGCGCGTCTTGCGCGTGGGGATGAGACAGACCACGAATCTCCACATGCCCCAGGTGGAGCGGTAAAAAAGACGAGCGAGGCGGAACTTCCGCGTGACGCGGCGCGGCAGGATGATCGCCTCGAACGCATCCCAGAGCACGATCAGAAAGATCGCGCCACCCGCAGCGAACGCTCCCGGAACTGGAATCATGTGCGACATTGTAGCTGATTAGGCCCTTCCAGGAGAACGTTCGGTAAGAACCTTCCATGAAAACGTTCGAGGAAAATGTCCAGCAAGATCCCCAAATCCTAGGATTCCAGCCGGGCGGTGACGCTGATTTCCGCTTTGAAGAGTTTCGAAACCGGGCAGCCGGTCTCCGCGGCTTTCACGGCGGCATCAAATTTGGCTTTGTCCGCGCCTGGGACGTGCGCGGTCAGGTCCAGATGGCTTTTCGTGATCGCGAAGCCATCCGGCAGCTTTTCGAGCGAAATTGTCGCCGTCGTCTCGAGCTTGCTCGCGGTCATGCCCGCGTTTCCCAGCTGCGCGGAAAGCGCCATGGTAAAACAGCCGGCGTGCGCCGCGGCGAGGAGCTCCTCAGGGTTTGTGCCCGCGCCGTTTTCAAACCTCGTGCTGAACGAATATTGCGTCTGTTTCAGGATGCCGCTCTCCGTCGAAATCGAGCCCTTCCCGTCTTTCAAACCGCCCTGCCAAACCGCGGATGCTTTGCGCTGCATAATTTCTCTCCTTTTGGCTTTTTCGTTCTTCTTGAATCCAGAGAATTCGATTCCGGAGCTCCTTCGAAGGGTACATTCAGAGAAGGAACTTGCTCGCCGCAAGGCGAACCGCATCAATATTATCGGGGGGAGCAGCGGGCCCATCTTCCTGCGGTGCGAGAATATAATCTTCCATGGCTTCGCGTATATTTTGAATGGTGTCTTCTTTTGTTTTTCCTGATGGACACATCCGGGAAGGCTGGGGCGTGGGGGCTTCTTCCAGCTTCATGACTTCCAGAGCGCCGAATTCATGTACGCGGATGGCTTTCATGGTGGTTCCCCTGATGATGATGGGGTGCCCGGTTTTTGCGTCCTCTAGACTACCACTTGTGGAAGAGAAAAATGACGGCGAGGACGATGCAGCCGAATCCGGCGGCGTGGTTCCAGCGCAACTGCTCCTTCAGGTAATAGACGGAAAAGATGGCGAAGACGGCCAGGGTGATGACTTCCTGAATAGTCTTGAGCTGCGCGGTCGAGAATTCGTACGAGCCGATGCGGTTGGCGGGAACCTGGAAGCAGTATTCGAAAAAGGCGATGCTCCAGCTGGCCAGAACCACTTTCCAGAGCGTTGCGCCACGGTATTTCAGGTGGCCGTACCACGCAAAGGTCATGAAAATGTTGGAAATGGTGAGCAGGATTATAGTGCGCACGGGTCAGTTTTGCTCCTGATATTTTCTTACACTCGTCTACCTTACTCAATCTTGTCGTGTTTTAGGAGATTGTGGCGTGCACAAAGTAAGCGAATGTTCTGAACTAGGAGCGAAGAGCCACCCTTGGAGTAGGGGATGTCGTGGTCGAAATGAAGATTGTCGATTGCCCCACACTGAACACATTTCCCACCATCGCGCTTCCATACGGCTTGCTTTACTTCGGACGGAATGATTCTGGTATGTGGCAATGCGTCGGAATGGATGCCGGGGAGATCAGTGGAGTCTGCTAGTTCAAGTCGAAACTTAAAGACAAGCCTATTGCCGTCAGATTCTTGATAACTGTCCGTTAGCAGGAACAATCCATTGAACGCCCAAATACCCGTATGAATCTTTTCATAGACAGCCACCGTTTCGGTGTCAGCATCGCCGCGTTTAGCCTTTAATGCAGCCTCCTCGAAGAGCCCGTTCTGCGTCAATTTCCCATTGGGTGATTTGCGCGGTTGATCAGTTTTTTTCGACGGGGGGTGACCCTCTTTTTGAGGTACATCATGTCCCTCGTAAATGAGGACACGGCCGCTCTCCTCCACCCTATCTCGGTATGGCGCATTTTTTCGACGACTCATCAGGATTACGCTGAAATTTGGGCGGAGGTGGAAATGCATTCCCTTCTGAAAGCTGACACTCCATGCCTGGCACATCTCAAGATAAGAAATTACCTCTCCGGGTTGGTGAGGAAATTCTTGAGTGTTCATCACTGGTATGTTCAGACGTTGAGGCTGATGGAGACGGTGCCGGGAGCCTTGGCCGGAGGCAGCGGAGCCATTTTCGAGCGGTCCACGGGCCGATAAAGTGTATCTCGTTCAACGGGAGTGCGCCCGGCGGCGCGGATAAGCCGTTCGAGTTCCGCGCGCGGCGTGAACTCGGCGGTGGTAGCTCCAGCATCGTGATAAATCTTTTCCTCGACCACGGTGCCGTCAAGGTCATTGGCCCCGAAGCGCAGGGAGATTTGCGCGATGCTGGGAGTGAGCATGACCCAGTAGGCTTTGATGTGCGCGAAATTATCCAGCAGCAGGCGCGCCACGGCGATGTTGCGCAGGTCGGCGTAGCCCGTCGTCGGCGAAATATGCGAGAGCGCGGTGTTGTCCGGGTGAAAAGCGAGCGGGATGTAGGCGACGAAGCCGCGGGTGATGTCCTGCAGCTCGCGCAGCTTGATGAGGTGGTCGGTGCGCTCCTCCTCGGTTTCCACGTGGCCGTAAAGCATGGTGGCGTTCGAGGGCAGGCCGATTTCGTGGGCCTGCCGGGCGACGCTGAGCCACATCTGCCCGCTGACTTTGTGGTCGCAGATCAGTTTGCGCACGCGCGGATGAAAAATCTCCGCCCCGCCGCCGGGCAGCGAGTCCACGCCGGCTTCCTTCATTTTCAGCAGCACATCCTTGATGGAGAGCTTGGCGATGCGCGCGAAGTAGCCGACTTCCACCATGGTGAATGCTTTCAGATGCACGCCGGGGCAGCGCTGCTTGAGCCCGCGCACGAGTTCGAGAAAATATTCGAACGGGAGATCAGGGTGCAGCCCGCCGACGATGTGAAATTCCGTGGCCCCTTCGCGCACGCCCTGCTCGGCGCGCTGATAGATTTCCTCCAGCGCGAACGTGTAAGCGCCGGGAGCGTTAGCGTCGCGGCCAAAGGCGCAGAGTTTGCAGTGCGCCACGCATACGTTGGTGAGATTGATATGCCGGTTGACGCTGAAGTAGGTGACGTCTCCGTGCAGCTTTTCGCGCACGTGGGTCGGTGATGGTAAGGCTGTTCATAGTTGTCAGTGTTCAGTTCTCAGTTTCGAAAAAAGCCAGTTCGTAAAATCCTTCATCCGCGCCACAGCGCGGCCGCAGCTCCCCAGAACAAAAGGAACAATAAACTAATATAGCCGTTTACGGCGAAAAACGCAGCGTCCAGCTTGCTGAGGTCGTCGGCGCGGACCAGCGAGTGCTCGTAGCCGAGCAGCCCGGCAACCACGGCAACGCCGGCCCAGGCGGGCCAGGGCAGCGCAAAGCTGGCGGCCAGCACGGCCAGCAGCGCCACCACTAGCACATGCATCGCGCGGGCAATCATCAGCGCGCGGGAAATGCCGAACCGCTTGGGGACGGAAAAAAGCCCGGCCTGCTGGTCGAAGGCCACGTCCTGGCAGGCGTACAGCACGTCAAAGCCGCCGACCCACAGCGTGACGGCCGCGCACAGAATGAGCATGCGCGGGTCCAGCGCGCCCGTGATGGCGATCCACGCCGCGGCGGG
>JAIQGC010000129.1 GCA_020072805.1 Terriglobia bacterium
CATCCTGCAGAGACCACCCGCTCAACTACCCGCCTGAATTCTCCGTGGACCTGCATACGGGAGGCCTCTTGGCTCGAAATGTGCAAGCTCCTGCTTCGGCTTCTCTTTATTTTAAATAAGCATGGCTTCCCTATGCTCAATATAGCCTATGAAAAAAGAGCAGGTTATTATAGCGCTCTGGAGCGGTCTCAGACAAAAAAGGATGAGATGATTTTTCTTCAATGGTTTTTCAAAAGATACCTGAATGAAAATACGAAGTATCTTAAAGAGGAATCATTGATTTGGATGGGATTAACTTCTTAACTAAATTATTTATACTGTTGTGGCGCCGATAGGAAAACGATGCAACCATTGGGCGTACTCACCGCAAAGGCGCGAAAAACGCAAAGCAACGGCAGCATTTTCTAAAAACAATGAACTCAAAACGAACTTGTACGAACTCCGCGCGCCTGTCGCCATAAGTGTTTACTTTGCAGGAGCGTGGATTGAGATAGATTTTGAATAAGGTTGCTACCAAAAACAATGTTTAAATATGATGTATTGCAATAATACCATAATGAGTAGCGTTATTGAAACATCCGGAGAACATAAAGCACAGTGGGTAACTATTTCCAGTGATGAATACGAATCTATGAAATCTACTCTGGAAGTTCTTTCAGACTCCGAACTTATAGAGCAGATTAAAGAGAGCAGGGAAGATTATAAATCGGGTAATTTCAAAACGCTACATGAACTAATGAAAGAATAAGTTCTAAGTCATTTCATCCTTGTGTTTGAATCCGACAATAATTATTGATTTGTTATTTTCATCTATTTCAAAAAGCACCCGCCATCTTTTTTCGAAATAGATTTCCCATATACCTGCGAGTGGAACGCGTAAGGGTTTAGCGTATGATTGCGGAGAGTTTTCGAGTTTTAGTAATTTTGTAAATAGCCGCTTTTTCAAGTGCTTATCACACTTCTTATCGATTATCCTCTGAATTTTATCGGGGATTATGATTTCGTATGGCACATCATGCTTTATGTGTCAGGATATATTTAATTAATACTAAGGGCTGGCAAACATATTACTTAAATTGTTTCAACTGTTGTGGCGCCGAAAATTATAATTTTGCTAACTTGGGTGATCTAATATAATCCTGCAAGTCAATAAAGAAGTTCAATAAAGTAACATTCTTTTCTCTGCCATCTGAAGTTCGATGATGATGATCTGAAAAAAAGTGTTTTGATTTAAACTCAGCATTTGCTTCGAACTGATTATTGAAATTTCTAATACTACCCAAAATGTAAGTTGGGTGATCCTTTACGAAATTCATCCACCCCTCAAAATTTTTATATTTTGACATATATGACGGATTATTAGGGGGATTAATTACAAAAGTAATTCCCAAGTTCCCAGTATTTAATTGTTCAAGAACTTCTCCTATTGGTTCATAACCTTCCCGAAATCTCCATAATAATTTTGCCTCAATTGGAATCTCAGGTCCACTTCTTACATTTATAGAAATATCTGTAATTCTTCCCGAATTTGTAACTCTCTCTGGGGTTTCCCATTTGATATTCTCATTATTTGCAATTGCCCCTTTTACTCCTAACCCTAATATATCTCGGAAATAACCTTCAGTAATGTCTTGATCCTGTATTTTCTTTTGAATATCTTCTATATCCTTGAATCCTTGTATTACATTATCAACAACATTTCCAATATATTTATAATTCTCAATATAACGCGACGGGATGTATGCAAATCTGTTAGGTTCAATTAGCTCAAAATACTTTTTATTTGTTTTTAAATCCGCAGCCAATAAGAGAAATGCATACCTGCCTTTTTTGGAGAAGTTATTTCCATTAACCCAAGCTGAATTAATTGATCCATTAATTGGGATTTTGGCTTTAATCAGGTTAATTATCCTATTTTCAGAAATTTTAAGTATATTTGGAGTCCATGTAAAGCTGAATTCATCCCATTTACTCTTAGTTAGCAATTCTTCTAAATTGTTTAAAAGATTTGACTTACATCCATTAAAATCATATCTTCCTGGCCATTTTTCATTTATACGATCAATTGTATATATTGCTTGGGCGCGAATCTCATTAGAATTTGGGAATAATCTTAATGAACTACCGTTCTTTTCACTTAATTTTGTTAAGAAATCGTTTAGATCTGTATATGGAATATCCCTTCCCATATTTATTAAAAAACGAATGCACTCTAAATAAGAAAACGATGGGAGTGAATTGGCCCCCATCATTTCTGACAGAGCAAAGCCAAAGAATGTCCCCCATTTCTCTCTAAAACGCTTTCCATCTGAAGTGTCAAAAAATGCATCAATTGTTTGAATATTTAATTCATGTAATATATTAATGAGCCTTATGGATTGCCAACAATCAATCCACCATAATGGTTTAATGTTGTGATAATAAATTCCTTTATATCCCAGGAAACGTTGATAATATTCATTTCTACAATTTTGCATACAAATATCTAATAATTTTTGGAATCTATTATCTTGATTGATTGGAATATTATCCGTGGCTTTTCGAATATATTCGAATACTTCAATACTATCTAATACCAAACTCTTACTATTATGCCAAAGCTCAGAACCCCCTTTTTCAGGTATAATTACTGAATCTAGATAGTTTAGCCAGTCAGAAATCACTTCAGTTGAAACCCAATTCATCATATTAGCACCGAGTTGTTAATCTCGTCTCTAAATCGAGGATTTTGTCTCATCTTTGCATAGAATTGTTTCCGTGTATATAAAAATATGTCAAACTTAAAAGGTAATTTAGCGAGACAATCCTTAACATAGTATAAATTCACAAAATAAGGAAATTCGACAAAAGAAGAATCTATGCAAACAAGGTCGATATCTGATTGGCATCGATTCCAATCTTCATTTTGAAAAGATCCGATAATATAAACTCTTTCAACTTTGTCTTTCAAAGCGGTCTTGATATCTAAATTAATCAGATTTTTCACTGGGCAAAGCATAGTCACTAAAATGAATAATTGCTTTTTACATTGTTATTATAGTTATCTAAAAAGCTTTCCGCTTTCGCCCGTTATCAATGCGCTGCTCCTCCCTCAGCGTGCGCCGCCGCATACCTCTCCGTAATCAGCGCGCGCCTGAGCCTGAACAACACCTTCTGCTTATCGAAACCATACTGCTCTCCAAGCTTTTTGATAAGCCTCTTCTTTGACGCGCCTTTTAAGCTCATCTCTGCCATGATTCCATCCACGAACTCCTTGTTCGGGTCAGCTTCTTTCTTCGATTCGGCTGGTTTAGCTTCAGGTTGTTTAACTTCGGGCTTGACCTCTATTTTAACCTCAGCCTCCGTCTTTACTTTGGCTATATCCTTAACAGCTTCGGTTTTTTGAATCTCTGACTGCGCCTTAACTACTACCGCATTATCTTTTTTTGCTTCAGGTTTTACGAGCCCGAGTAATGTTGCCTTAGTCGCTTCTTTAGCCGCTTTTTCTTCCACCATGCCTATCACCTCGATACCTCAACAGGAGTCATAATTCCCTTTTCTATCCCAAACTTCCTGCCTGTAAGCAGCACATTATCCTGAACGGCTGCAACCCTGAACCTCTTCTCAAGCGAACTGCCGTTGGACTTTATTTTAATATACCCGCCTTTTAAGAGCTTGAGCGCCCTCACCATGTTCATGTTCACTTCCACGAAATCATTGTCATCAGCTAAATTGAACCACATGAAGGGATTATACACATCGATGAGCGCCTGTTTTGCAACCATCGGCTTTGCCTGCGCCTGTATCGCGCCGTAAGCAGGTCTATCATATTTCGGGATTGTGAATTCATCGACTGCTGCAATGCCAATAGACTTTTTAACGGATTCATGAAGAACATTGA
>JAIQGC010000001.1 GCA_020072805.1 Terriglobia bacterium
GCAACCAACTCAGGGGAGATGGTTTCGCGGGCCTCGACCTGGGGCTGGCCAAGAGCTGGCGCATGCCCTGGAAGGAATCCCACAAACTGCGGTTGCGCTGGGAAGTGTTCAACGTTCTCAACCTGCACCGCTTCGATGTGCAATCGGTGGACACGAACCTGGATTCGGGCTCGTTTGGACTCTACACCGGGTTGCTCACCAACCCCCGGGTCATGCAGTTCGCCCTGCGCTACGAGTTCTAGCGCAGGCAACTTTCACTCGATCCGCCGCCGGGGAGCGCAAGCTTCCCGGCGGTTCTGTTCTTGTGGGTATTCGAGCAGGCTGCCACTCAAGTCTCTGCGGCCTCAGCCCTTGATGACGGCCATGGGCCGCAGGCGCGCCACGCGCCGCGCCAGTCCCGCGCGGTGCACCACGTCGATCACCGCGTCAATGTCCTTGTACGCTTCGGGAACTTCTTCGAGGATGCCGTCGCGCGTTTGCGAGCGCAGGAAAATGCCCCGGTCTTCGAGCTTCTTCGTTTCGTCGTGGACGTTGCGTCCGCGCTTGGCCGCCGTGCGCGACAAGGCCCGCCCCGCTCCGTGGCACACCGTGCCGAAGGTCTCCTCCATGGCCCGCTGCGCGCCCACCAGGACGTAGCTGGCCGTGCCCATCGAGCCGGGAATAATCACCGGCTGGCCCACGCCGCGATACGCCACGGGAATGAAGGGCGAACCCGGCGGGAAACTGCGCGTGGCTCCCTTGCGGTGCACCAGAACGCCGATCTCGGCGTGGTTCACGCGGTGCTGCTCGCTTTTGGCCATATTATGCGAAACGTCGTAGACCAGCCGCAGGCGCGTCTGCTCCCCCAAAACCTGGCGAAACGATTTGCGCGTGAGATGCGTGATCACCTGGCGATTGGCCCAGGCAAAATTCGCGGCCGCGGCCATGGCCCCCAGATAGGACTGTCCTTCCGGGGATTGCGAAGGCACGCAGGCCAGCTGGCGGTCGGGCAGGGAGATGTTGTACTTGCGCATGGACTCGTTCATGGTCTTCAGGAAATCGGTGCAGACCTGATGGCCCAGTCCGCGCGAGCCGCAGTGTATGAGCACGACGGCCTGGCCTTCGTGCAAGCCGAAGACCTGGGCGGTTTCCGGTTCGAAGATTTTTTCCACGTACTGCACTTCCAGAAAATGGTTGCCGCTGCCCAGCGTGCCCAGTTGCGTGCGCCCGCGCTGCTTGGCGCGGTCGGAGACCTGCGTGGGGTCGGCGCTTGACAGTGAGCCGTGCTCTTCGCAGTATTCCGTGTCGGCGGCTTCGCCATAGCCCTGTTCGACGGCCCAGGCCGCGCCGCGCGCCAGAACATTTTCCAGTTCGCTGCGCGAGACGGGCAGCGGCCCTTCCGCCCCGGTGCCCGAAGGAACGTCGCGGAAGAGTTGATTCACCAGCGCGCGCAGGTGCGGCGTAACGGCGTCGCGCTCAAGATTGGCGGCCAGCAGGCGCACGCCGCAGTTAATGTCGAAGCCCACGCCGCCGGGGGAGACCACGCCGTCCTTCAGCCGCGTGGCCGCCACCCCGCCGATGGGAAAACCGTAGCCCTGGTGCATGTCCGGCATGGCCAGCGAGCGGCCCACGATTCCTGGGAGGAAGGCGACGTTGATGGCCTGTTCGATGGAGAGGTCGCCGAGGATCTGCTCGAGCAGCTTTTCGTCGGCGTAGATGAGCGCGTCGGTGAGCATGCCCTCGCGCGTGCCCCGCGGGACCAGCCAGCGGTAGTCGTCAATCTTTTGCAGCGCGCTGCGGGGAATAGCCATGGGGAGTAGCGCGCGCCCGGTATCCGCAGCCGGCCGGGGGAGGCCGGGGCTGCGGCTAGGCGCAGCCGCTAAGCTATGTTAATCTTTTAAATCCAGCCAGGCTAGCGGCAACAGTCTGGGTGGCGTGTCGGGGCGTAGCGCAGCCTGGTAGCGCGCCTGGTTCGGGACCAGGAGGCCGTTGGTTCAAATCCAATCGCCCCGACCACTTCAAGATTCAGCCAATCTCAAATTCAAGAGTGAATTAAAGTCAAGCCAAGCGACAGCGGCGGTGGCGCGTCCCGGCGAAGCCGGGAAGGCCGAAGGTTCAAATCCTTTTGCCCCGACCACTTCTTCCCTTCGTTTCATCGGGTTACAGATTAGGCTGCGACAATGCCTTCCATTCTGTTTCCGGCTGCATCGACTGAACCCCGCTGATGGGACAGGTTTCGATGGTCCCACCTGCCGTCGTTTGTGTTTTCTTCACGCCTCCCGGAGATGCCGGGAAAATGCCCCCACAAGTCGAACTGGTCAATCCCCCGGCGAGGATGTAGACTTCGCCTCGCATCCGGCTATGCACTTGCCTGCATGCGTTATTGGGACGAGCCAAACGAGGAGATGTTCGAGGGCCAATAAATACACGGAGAGATTCCATGGATAAGACTCGGGAGCATCGCGATCTTGGCATGGGGCGGCCCATCGCCCGGCGGGACTTCTTGAATGGTGTCGCCATCGGAATTACGGGTGCGTATGCTGCCTGGAACGGGATATCCGCGGAGGCTGCGCCGGTATCCACGATGGCGGAAGCAGCGCAGTACCCTCCTCTACAAACCGGACTGCGAGGTCAATACCCCGCGGCTGTCGAAGAATTCGAGCGCATTCGCCAGGGAAAGTTTACGCAATTTCCGGTGGCCGACAGCGAACTCCACGAAGAGTTTGACCTGGTCATTGTGGGAGGGGGAATCTCCGGCTTGTCCGCGGCGTATTTTTATCAGACAGCACTGGGCGCCGAGCAGCGCATCCTGATCCTGGACAACCACGACGATTTTGGCGGCCACGCCAAACGCAACGAATTTCAATATCGGGAGCGGACGTTTATCGGCTACGGCGGCACCATGGGAATCGAGACGCCCTATCCGTACAGCTATTGCGCCAAGGCGCTCATCAAGGAACTGGGCATTGAAGTGGAGCGCGGCGCGGAATTCCACAACCGCGAGATCGAGGAAAAGCACAATTTGGGCATCGGCGTGTTTTTCGACCGGGAACACTTCGGAGAGGACCGGCTGGTGGCGGGAGCGGGGCGCCTTCCCTGGAAAACATTTTTCGAAAAGGCTCCGCTCTCCGAAGCAGCCCGGAAGGACCTGATTCGCCTGCACGGCAAGAATCCTGATTACCTGGCGGGTTCCAGCGAAGCGGAAAAAAGAGCCCAGCTGGCCCGGATGAGCTATCAGGAGTTTCTGCTGAAGATTGCCAGGATCAACCCGGATGCGCTGCCTTTGTTTCTGGGAGAGGGTGGCCGAAACAATAAACGAGTGGACACCATGCCGGCGCTCGAAGCCGCGCGCCACGGGGCGATCGGCTTCAACGGCCTGGGTTTGAAGTTCGAGGAGAGTTTCAACGAAGGTTCCTACCTGTTTCACTTTCCAGACGGGAACGCATCGGTCGCCCGGCTTCTCGTTGGCAAGTTGATTCCCGCGGCTCTTCCCGGCAAACAATCCATGAACACCATCGTTCGGGCGCCGCTCGACTATGGAAAACTCGATGCCCCGGACTCCCCGGTGCGCATTCGCCTGAGCAGCCCGGTGGTGCGCGTGCAGCACGACGGGCCGGCGGAATCCGCGCGCGCCGTGCGCGTCGCTTACCGGTGCGATGGCAAACTCCGGGGCGTGCGGGCGCGCCACTGCATTCTGGCCTGCTACAACGGATTCATTCCTTCCTTGCTGCCGGAGCTGCCCGAACGCCAGCGCGAGGCGCTCAACTATCCCGTCAAAGTGCCCATGATGTACACCAACGTGCTTCTGCGCAACTGGAGCGCATTTGAGAAGCTCGGTGTCTCCGCGATCAGCGCTCCGGGCATGTATCACACGGATTGCCGGCTCGATCCGGGCACCACCGTCGGAGGCTATCGCGGCGTAAGCACGCCGGAGGAGCCCATCCTGGTGCACCTGATGCGCAATCCGAATAAACCTGGGCTGCCCAGGAAAGAGCAGAACCGCGCCGGACAACAGGAACTGCTCTCGACGACTTTCGAACAGTTTGAATTTCAGATTCGCAGCCAGCTCGGACGCATGCTGGGGCCGGGAGGATTTGATCCCGCTTCGGACATTGCCGCGATCACCGTCAACCGCTGGCCGTATGGATACGCCTATACTTACGACACCCTGGCGGACCCGGATGTGCCGCCGGAACAGCGCCCGCACGTGATTGGGCGGCAGCGCTTCGGACGGGTCACCATCGCCAACGCCGATGCCGGCGCCGCGGCCTTTACCAATCAGGCCATCGATGAGGCCCATCGCGCCGTGCAGGAACTCCTGGTGCACGAAGGGCTGACCTGAGCCGGCGGGATGCGCGAGCGGAAGCGAGGGAACACGGTAACAATTTGGGATCGCAGAATTTGGCCATGAAGCGTGGAATTGCAATCTTCACTCTGCTCATTTTTCTGCCAGCTACGCTGGCGTGGCGCGAAGCTTCGGCGCGCGCGGCCAGGCAAGGTCAGAACGCCCCGGCAGCCAGGAGCGAACCGCCGGCGCAGCCGATTCCCTACAGTCATAAGAAGCACCTGGCCCTGGGGCTGAAATGCCAGCAGTGTCACCCTAACCCCGAACCGGGCGACCGCATGACTCTTCCCGCGGCAGGCCAATGCATGGCCTGCCATGTGACGATTGCCCGGGAAAAACCTTCCATCCAAAAGCTCGCGGAGTTTGCCAAATCGGGCCAAGCCATTCCCTGGGTGCGGTTCTACGTCGTCTCCGGCTGGGTCTATTGGAATCATCGCGTGCATCTGGAGGCCAAGATGACCTGCGCCATGTGTCACGGCCCGGTGGAAGAGATGGAGGTCATGGCCCGGGCGACCAATGTCACGACCATGGCTGGCTGCATCGAGTGTCACCGCAAGAACGATGCGAGCACCGGCTGTCAGTATTGCCACGCCGACAAATAGATTCGCAAAGGACTGCGGAGGGGCTTGATTTCATGTCCCGCACGGACAAGTCGAAGTCACTCGCAGGCAAGATGTACTGGCTCACCGCGCATAGGCTCCTGCCCGGGGATCCTGATTTCTCTCCCGGGGCGCCGGCGGAAATACGCGGGTTTCGTTCCTGCTTGCGCTTGGCCTGATCCGCATCATCAGGACGGCGAACAAGCCGAACCTGGCGCGGCAACGATTCTTCTTTGGAGGTTGCAAATGAACACTTTCAGACTCTTGGCCATTCGGATTCTGGCTCTTGTGCTTCTCGTCTGCGGCAGCGCCCTCGCCCAGACTTCCACGACATCGCTGCAAGGCACCGTAACCGACCCCAGCGGCGGAGCCATTGCCAACGCCACGGTTGTGCTGGTTAACCCCGAGTCCAAATCGGAGAGGAGTACCACCACCGGCGCGCAGGGAGAGTACCGCTTCCAGTTTCTTCCTCCCGGAACCTACACGCTGACCGTCTCCGCCACGGGATTTGCCCGCCAAGAGCAGACTGGCCTGCAACTACTGGTCAATACGCCCGCAACGGCCAACGTGCAATTGAAGGTCGGAAGCGCCGCGGAGAGTGTTACCGTGAGTTCCGAACCACCGGCGCTGAATCTGGTGGACGCCTCCATCGGGACCCCCTTCAATGAGACGCAGGTGAAACAGATTCCGCTCGAAGGCCGCAACGTTCCGGACTTGCTGAATATTCAGGCCGGCGTGACCTATCTAGGAAGAGAAGTGAACACAGAGCAAGACACGCGCAGCGGCGCGGTCAATGGCGCGCGCAGCGACCAGAGCAACATCACTCTCGATGGCGTGGACGTCAATAACTTCAGTTCGGGATACGCTTTTACATCCGTCCTGCCGGTAACGCTCGACTCCGTCCAGGAATTCCGCGTGACCACCACGAATTACAATTCCGATCAGGGGCAAGGTTCGGGCGCCCAGGTGGCCATGATTACCAAGAGCGGGACGAATCTGTTCCATGGATCCGCCTACGAATACATGCGCAATACCGCGACCAGCTCCGCCGATTTTTTCACCAAGCAGTCCGAACTGGCCAGCGGCCAGCCCAACAAGCCGCTCAAGCTGATTCGCAATATTTTCGGAGTGTCCCTGGGCGGACCCGTGAAGAAAGACAAGCTGTTCTTTTTCACCAACTACGAAGGGACGCGCCGCCGGGAAGAGGTGAGCGCCGTGCGCACCATCCCCACGCCGTCGCTCTGCCAGGGAAACATTTCCTATGATAACGGCGCCGGCATCACCACCCTGACGCCGGCGGATATTCTGGCTCTGGACCCCGCCGGCATGGGGATCAATCCAGCGATTCTGGATCTCACCAACCCCAGCCAGCCGGGCGGGTACTTTGGCACGACCTTCTGCAACGGAAAGTATCCGACCAACGATACCTCCGTCGGGGATGGGAGGAATTACGCCGGTTTTCGTTTCCGGGCCCCCATCAGCGAAAATAATAATGCTTTTATCGCGCGATTCGACTACCAGCTGACCTCGAACGGCAAACACACCTTGTTCTGGCGCGGGAACCTGCAGAATAAGAGTAATCTGGATGAGCCTTTCCTGCCCGGGACTCCCCCGGAACAGACCATCACCGACCACAGCAAGGGATTTGCCGTCGGATATACGGCGATTTTGAGCGCCAAGCTGGCCAATACCTTGCGTTGGGGATTGACCCGCCAGAGCACCGCTTGGACCGGAAACTCCAATCAGCCGTGGAACACTTTCCTGGGACTTGATCAGGGCATTGTCTATAGCCATAGCTTGCAGATGCCCGTGCATAACATCACCGATGATTTGTCGTGGACCAAGGGCGTGCACGCTCTGCAGTTCGGCGGCAATATCGGCATCGCCCGGGATCCCCGCGTCAGCTACCAGCACTCTTTCAGCATGGGCGTGGGAACCACGAGCTGGATGGCCCCCACAAGTTTTGCCAACACCGGAGGCGGAAGCACGCTGGACCCAGCCAATCTGGGCTATCCAGAGCCTGTCAATACAATCGCTTATGATTATCCCATGCTGTCCCTGCTGGGGATGGTTTCGCAGATGATCGGCAACTTCAATTACGACAAGAATGGCAATTCCTTGCCGTCTGGCGCACCGGTGGTTCGCGACTACGCTCTGAACTGGTACGGCTTGTATGCCCAGGATACCTGGCGTCTCAAGCCGAATCTGACTGTTACCTACGGCCTGCGCTGGGAGATTTTGCCTCCGCCGTGGGAGGTGAACGGTTATCAGGCGTCTCCGACGGTCAATCTGGGTCAGATGTTTGACCAGAACGTGGCCAACATGCAGAAGGGCATCGGATTTGCCACCATGACTCCGATTTCGTTCGTCCTGGGCGGCCCTGCCAATGGGGGGACCGGCTTCTACGAGTCCGAAAAGAACGATTTTGCGCCGCGCATTTCCGTTGCTTACACCCCGCATTTCCAGAACGGCTTTATGCAGAAACTATTTGGCACGGGCGACAAGACCGTCTTGCGCGGTGGATTCGCCAAAGTCTACGACCGCCCCGGCATGCAGCTGATCAATACGTTTGACCAGAACGCACCCGCAGGCCTTTCCGCCACGGTGCAGAATCCCTGCTGCATTCCGGTGACGGACGGCGCCGAAAACGTTCCGCGCATCACCAACATCAACGTGATTCCCCAGCTGGATCTGGCCAACAACCAATTCTTCCCGCTGGTGCCTCCGGGGGCTTTCCCGCAGACGCCCAACCCCTTCGGCCAGGCCATCACCTGGGGAGTTGATCAGTCGCTCAAAAACCCCTATGCCTACACCATGGATTTTTCCATTGGCCGGCAACTGCCCAAAAATTTCTCACTGCAACTTTCTTATGTCGGACGGATTGGGCGCAATCTGCTCACCCAGCGCGATCTGATGCAACCGCTCGATCTGGTGGATCCCAAGACGGGAATTGATTACTACTCGGCCGCTGCCCGCATGTCCGAATTGGGACGCCAGGGCGTGCCGATTCCCAGCCTTAACGATGCCTTGGTCGGCCCCACCGCCGCCTTCTGGCATGACATGCTCCCGCCGCTCGCTGCCGGTGCCCAGTATTCCGTATTTTATGGCAGCGCGCCTCCGACAACGGACCTGATGCAAGCCATTTACACTCTCTATACCACGGTGGACACCTATCCAGGGAACGAGGTCGTGGGTCTTGGCAACATCGACCTCTACTATGCCCTGAGCGACACACTCGGCAATTACTACGACTTCGGCAACCCTCTGCCCACGCCCAATCCGCTGGTCGGAGACATGCTCAATGGCCAATTCTCCAGCATGTATGCATGGAGTTCCATCGGGAAGTCCAATTACAATGGATTGCAAATCATTCTCCGCAAGCAGTCCAGCACCGGACTGCAATTCGATGTGAACTACACCTATTCCAAGTCCATTGACATCACCTCCGCGGCGGCTCGCGTAGGCTATAACCAGGGTCTGAACGGAAGCCAGTTGGTCAACGCTTTTTCACCCAATCAGAACCGTGCCGTCTCCGATTACGACACCAAGCATCAGATCAGCGCTGATTGGATTGCCTGGCTGCCTTTCGGCAAGGGAAAATATTTCGGCCGCGATGCCGGCAGCGTTTTGGATGCGGTCATCGGAGGCTGGCAGGTTTCCGGCCTGGCTCGCTGGACCAGCGGTTTCCCCTTCAGCGTGGGCAACGGCCAGTCCTGGGCCACCGACTGGAACTATTCCGGTCTCGCGACTCTGCTCAGCCGGCCGGTCACCGGAGCGTTTCCGCAGCCGGATGGTTCGGTGAGTGTGTTCGCCAACCCCGCGGCGGCCAGAGCTGCCTTCGACAACACCTACCCGGGCCAGAGCGGCTCGCGCAATGTTCTCCGCGGGCCGGGCTATGCCGGGTGGGACATGAGCGTGAACAAACGCTGGAAGATCCACGGCGAACGCCAGGGCCTGCAATTTCGCTGGGAGATCTTCAATCTTCCGAACCTGAAACGCTTCAACACCCAGTCCGTTGCCAGTCCCTATACGCTTCAGCAGTTGCCGGGATCGTTCGGTGATTACACCAGCCTGTTGACCGAAGCCCGCGTCATGCAATTCGCGCTGCGCTTTGACTTCTAAGCGCCTCGCGGAAGGGACTGAACTCTGCTCTGGCCGGGGAGGCCGCCCCGGCTTGGCGCATCGCCCATGACCACACTCGCTCGCAAGCTTCGCCTCATCGATTATCTTGCCTTGGGCTTTGGCACCATGGTCGGCACGGGCTGGCTAGTGGTGATGGACGACATCCTGCAGCGTGGAGGGCCGCTCGGCGCCATCCTCGGTTTCACGGCGGGCGCCCTCATGCTCCTGCCAATCGGCTACGTCTACGGCAAGCTGGTGAAGTTAATCCCCGATGCCGCCGCGGAGGTGGCCTACACGGCGCGGGTTTTTCCGCCCGGCGTGAGCTTCGTCACGGGCTGGATGATGTTTCTGGCCTACTTTCTGACTTGCCCCTTCGAAGCCCTGGCGGCCGGAAAAATCCTGGGGTATCTTTTCCCTTCGCTGAATTCCATTGAGCTGTACCGCATCGGAGGTCATCCCGTTTATTTGCCTCACCTTGTTCTCGGGCTGGCCATTGCGGTCTTTTTCACCTGGTTGAATTACCGGGGGATTCAGGCCAGCACCCGCTTCCTCAAGTTCACCACTTTCACCTTTCTGGCCCTGGTCATCGGCTTTGCCCTGGCCGGCGGGAAACACGGTTCCGTGGCCAATCTGTATCCGGCTTTTTCTCACTCTCCGCTGATTTCCATTCTGCTCGTGTGGCAGGTGGTTCCCTGGCTGATGTCCGGATTCGAATCCGTGGGCAAAAGCGCGGAAGAGGCCAGCCCGGAATTCAAGAGCGGCAATTTTTCCGTGGCCATCCTCATGACCATCTTCGCGGGGCTTACCTTCTTCTGCCTGGTGATCGGCGCCGTGTCATACGTCGCTCCCTGGCAAAGCCTGAATGGCAGCTTGCAGTTTCCCATTGCTGTCGCCTTCGAAAATGCTTTTCACGCCCACTGGATCGTGAATTTCATTCTGGGCACGGCCCTGGTGGCTCTGCTGCAAGCGTTCAACGCCAACATGGTTGCTTCGTCGCGCCTGCTCTTCGCCATGGGCCGCCGCAATCTCCTGATTCCTTCCATGGGCAATGTTCATGTGCTGAACCAGACTCCGGTCCTGGCCATCTTCGGAGTCGGGGGCGCCACGGCCGTGGCCATCTTCTTCGGTGAAGCCGGTCTCGTGCCTATTCTGGAAGTGGGTGCGGTGGCCTGCGCGGTGGGATGGATGTCCGCCTGCGTATCCTATTTTATGATGAAACCCAGCCTGATGGACCGCGCCGCCGCGCTGTTTGGATTTCTGGTGACCTCGGCGATGATCCTGGTCAAGGTCCTGCCCCTCGTTCCCGGCCATTTTACGCGCTATGAGTGGATCGCCCTGGGCATCTGGGCCGTGATCGGATTTCTCGTTCGACTGCCGGCCCGGCCAGGAACGCTCCGCCCCTAGTCCCCGCTCATCTCCACGGCAGCCGGCAGACCCTGGCTGGCCCGCGAGCGAAAGACGCGCGGGCAGACGCCAAAGCGCTGCTTGAATACGCGGCTAAAATGGGCGGAATCATTAAAACCCCAGAAAAACGCGATCTCCGTGATGCTTTTCGCGCGCAGCCGCGGATCCGCGAGATCGCTCCGGCAATGCCGCAGGCGCTGCGTTCGAATCCACTCGGCCAGCGTGGACCCGTGCACCGAAAAAAGGCGGTGCACATGCCGCACGGAAAGATTCAGCGCCGCGGCAATTTCCGCCGGCCTCAGGGTCGTTTCCGTCAAGTGGGCATCAATGTATTTCAATATCAGCGAAGCGGGCTCGCTCCCGCGATTCGTGCCCGCCGCCGGCCTCCCCGGCGTTCCCACGCATGCCGCCAGGATGCGCAAATAGGCTTCGATGGCGGCCGCGCCTTCTTCCCAGGTCAGCTCCTCCGCCTGCCGGTATAGCGAGGTGGAAAGATGGAACAGAAAAGTGCCCAGTCCGGACTCCCCCGGGATTCTTCGGGCCACCGGCAGCTCGCCGAGGCGCACCCGGCTTTGCATCAGCGATCGCGGCACGCGCAGGTAAAGCCGCGCGCAATCGCCGGGACAATCCGAAGACCAGGGCCGCCCGGAGTCGATCAGAGTGACATCGCCCTTCTTCAGCACCGCCGCCTTTCCATCCTGGCAATATCTGCGCAGCCCGGCCAGCTGCGTGATGACAATCCACGCCCTGCTCTCCGCATTCAAACTGAACGAGGGAAACTTATTGAAGGAAACCGCGCTCGAGGAAAAAAGCGTCATTTCCAAATCGGCCACTTTTCGGCGCTCGATCGAGCCGTGAAAAGGAAAGCGCTTTGGAAACTGAAAATTGCAATCGCCGCAAATCTGCTTGGCGTTGGACAGCCAGGCTTCCTGGCGGTCCGGCGCGGGAATCAGATCCGTTGTGAATGAGTGTGACATTTTTCCCTGGTGCAACTTGTACTCGCCGGCTGATCTGGCTCTGTGTGGTTCAGCGTATACTTGCCATTTCTTATCTTGTTTTCTTCAATATCCACCCTAGAGAATTCGATATTGGCCGTCAGGCTAACACGCCTTTGGAATTTCTAACAAGGGTTTTTGTGCGGTTTCTCTTTGTCGCGGTAGTACCGGACGGACGCAGCATGCTTTATTGGAAACCGCAGTCCGATCAGCAGCCCGAATACGGGAAGAAGTTACACAGCTATCCGGCGCTGATTCAATGCAATGGATTGTTTTAAAGCGGTGGTTTGGGACCAGGAGGCCGAAGGTCCAAATTCTATCGCCCCAATCCGCTTTTCCCATTAAGTAAGGTAAACTTTCTGAGGGAAACCGATGCAGGCGTTCGAGCGGACCATCGGCCCCCGGGCCGATAAAGGCAAAAACGTGCGGACAGAGAAGCGCGGCGGTCCCGGCAGCTATTCGGGGGAAGGCCATCATGAAGAATGATCTCGTTGTGGTGACGGGAGCCGGCGGATTCATTGGGGGAAGCCTGGTGGCGGAGATGCGCGCGAAGGGTTTTCAGCGCATCCGGGCGATTGACATCAAGCCGTTCGACGACTGGTATCAGCGTTTCGAAAATGTCGAAAATCTCTCTCTCGACCTGAACCTGAAGGAAAACTGCGAGGTGGCGGCCCGCGGTGCCGGGGAGATTTACAATCTGGCGGCGAACATGGGCGGGATGGGTTTCATCGAGCAGAACAAGGCGCTGTGCATGCTCTCCGTGCTGATCAATACGCAAATGCTGCAGGCCAGCGTGAAGCACGGAGTGCGACGGTATTTCTACTCGTCCTCGGCGTGCGTCTATAACGCGGAGAAGCAGAAAACTTACGAAGCACCCTCGTTGAAGGAAGAGGACGCCTATCCGGCGATGGCCGAGGACGGCTATGGATGGGAAAAACTGTTTTCCGAGCGCATGTGCCGGCACTTTCGGGAGGATTTCGGCCTGGAGACGCGCGTGGCGCGATTTCACAACGTATACGGGCCGTGGGGAACCTGGTACGGAGGGCGGGAGAAGGCGCCCGCGGCGATCTGCCGGAAGGTGATTGAAGCGAAGGTGAGCGGGAAGCACGAGATCGAAATTTGGGGGCCGGGGAACCAGACGCGCAGCTTCATGTTTATCGACGATTGCCTGAAGGGCATTGATTTGATCATGCGTTCGGAAATTCTGGAGCCCATCAATCTGGGTTCGAGCGAAGCCGTGACGGTGAATCAACTGGTGGATATTGTGGAAGAGATCGCCGGAATCAAGCTGAAGCGCAACTATGACCTCAGCGCGCCCAAAGGGGTGAACGGACGGAACAGCGACAACACCCTGATCCGCAAAAATCTGAATTGGGAGCCGGATACCTCGCTGCGCGCGGGCATGGAGAAAACCTACCGCTGGATCTATGACCAGTATCTGGCGCGCGAAAGAGGCGAGGCGGGCGTGGTGCGGGAGAGCAACGCCGGGCGGTAGGGAGAAACAGGCGATGCCCTAGCGGCGGCGTCTTGTTTCTTATCGGAGCAGCCGCGTGGTCAGCTTGCGGAACCATCCAGAAGTTCCCGGATTTTCCCTGCGAGCGCGCTCATCGCATACGGTTTTTGCAGGAAGGCCTGGCTGGTTTTCAGTCTTTCGACGGAGCCGGTGGATTCGCTGCCGTAGCCGGATACGTAGAGCACCTTCATTTCCTGGCGCGCGCGCGTCAGAATGTGCGCCAGCGCCGGTCCGTTCATCTGCGGCATCACCACGTCGGTAATCAGCAAGGGGATGGCCCCGCGATGCTCGGCGGCGATTTGGATGGCTGCGGGAGCGCTCCCCACATCCAGCACGGTATATCCCTGGCGAACCAGAAACTCGCGCGTGAGCAGCCGCAGCGGTTCGGAATCCTCCACCAGCAGGATCGTTTCGCTTCCGCGCGGCGTCCGCGGCGATGCCGCCGCGGGCGTTTTCGCCTTCCGCGTGTCGTCAATTCTCGGCAAATAAATATGAAAAGCAGTGCCGCGGCTCAGTTCGCTTTCCACCGCGATGAAACCGCCGCTCTGGCTGACAATTCCTTCCACCGTGGCCAGCCCCAGCCCGGTGCCTTTGCCCACATCCTTCGTCGTGTAAAACGGCTCGAAAATGCGCGACTGGGTCGCCGCGTCCATCCCGGAACCCGTGTCCAGCACTTCCAGAAGCACATAGGGCCCCGGCTTCATTCCCGTGCAGGGAGGCGGCGGATGCGCGGCGAAATCCACGTTGCTCGTGGCAATGGTCAGCCGTCCGCCCTGGGGCATGGCGTCGCGGGCGTTCACGGCGAGATTGAGGAGGACCATCTCGATCTGTCCCGGGTCGGCCTTGATCTGCCCCAGCGAGGAATCCAGCAGTGCTGAAAGCTCGATGTGCGCCCCAAGAAGCCGCGGCAGCATCTTTTGCGTGTCTTCAATGACGTCATTCAAGTTCAAAATCCGCGGCTGCAGGACCTGTTGCCGGCTGAAGGCCAGCAACTGGTGCGTAAGCTCGGCGGCGCGATTGCCCGCTTTCGAAATCACCTCGATCTGCCGGCGCAGCGGATCCTCGGCGCTCATCTGCGCGGTTATCAATTCGCAATGGCCGATCATGACCGCCAGGAGATTATTGAAATCGTGGGCCACGCCTCCCGCCAGCCGTCCGATGGCCTCCATTTTTTGCGCCTGGCGCAGTTGCTGCTCCAATTTCCTCGCCTCGGTCACATTCTCGACGATGACTTCGGCGCGCTGCGCTTCTCCTTTTTCATCCTCCACCACCCGCCCGCTCAGGCGCACGGCAATGGACGTGCCATCCCGGCGCTTCCATTCCACTTCCACGCCTTGCAATACCTTTGTCTCTTTAATCTGCGCGATAATCCGCTGGCGGTCTTCCACCCGGCGATATACATCCGTCCCCGGGTCCAGGGCCAGAAGCTCCTCTTTCGAGCTGTAGCCCAGCATGGCCACCAGCGCCGGATTGACGTCGACGAATCGTCCCGCCAGTTCGGAAACGAAAATTCCATAGACCGCATTTTCAATGAGCTCACGATGCTGCGATTCGCTGGCGAGCAATGCGGCTTCCACCCGCTTGCGTTCAGTGATGTCCTGCTGGGTGCCTTCATAGCAGATCACCTTGCCGGCGGCATCGCGCACCACCCGGGAATTCTCCAGAATCCACCCGTGGCTGCCGTCTTTGCGCTTGAACTGAATCTGAAAATTCCGGGCGATGCCCTCTTCGTGCAGCAGGCGCTGCAGTTCCTTCCGCCGCGCGGGCTCCACATACACCTGATTCGCGATATCCGTCCACGCGGTCATCAGCTCCGCGGGCGAATCAAAGCCATACATGCGGGCCAGGGCCTGATTCGCGCTGAGGTAGCGCCCCTCCGGCGTGGTCTGGAAAATTCCCACCACCGCGTTGTCGAAAATCTCCCGGTATTTCTCCTCCGCTTCGCGCAAGGCGCTTAAGGTGCCCTTTTCCCGGGTGACGTCCCGGGCCACCACCAGCACCGCCGGGCGTCCGGCAATCTCGATCGCATGAGAAGTGATATCCACGTCGATGATCCGCCCGCTCTTGAGCCGGTGCCGCCATTCTCCCGCATGGCGGTAGTTTTCGCGCGGGGAATCGATGTATTTCCGCAGCCGGGGCAAATCTTCCGCCGGACGGATATCCGCGATGCGCATGGCCAGAAATTCTTCTTCCGTGTAGCCGTATTGCGAGATGGCCGCTTCGTTCACTTCCAGAAAGCGCAGCGTCTCCACGTCATAGAGCCACATGGGCAGGGGATTGCCGGCAAAGAGCGAATGGAAGCTGGATTCGCGGTCGCGCAGCACTTGCTCCGCCTGCTTTCTCTCGATGGCGAATTGCAAAGCGCGCGCCAGGTCCGCTCCGTTCAGCGTTTCCCGGCCCAGATATTCCTGGACTCCGGCCCGCAGCGAGGCCCGCGCCAGCTCTTCCTTGCCCTGCGGCATCAGCGCCACGATGGGCACATCTTTTCCTTGCGCCCGCAGTTGCGCGATCATTTCGATTCCGGGATTGCACGGGCAGGAGAGGTCCAGCAGCAATACGTCAATGGTTCCTTGCTTGAGCCGTTCGAGGATGACCGGCAGCTCCGCGGATTGCTCGATGGCGTAGCGCCAGCCGTCATTTTCCAGCAGCATCCGGCGAAGCTCTTGCGCGCAGGCCTGGTCGGCCGACGCAAAAAGCATTCGAATTTCGGATGACTCGCGGTTCATGCTCGTTCCAATATTTTCCAGGGCAGACTTTTTCTAACCGGCTTGCTGTGAGAAGGGAACCTGCCCGGCAGCGCATCCGGCGTCAATCGGCCTGCAAATGCCCGAAATTCGAGTATAGACGCAGGCTGGCGGGAAGCCTAGAAGATGTATGCTCAATGGCGCATCTCTTGGCGCAACGGGCACTCTGCACAGGAATATCGCAGCGTAAATTCCACAATGAAGGGATTACTGGCAGGGAGCATCCTTTGCCTCATCGCTCACCTACTTATGAACCACAAATTTCCGGGACAGCCGGACGAACTCGGGCGGAGAAGGAAAGGCGCTCAGAACAGATTGCGCAGAAGAAACCAGACGTTGGCGGGGCGCTCGGCCAGGCGCCGTAGAAACCAGGCATACCAGTAACGGCCGTAGGCCACCAGAACGATCGAGCGGTAACCGTTCCCCGCCAGGCGCATTTGCTCGCCGCGTTGAATACCGTACAGCATGTGAATCTCAAAATCGTCCTTGCGCACTCCTTCGCTCTCGGCAAACCCGCTGATGCGCCGGATCAGCGCCACGTCATGCGTTCCCAGGGCCACCCGGCCCATTTCTCCGCGCTTCCGCGCGCGCAGCACCGTCTGCGTCAGGGAGAAAAAACTTTCGTCCACATCGCGCTTGCGCGGAAAGGCGATTTCCGGCGGTTCCTTGTACGCCCCCTTGACCAGGCGCACGGCGGGGCGCAGGGGCAGCAGCTTTTCCAGGTCGTCTTTCGTGCGATGGAGATAGGCTTGCAAGCAGATTCCGGCACGGGGGAAGACAGCCAGCGCGCGGCGGTAAAGTTCCAGCGTCACGTCCACATAATTGCTGGCTTCCATGTCAATCCACACGGTGGATTTCTTGTCTTCGCGTTCCAGGATGGACTTGAGGTTTTCGAAACAAAAATCCGGGGAAATATCCAGCCCCAGTTGCGTCAGCTTTACCGATACTTCCGTTCCCAGTCCCTGCGCGTGATTGCGCTCCATCACCCCCAGGTAGTGTTCGGCGACCTGCACGGCTTCGGCTCGCTCGGCCACATTTTCGCCGAGGTGCGTAAAGACCGCTCCGATATTCTTCTCTTTGAGATTCCGCGCCGCGGCCAGCGCGTCTTCCAGCGTTTCGCCGGGCATGAAGCGCGCAACGCTGCGCCGCACAAAGCGGTAACGCGAGGCGCGTTCCCGTAACCATTGATTCTGGGAAGCTGCCAGCAGTAGGGATCGCATCAGGCTCATGGAGTCTTATTCGCGGATTGCGAAGCGCTGAGTCCTTTCTACCGTTAGCGAACCTATTCTAAACCGGATTCCCGCTGCATATTCAACGGATTTCCTGAACGATAAATTGAAATTTGGAGTAAGCGGTTATTTCACCTCATATGCCCGCGTGGAGGTGATTCCTCTTCCTTCCGTAACCGTCACCGTCTGCCCCGCGGCCACCTTTGCCAGCCGCTCCGTCTGCCCGCTGGGCCAGCGGATTTCGATCTCGTCCGCTTGCCTGTGCGCGCCCAGCCCGAAGGTAAGCACGAGTTCGCTCGAGGATAAATAGCTCGAGCCGCTGCGCAGCATCTGCGTCTGCGCGTCGCGTCCCGCCGTAACCCGCACGACCGCCCCGATGCCGTCGCGGTTCGAGCGCGTGCCCACGAGTTTCACCCGCAGGCTGGAATTCCCCCGCCCCTCGTTGCGGAAGAGCGCCGAGGCACCCCCGTTGCTGGCGATGAGCAGGTCTGGCCGCCCATCATTATTGATATCACCGTAGGCCGCTCCGCGCGCCACGCGCGGCTGATTGAACGCCCCGCCCATCGCCCGCGTCGTTTCGATGAATTTCCCGTTCCCCAGGTTGTGAAAGAGATGCGGCGGCTCGGCATAGCGCACGTTTGCCTGGACCTTCTGGATGTCCGGATCAATATGCCCGTTGGCCACGAAAATGTCCGGCCAGCCGTCCAGATCGTAGTCCCAGAAAAAGCAGGCGAAGCCCAGTGTGAGGAGCGACGCGCGGCCCACCTCCGAACTGGGCGCCACGTCCACGAAAAGTCCGTTCCCCTCGTTGTGGTACAGCGAAAGCATCTGGTTCGAAAAATTGCTGATCAGCACGCTGGCGTGCCCGGAGCGGTCGTAATCCGCCGCGTCCGCGCCCATTCCCGCGCGGGCGATGCCGTCCTCGCTGAAAGCCACCCCGGCAATCACCCCCTTTTCGGAAAACGTCCCGTTGCCGTTGTTGCGGTACAATTTATTCGGCTGCGTATCATTCGCGAAAAGAAAATCGGGCCAGCCGTCGTTGTCGTAATCAAGAATCGCCACGCCCAGGGTCTTCGACGTGGGTTCGTACAGCCCGGCTTTCCGGGTGACATCCTCGAACGTTCCGTCGCCGCGGTTGTGCCACAGCCTCGCCGAAGTTCCCGGATAGGATTCCGGCGTGCAGTACGATTTCGCTTTTCCGTCCAGCGTGCAGTACAAATCCTTCTCCGGCGACCACTGCACGTAGTTGCCCACCACCAGATCCAACCGTCCGTCCTTGTCGTAATCCACCCAGGCGGCGCTGGTGCTGAGTTCCGGATCGGTTGTCAGCCCGGCTTTTTTGGTCACGTCGCTGAAGGTTCCGTTGCCGTTGTTGCGGAAAAGCCGGCTCTGCCCGTACGCGGTAATAAAAATATCGTCCCAGCCGTCGTTGTCGTAATCCCCCACGGCCACGCCCATTCCGTAGAGTTCCACGTCCAGCCCGGCCTTGTGCGTCACGTCGGTAAACGTGCCGTCGTGGTTGTTGTGATAGAGCTTCAGCGTGGAATGCTGCCGCACATGCCCGGACCAGTCCATCCCGTTGACCAGCAGAATGTCCGGCCAGCCATCGTTGTCGTAATCAATAAAAGCCACGCCCGGCCCCAGCGTTTCGGGAAGGTATTTCTTTCCGAACGCCCCGGAATTATGCACAAAACGGATTCCCGCCTCGCGGGTGACGTCGCGAAACGTGGCCGTGCCTGCCGGCGAAGCGGGCCTCTGCGCCCCGCCCGGCGCCGCAAAAAGCCCTGCCATCATCCCGGCCGCTAATCCCGCGAATAGGAAAGTTGCAAAATGGACTTTTCTCATTTTGGGCCTTTGCCGAGCGGCGCGCTTCCGTGCTCATGCACCGCCTGGCGCTCGTTGTTGTCCGCCGGATGCGCCTGGCGGTACGGCCCGGTGAGGGCCTGCGCCGATTCGTCGGCCTTGAAGCGCAGGTAGCGCGCCTTGTATTGATTGGCGCGGGCTTCGTCACCCAGCCCGTTGTAGCAGAGCATCAGATTGTAATTGGCCTGGAGATCTTCCGGATCGATCGAGAGAACCTGATCGAACTGCCCCACGGCGTCGGCATAGTGCTTCTGCAGAAAAAAGATGCGCCCGAGGTCGTTGCGCACCACGCGGTCCCGCGGATATTGCCCGAGCACCGAGCGCAGCCGGGCCGCGGCATCCTCATAGCGCCCCTCGCTCCTGAGCACGCGCGCGTAGAAATAATTCGCGCGAGCCAGGCTGGGCGAGAGAGCCAGCGCCTTTTCCAGCACGGGGCGCGCCCCCGCCATGTCTCCCTCCTGCACGCGCACGCGGCCGATGTTCACCCAGCCGTCGGCCCTCTGCGGGTCAATCTGCGTGGCCGTTTCGAAGGCCGCCTGCGCAGCGCGCAGATCCCCTTGCAGCAGCAACCCGATTCCGTAGTCGTTCCAGCGCACCCAGTCGTCCTTGGCCAGCACCGTCTGCGGAGCAATCGCCGGCGCGCCGCGCGCAATCACCCGCAGCGTTTTCGTGTCTTCGGCCAGCGTGATGACCGGCAGGTCGGGTATCTGGTGAAGTTTTCCGGAAACGCCGGAAGTTTCTCCCGTAAAAACCCATTTGCCATCGTCGTAATTCTTGCTCACGCCAGGATGCGCGTCGCCCGGATCGCGCACGCCAGCATAGGCAAACTGCGTGTTCCACCACGGAAACTTCCGGTAGTTCAGCTTGGCGTGCAGCGTCAGCTTCTCTCCGGCGTTTTCCGGAATGCGCAGCCGGTAATGCACCGTATCCGCCGCGCCCGGCGGGATCAGCCGCACGTAAACCACCGAGCGCGTGGACCAGGCATTGCGCTTGTTGATGGGATTGCCGTGCCCGTCAATCTGCAGCGAGCGGTAGAAATGCGCTCCGGGCTCGACCGGCCCCTGTCCGCCTTTGCCGCCGTCCTCGATCATCCCGCTCCAGAAAAGCGTCCGCCCCTTTTCGTCCGTGGCTTGCAGCTCCAGCCAGGTTTCCGCCGCGTCCACGGTTCCGCCGGGGAAAAAATGCCCCACCTTTTTTGTGCGCACCACCACGTCAACGCGCACGTCTTCCCCGCGGTGCACCGCCGCGTCCACGCGCCCCAGCGGAGCGGTGAGCGCGCGCACTTCGCCCGCCGGCCCCGTGGGACGAGTCTGCTCGGCCTCTTCCCCCACCGCGAATGTCGTGGTGATCTCCGCCCCGGGCATTTGCCCGCTCGCCGCCGCCGGCCCGGCAGGCGAAATCGCGAAAATATCCACGCCCACGCTGCCGCTCTGCAGAAATTTCCGGCTCGCTTCCAGTTGGGTGGCGTCCTGGTTGGCCGTGGGCAGCGCCGTGTTGGCCCCGGGGAAGCGGTGCGAATGCACGTAACCGTTCACGTTGCCGTCGTCGTTCGATGCCACCAGCGGCATGTGACAGTCCGGGCATCCCATCGGCGTCGCCGGATAATAGAATGAGCGCGCCCCCTCGCCCGATACCGCGCTGGCCTGCCAGTTGTCGTACTCGTTGAATCCCCGCACCCACCCATAGCTGTTCACCGGGACGTCCAGGTGCACCTTGTGGCAGGCCGCGCAGAATTCCGGCGCCTGCTGGCGCATGAAGGGCTTGAGGAAGGCCCGCCGGTGCGGCTCGGGATTCACCCGCAGCAGAAAATCGTGCAGCCCGCGCATCAGAGCATTGTCGCTCGTGGCGAATTTATCCAGGCTGGGATATTCCAGCGTGTAATCCCCCTGCCCCATCGTGCTCTTCACCTGCACGATGCTGTGGCACATCATGCAGCTCAGCCCCGCCTGGCCCTCCGGCAGATTCTCAATCTCGCGCACCGGACGGTCGAACATTCCGCTGAAGAGCAGCGCCGGATCGTGGCATCCCGCGCACCATTTCGACGGTTTTACCCCGGCCACGTCCTGCATGTACTCGATGCTCTTGCGATACCACTGATTGTTGAACGACGAAAAATGGTGCGACGAGCTGTTCCACTGGTCGTAAATGTCCTTGTGGCAGCGCTGGCAGGTCGCCGACTCCAGAAAATAATGCGAGGGAATCGTTCCCCCGTGGAGAACCTGCGCCGACGTCGGAAAGAACAGTCCCTGGGGGCCGTCTCCTTCGTGCTCCATGGTTTCCGGAGCGATCGCCGGATTCGCAATCCGGTTGATCCGGTGCCAATACACTTCCCGCAACCACCACGCGCCCCCGGCCAGTCCCGCCGCAACCAGCAGCAATCCCGCTCCGCGCAGCGTCCTCGCTCCTGTCCCCAGGCGGCCCCGCGCATCCAGCCATGCAGCCGCCAGCGCAACCAGCGCAATCGAGCAAAGAAAAATATGCGCCATCTGCCAGCCGCGCAGCCGCTGCGGCGTCCCCACCACGATCAGCGCAACGCCCAGCGCCGCCCCAGCCGCCAGCAGCGCCCACCCGAGCCGCGCCGTGAAAACTTCCGTTTTCCAAAAACGCGCCAAAAACGGCGGCAGCAGCACCGCCAGCAGCACCCCCGCAGCCACGTGCAGCAGAACCGCTCCAAAATAGACCAGCGTGGCCGAAGGCAGCGCGTAGAGATACAAACCGCTCGCCGCCAGCAGCCATACGGCATTCAAAGAAACGCGCTTCATAGCGACAAATCCATGCGGAGAATCATACCCGTTCACTCCTGCTTAAAAGGAACGGTGAATTCTGTTCATTTCGGAAAGAGATGTCAACCCGTATACGGGCGGTTCTTCTTGCACTTCCCGCGGCTGCCGCGTAACTTCTTCAGATGCAAAATCCCACGCATTCCTCCGCCCGCGAACTGGCCGCCCTGATTCGCGCCAAAAAAATCTCTCCGGTCGAAGTCGTGGAAGCCCACCTGCACCGCGCCGCCGCCCTGCATCCCCGGCTGAACGCTTTTGTCCATCTCGATGAAGCCGGCGCTCGCGCCCAGGCCCGGGCCGCCGAAGCGGCCGTTTCACGCAACGCTCCCCTGGGCCCGCTGCATGGCATTCCCCTCACCGTCAAGAGCTGCATCGACGTCGCCGGATGGAACTGCCCCGCGGGTTCCGCTCTGCGCCGGGACTACGTCCCGCAGCAGGATGCCGTCCTGGTCACCCGCCTGAAAGCCGCCGGCGCGATTCTCCTCGGCAGCACCAACACGCCCGAATTCCTGATGAACTACGAAACCAGCAATTCGCTGCACGGCCGCACCAGCAATCCCTGGGACCTTGCCCGCAGCTCCGGCGGCTCCAGCGGCGGGGAAGCCGCCGCGATTTCCTCCGGGTGCAGCGCCGGTGGCGTGGGCAGCGACGGCGGCGGTTCCATCCGCGTCCCCGCGCATTTCTGCGGCATCTGCGGTCTCAAGCCTACTCCCGGCCGCATTGCCGCCACCGGGCATTTTCCTTCCGGTTCCGGCTCATTTCCCTGGATCGGCGTCGTCGGCCCCATGGCCCGCAGCGTCGCCGACCTCCGCCTGCTTTTCGAAACTCTCGCCGGCCCTGATCCCGGCGACTCCTGCTCCGCGCCCGTCCCTCTTCGCGCCATTTCCTCAAACGAACTGCGCGGCCTGCGCGTCGGCCTCCTCGACGCCCCGTCGCTCAGCCAGCCCACCGATGAAACCGTCGCCGCCGTCCATCTCGCCGCCCACGCCCTCAAAGCGCAAGGCTTCCTCGTCGAGCCCATCCAGATCCCCGCTCTCGATCAGGCCATTTCCCTGTGGTGGTATTTCTTCGGCCCGGTCATCGAGCATCTCCTCCGCGGCCCTCTCGCCAATCACCACTCCGTTCTCAGCCCCATGCTCCTCGAATATCTGCAAATTGCTGGCGCGGAACCGCCAATTGCCCTCGACTCTTTTCTCGACGCCTGCACCCAGCGCGATCTCTGCCGTGCCCAAATTCTCCGCCAAATGGAAAAGTTCCCGGTCCTGCTTTCCCCGGTCTCTCTCGCTCCCGCATTCCGCCACGGCGAAGGCACCTGGCGCCCCGCCACCGCCGCGTCCTTCCGCGAATCCATGCGCCATTCCCAGTGGCTCAATCTTGCCGGCCTGCCGGGCCTTTCTCTTCCTGCAGCCGTTTCGAAAGAGGGCCTGCCCATCGGCGTGCAGCTCATCGGCCGCCCCTTTGAAGAGCCGCTTCTTCTTGCTGTCGGCGAATCTCTAGAACAGGCCTTGAACGCCGCACGTTTCCCCTCTATTGACTGACCGTTTTCTTTCGCCGCGCCGCGCTTCCCCATCCCCCGCCCCCGGGCGATTCGATGCGCACCGCTTCTCCCCCCGCCGCCTGCCGGTTGCATTTTCCCGGCAATTCTTCCACGTCGCCGCCGCGCCGCAGCAGCGTCGTCCGCCCGCGCGCTCCCGGCTCTCCGCCCGCCAAACCATACGGCGCGAATTTTCTGCGGTCGGCCAGCAAAGTCACCTGCGCCTCGCCCAGCACTTCTATTTCCCGCACCAGCCCGTCGCCTCCGCGAAACTCTCCCGCCCCGCCCGATCCCTTCCGGTATCCATAGCGCCGCACCCGGAACGGATAGTTGTACTCCAGCGCCTCCACCGGCGTGTTCAGCGAATTGGTCATGTGCGTGTGAATCCCGGAAACTCCGTCGCGCCCCGGCCGCGCTCCCATTCCCCCCGCCGTCGTTTCGTAGTACGCATACGCCTTCCCGTTGCGCGGGTCCACGCCGCCAATCGTCAAATTGTTCATCGTCCCCGAACTCGCCGCCGGTATCCGCGCCGGGATCGCCTGCGCCAGCGCCCGCAGCAGCACGTCCGTAATCCGCTGCGAAGTTTCCACGTTTCCCCCGGCCACTGCCGCCGGCGGCACGGCATTCACCACGCTTCCCGCCGGCGCATGAATCGTTACCGGCCGCAGCAGCCCCGCCGTCGCCGGCGCGTCCTCCGCCAGCAAACAGCGAAACACATAAAACACCGCCGAAGCCGTAATCGCGAACACCGCGTTCACGCTCCCCGCCACCTGCGCGTCCGTCCCCGCAAAATCCAGTACCGCTTTCCTGCGCTGCGGATCAATGCGCACGGAAACGCGAATCCGAATGGGCGCATCGGTAATTCCGTCGCTGTCCAGAAAATCCTCCGCCGTGAAAGTTCCTCCTGGCATGCCCGCCAGCTCCGCGCGCATCAGCCGCTCGGAATAGTCCAGCAGCTCGCGCATGTTCCGCTGCATCGTCGCCAGTCCGTATTTTCCGGTCATCTCCGCGAGCCGCTGCGCCCCGATCCGGCACGCACCGATCTGCGCCGTCAGGTCGCCCTCGCGCTCCCCCGGCGTGCGCACGTTATATAGGATCAGGTCCAGCACGTCCCGCCGCAGCTTTCCCCGCTCCGCGATTTTCACTGGCGGAATCCGGATGCCCTCCTGATAAATCTCCCGGCACAGCCCCATCGATCCCGGATACGTCCCGCCCACGTCCGCGTGATGCGCCCGCGTCGCCACATAAAACGATGGCCGCGCAGCCCCGCGCGTGTACACCGGCTGCACCATGGTGATGTCCGGCAGGTGCGTCCCGCCCGCGTAAGGATCGTTCAGTATGGCGATGTCCCCCTCGGCCAGTTCCATCGCCGCCACCGCCGCCGCCACCGACATCGGCATCGACCCCAGGTGCACCGGCATGTGATCGCCCATGGCTACCGCCTGCCCCGCCCCGTCGAATACCGCGCACGAATAGTCCCGCCGCTCCTTCACGTTCGGCGAAAACGCCGTCCGCCGCAGCGCCGCGCCCATCTCTTCGGCGATCGAATGAAAAGCGCTCTTGAAAATCGCCAGCTCGATCGCATCGCTCTTGCTCTTCGCTTTGCTCTTGCCTCGCCCCATGGCCCCTCTCTGCTTCCGCTGCTCACACTTCCTGGTCTTGTAGAGGCCGGGCTTTAGCCCGGCTCTTCTCTTCCATCCCCTCTAAACCTCAATAATCAAATTCTCCCGCGCATCCACGCGCACCCGGCACCCCGGCGGAACCGCGGTCGTTGCGCTGTACTCCGTGATCACTGCGGGCCCGCGAAACGCATCGCCCGCCCGCAGCAGTTCCCGCTCGAGCACCGGCACGCTTGCCTGCCGCCCCTCGAAAATCACTCTCCTCTTCTTCCTCACCGCCTGCCGCCCGTTCCCCGCGCGCAACCGCCGCGCCGGCAGCTCCACTGACTCCGTCGGCGCCACCATCCTCACCCGCACATTCACCACTTCCACCGCCCGCGCCTCATCCGCGTAGCCATACCGCAACCGGTGCGCCCGGTGAAACTGCGCCACGAAGTCGCGCCCCGCCGCCACGTTCAACTCGTACCCCTGCCCTACGTAGCGCACGTCCATCGAACGCACCGCCATTCCGGAAGATAAAAATCCCTCCGCGCGCATTTCCCGTGCCCCGCGCCTCTCCATCTCCTCGAAATGCCCCTCCAGCCGTTCCATCTCCGGCCCCGCCATCACCGTTCGCGAATAATCCTTCACCACGTCCGACATCAAAATCCCCAGCGCCGAGAGCGCCCCCGGCATCCGCGGCACCAGCACCCGCGGCATGCGCAGCGCCCGTGCCAGCGCGCACGCGTGCAGCGGCCCCGCTCCTCCAAAACTCACCAGCGTGAAGTCCCGCGGGTCGTGCCCCCGCTCCACCGAGATCAGCCGCAGCGCTTTCTCCATCGTCGCATCCGCCAGGCGAATGATTCCTTCCGCAAATTCCTCCACGCTCGCGAGCGGCCCTTTTTTCTTTTCGAAAAACTCCCGCGCCCGCTTCTCCTCCAGCCGTACCTTTCCGCCCAGAAATCCCTCGGGGTCCATCCGTCCCAGCAGCAGATTCGCGTCCGTCACCGTCGGCTCGCTTCCCCTCCCGTAGCAGATCGGCCCCGGCTCCGCTCCGGCCGATTGCGGGCCCACCCGCAGAATTCCTCCCGCGTCAAATCGCGCCAGCGACCCTCCTCCCGCTCCTACTGTGTGAATATCCAGCACGGGCACTCCCACCGGCAGCCCGGTCACCTGCGATTCGCTGGTCGTGCGCGGCCCGCCCGCCGTCCCGTCCACGAGGGCCACGTCCGTCGACGTGCCTCCCATGTCGAATCCCACCATCCGCGGAAATCCCGCCGCGCGCGCCACCGCGTACGCTCCCACCACTCCGCCCGCCGGCCCGGAAAGTATAGTGCGCACAGGTTCCCGCGCGGCCACTCCCGCCGAGACAATTCCTCCCGACGATTGCATCACCTGCAGCCGCGCCTCGCGGAACTCCTCCTTCACCGCCCGCTCCAGCGCCCCGATATACCGCCCCATCTTCGGCGCCAGATACGCGTTCACCAGCACCGTCGAGGCCCGCTCGTATTCCCGGAACTCCGGCAGTATCTCGTGCGAAACGGAGACCGGCACGCCCAGCCGCTCCAGCCCCGCGGCCACCGCCCGCTCGTTTTCCGCATTCGCAAACGAAAACAGCAGTGACAGCGCCACCGCTTCCGGCTTCGCCGCGCGCAACTCCTCCACCACCCGCTCCACTTCT
Source organism: Terriglobia bacterium (assembly GCA_020072805.1). Classification (GTDB taxonomy): domain Bacteria; phylum Acidobacteriota; class Terriglobia; order Acidiferrales; family UBA7541; genus Acidiferrum. The sequence goes on from JAIQGC010000001.1 coordinate 26,387, forward strand.
TCCGCCGCAACCGCTTTCAAGATCTCCCCGTCATGCAGCGTCCGCTCCGCCACCCCAAACCGCATCTCCGCCCCCGCCAGCGGCTCATCTGGCGTCGCCAACCAATCGTAAAGCCTCGGCCGTGCCTGCCTCCCGATGGCGATGGTGTCTTCAAATCCCGCCGTGGTCACGAACGCCACGCGCGCCCCGCTGCGCTCGATCAGCGTGTTCGTCCCCACCGTCGTTCCGTGCCGGATTTCCGCACCCGGCCCGGGCGCAATCTGCCGCAGCGCATCCAGAATCGCCGTCCCCGGATCGTGCGGCGTCGAAAATAGTTTCAACACCCGCAGCCCGTCCGCCGCCACATAGACGCAATCGGTAAACGTCCCGCCGGTATCGATCGCAATGCGCAACGGTTGCTTCCCGGCGGATGCCCGCAATCGCCGCCTGTTCTTTTTCAATTGTTCATCCCGCCCACTCCGCATCGGCAGCGTTTCTCCTCTTCCTCTTTCTCCATGCCTTCTGAGTCTCTGCGTTTCAATCCCCTCTCTCCTCACTCCCCCTCAATACATAATCGTCCGCGTCAAATGATGCGGCCAATGCGTCGTGTGATAATGCGTCCACAGCCGCGCATCAATCTGCGGAATAATCACCTGCCGCTCCCGCGGCCGCAGCTTATTCACTTCTTCCCGCAGCAGCGCCGTCGCATGCAGCGTATGCGCGCGAATTTCAATCTCTTCGCGGCTGTCCCGCTCCAGTAATTTCCCGGACTGAATCGCCTTCTCCAGCGATGGCGCATACCGCAGAATCCCCATCACCCGCAGAGCCACGGGAACAATGTAGTCGGCGAACGCCGTCATTTTCGAAATGTCCTCCACGGGAAATCCACCCGAATACCGCAGCGAAGCGTGCAGCACCCAGATGGCCAGTTGCGCCAGCTTGTAAAATTTGATTTCGTGTTTGCCAAACCGGCTGACATCATTGAACCGCGGAAACTCCCGGATCAGCCGCTCTAGCATCCCCCGCCCGTTGTCGTAAAGCCGCCGCGAACCTTCTCCAAAAAAATTGTGAAATCGCCCCCCGTAGCGCCCGTTCAGAACCTTCCCCGCCTCCCGAAAAATCTCCGCCCGCTCCGCCAGCATGGGCATTTCCATGTCGCCCCGGAATATCCGCGCCAGTTCCCCCGCGCTCGCCCGCGCCAGCCACGCCCCGTCCAGCACCGCCACTCCCTCGTCCGCCGCCCTTTTCAGACAGGCAAACATGGCCTCCGCGTCCGACCAGCGTTTTCCTCCATACTCCACCGTGAACGCCCGGCGCGTTCGAAAATCCGTGAACGCAAAATTGATCAGCCCGACCACCATCACAAAATCAATGGCCTCCTCCGGATTTCCCCCCACCCCGAACGGCAGCACGAAATTCGGAAAGGGCAGCTCCTCATAAGCCAGCCACCCCGCGTGCTCCGCAATCTTCCTCGCATCCGTCCGCACAAATCGCGACGCCCGAATCACAGGCCCCAGACTGTCCAGCACCGGACTGCCAATGCCCCTGGGCATGCGCATACGCGATTTGGCCTTTCGGATCATCCGCAAACCTCTCCCCGGTCCATTCTACTCACTCTTGCCCGCATTTCTCACTGCTTCGCCGCCAGGCCTTCCGCCCTGCTGGCCCATCGAAGGTCAGTTTCCGGCAAAAGCTAGAACCTGAGGAAGGGGAATAGACGTGCGCAGGGAGAGCGGATAAACTTTCGGTCATGATACAGGAAGATCGAGCGTCGAGTCCGGTGACGGAGAAGGAGGCAGTGCGGCTGGCGCGGGAGATCTACGGGCTGGAGGCAGCGGCACGGGCGCTGCCGGGGGAGTACGACCATAATTTCCACCTGACGGGGGCAGGCCCCGATGGACTCGGGACGAGCGGGGCGGGAACTGTATTGAAGGTGATGCATCCGGCGCGGGAGCGCGGGGTGGTGGAGCTGCAATGCGCGGCGTTGCAGCATCTGGCGCGGCGGGCGCCGCAGCTGGCTCTGCCGCGTGTGGTGACCGCGCGGAGCGGAGAGGCGGTCACGCTGGCGCCGCTGGCCGACGGAACGCGGCGGATGGTGTGGATGCTGACGTACGTTCCGGGAAAAGTGCTGGCGGAGGCCAAGCCGCACACGGAGGAGTTGCTGGAAAGTCTGGGCGGGCTGCTGGGGGAGTTGAGCGCGGGGCTGGCGGATTTTGCGCATCCGGCGGCGAAGCGCGAATGGAAATGGGATTTGGAGCGGGCCGGATGGATTCGCGAAAAGCTGGGGCACATTGGCGATGCGGGGCGGCGCGAACTCGTGGAAAAAATTCTCGCGCGCTACGAAGGGGAAATTGCTCCCTTACTGCCCGGCCTGCGGCATAGCGTGATTTATGGGGATGCCAACGACTACAACGTGATCGTGGGTCCGGCGTGGCCGCTGCCGCGCCGGGCGGTGAGCGTGATCGATTACGGGGACATGCATCACAGCGTGACGGTGGGGGAGCTGGCTGTGGCGGTGGCTTACGCGATTCTGGGGAAGAAGAATCTTCTCGGGGCGGCTGCGGCGGTGGTGCGCGGTTTTCATCGCTCGATTGCGCTGCGCGAAGAGGAGCTGGCGGCGCTGTTCGGGCTAGTGTGCACGCGGCTGGCGGTGAGCGTTGTGAATTCGGCGCACCGCAAGACGCTGAAGCCGGACGACACCTACGTGACGATCAGCGAGGCTCCCGCGTGGGAGGCGCTGGAGCGCCTGGCGGGGATTGCGCCGCGGTTCGCGGAGGCGGTGTTTCGCGAGGCGTGCGGGTTTTCTCCCGATGCGCGGGCGGAGAAACTTTCGCGGTGGCTGGCGGCTAACGGAGCGAACGCAGCTTCGGTGCTGGATGCGGATTTGCGCACGGTACCCTGCAAGGTTTTCGATTTGAGCGCGGGCAGCCTGTTGCCGGGGGCCGATCCGCAGGCGAGCGAGACGGCGTCGCTGACGGAAAAGATTTTTGGCGAGATGAAGCGCTGCGGAGCGGTGGTGGGAGTGGGGCGGTACGACGAGGCGCGGCTGCTCTACAGTTCACCACTGTTTGGCGCGAGCGCGAATCCCACGGACGAGCGGCGGACGATTCATCTGGGGATGGACCTGTTTGTACCGGCGGGGACGGCGGTGAATGCGCCGCTGGATGGAGTGGTGCACGCGCTGGCGAATCGCGCGGCGGCACAGGATTACGGCCCGATGGTGCTGTTGCGGCACGAGGACGGCGACGGGGAAGAGTTTTTCACGCTGTACGGGCATCTTTCGGCGGAGAGCGTGGAGGGGCTGCGCGCGGGGCAGGAACTTTCCAGAGGTGAACGATTCGCGCGCGTGGGCGGCGAAGGCGAAAACGGCGGCTGGGCGCCGCACCTGCATTTTCAGGTAATTGCGGACCTGCTTGATCTGGGCGCGGACTTTCCGGGCGTGGCGCGGGCTTCGGAACGCGGTGCTTGGAAGGCGTTTTCGCCGGACCCGAATCTGCTGCTGGGAATTCCGGCAAAATATTTTCCGAAGAAAGAAACGGAGGCCGGGGAAACGCTGGAAGCGCGGCGGGGGCTGCTGGGAAAAAACCTGAGCATTTCCTACGGGCATCCGCTGAAGATCGTGCGTGGGTGGAAGCAGTACCTGTATGACGATACGGGACGGGCGTTTTTGGACGTATATAACAACGTGCCGCTGGTGGGGCACAGCCATCCGCGGGTGGTGCGGGCGGCGCAGGAGCAACTGGCGCTGCTGAACACGAATACGCGGTATCTCCACGACAACGTGGTGCGTTATGCGCGTCGGCTGACGGAGCGCATGCCCGCGCCGCTGCGCGTCTGTTACTTCCTGAATTCCGGGAGCGAGGCCAACGAGCTGGCCATTCGCATGGCGCGGGCGCATACGCGGCGCGAGGACGTGATCGTGCTGGAGCACGCCTATCATGGGCATACCAACACGCTGATCGACGTGAGCCCGTACAAATTCGACGGGCCGGGCGGCGGCGGAAAAAAGCCGTGGGTGCATGTGGCTCCGCTGGCGGATGATTACCGCGGCGCGCACCGGCGGGGCGATGCGCAGGCGGGCGCGAAATACGCGCGGCACGTGGCCGAGATTTTCTCGCGCTTGCACGCGGAGGGGCGTAGCGTGGCGGCGTATCTGGCGGAGACGCTGCCGAGCGTGGGCGGACAGATTGTCTTTCCGCCCGGCTATCTGGCGGAGGCGTATCGGCACGTGCGTGCGGCGGGAGCGGTATGCATCGCGGACGAAGTGCAGGTAGGCTTCGGGAGGCTGGGGACGCATTTCTGGGGATTTGAAACGCAGGGAGTTGTGCCGGACATCGTGGTGCTGGGAAAGCCGATCGGGAATGCGTTTCCGCTGGCGGCGGTGGTGACCACGGCGGAGATTGCGGCGTCGTTCGCGAACGGAATGGAGTTTTTCAGTACATTTGGGGGGAATCCGGTGGCGTGCGCGGCGGGGCTGGCGGTGCTGGATGTGCTGGAAGAGGAGCGCTTGCAGGAGAATGCGCTGCGTGTGGGGAAGCATTTCATCACGGGGTTGAAGAGGCTGGAGGCGAAGCAAGAGTTGATCGGCGACGTGCGCGGGTCGGGGCTGTTTTTGGGCGTGGACCTGGTGCGCAACCGGGAAACGCGGGAGGCCGCGACGGAGCAGGCCGGGTACGTGGTCAATCGTTTGCGCGAGCGCGGGATTCTCGCCGGGACGGACGGGCCGCAGCACAACGTGCTGAAGCTGAGGCCGCCGCTGGTCTTCACCGACGCGGACGCGGATTTGTTCGTGGATACGCTGGACGAGATTTTGGGAGAAGATGCGGCGCAGGCGCGAACCTAATTCAAAAAGCACTACTTGACAGAAGCGATAGCAGGCGGCTACGCTCGGCGCGCGATGGAGCCGGCCTCTTCCCTCTCCTGGCTCGCCCTCACGCTGACGCCGGGCATAGCTGCGCGGCTTTCGGCGCGATTGCTGCATCAATTCGGTTCCCCCGAAGCGATTTTTCGAGCGTCGCTGACGCATCTGGAAGCGTGCAACCTGCCCGCGCCTGTGGCCCAGGCGATCTTCCGAAAAGAGGCGTTTGGGCGGGCGGAAAAAGAGCTGGCGGCGGTGGAGAAGCTGGGATGCCGGCTGCTGAACTGGAGCGAACCGGAATATCCGCGAACGCTGCTGGAAATCTACGATCCCCCCGTGATGTTGTATGTGCGTGGGGATGCGCAGATCCTGAGCCGGGCGGCGATCGGAATCGTGGGCACGCGGCGGCCCACGCTGTATGGGGCGCAGATGTCCGAGCGGATCGCGCGGGATCTGGCGGTACGCGGGCTGGTGATCGTGAGCGGAATGGCGCGAGGAATCGATGCGCTGGCGCATAAGGGTGCGGTGGAAGCGCCGGGCGGGCTGACGGTGGGAGTGCTGGGGACGGGGATTGACGTGGTGTACCCGAAGGAGAACCGCAAGCTGTACGAAAAGGTGCTGGAGCGGGGGGCGCTGATTTCGGAGTTTCCGCTGGGGGCGCATCCTGCACCGGAGCATTTTCCGGTGCGCAACCGGATCGTGGCGGGGATGCCGCTGGGAATCGTGGTGGTGGAGGGGGCGCAGTACTCGGGGTCGTTGATCACCTCGCGGTTGGCGATGGAGTTCGGGCGGGAAGTGTTCGGCGTGCCGGGGAACGTGACGCAGGCGGTGAGCTTCGCACCGAACCAGCTGATCAAGCAGGGGGCCAAGCTGGTGACGGGAGCGGACGACGTGATCGAGGAGCTGCCCACGCCGGTGCGGGCGGCGCTGACCGGAGCGATGCAACCGGAAGCGGGGCAGCAGAATCTATTGATAGCAGCGGCGCTGGGGGAGAAGGAGAGGAAAATTTACGAATTGCTGAGCGTGGACGAGCCGAGGCAGATTGACGACATCGTGGAGCGATCGGGCTTGAACTCCTCGGAGGTTCTGGCTACGCTTTTTGATATGGAGATGAAGGGGATCATCCGGCAGCAGCCGGGGAAGCAGTTCAGCAAGGCGTTTTTCTAGGATCTTCCGCAGCGCACCGCGCATTCGAAACCCCTGCAAGGTGGCGAGAAGGACACAGGGGCGGAGCGAATGCTCACCCTGAACAAACTTACGGAGTTACAAAAGATAAATGGCACGTTCGCTGGTAATCGTGGAATCGCCTGCAAAGGCGAAAACAATCAACAAGTATCTGGGACGGGAGTACACCGTCAAAGCGTCGTACGGGCACGTGATGGACCTGCCCAAGAAGACCATTGGGATTTTGCTGCCAGAAACGCCGGGAGCCAAGAAGAAGCCGAAGAAAAAGAAGAAGGCCAAGGGCAAGGACGGAAAGCCGGTGAAGGAAGCGAAGGCGCTGCCGCCGGTGGTGGTGACGGCGGAAAACATTTTCGAGCCGACGCTGGAAATCATTCCCGGAAAAATCAAGGTGATCGCGGAGCTGCAGAAGGCGGCGGAAGGCGCGCCACACATCTACCTGGCGACGGACCCTGACCGGGAAGGCGAGGCGATCTCCGCGCACCTGATGGAAGCGCTGGCGACGAAGAAATCGGACAGAAAGAAATTCCGGCGGGTGATGTTCAACGAGATTACGCCGAAGGCCATCAAGGCGGCGTTTGAAAAGGCCGGGGACGTCAATTCGAATCTGGTTTACGCGCAACAGGCGCGGCGGATTCTGGACCGGCTGGTAGGCTACAAGATTTCGCCGCTGCTGTGGGACAAGGTGCGGCGGGGACTTTCCGCCGGGCGCGTGCAGACGGTGGCGCTGCGGCTGATCGCGGAGCGCGAGGCGGAGATTCGCGCGTTCGTGCCGGTGGAATACTGGAGCATTCACGCGATGCTGGAGGCGGGGCAGCCGCCGCTGTTCGAGGCCAAGCTGGCCAAGTATCAGGGAAAAGATATCGAGGTCGGCAAGCAGGCGGAAGCCGAAGCGGTTGTGGCCGCGGTGGAAAAGGCGCGCTGGCAGGTGGCCACGGTCACCAAGAAGGAGAAACGGAGAAATCCGCCGCCGCCCTTCACCACGTCGAAGCTGCAGCAGGCCGCCTACAACCGGCTGCGCTACACCACCAAGCGCACGATGGGCATCGCGCAGCGGCTCTATGAAGGCGTGGAGTTCGGGCAGGAAGGCGCGGTGGCGCTGATCACCTACATGCGCACGGATTCGGTGCGGGTTTCCGACGACGCGCTGGCGCAGTTGCGGGAGATGATTCCGCAGAGGTTCGGCGCGAACTACCTGCCGGAGAAGCCGAATATCTACAAATCGAAGAAGGACGCGCAGGAAGCGCATGAAGCGGTGCGGCCGACGGACGTGACGCGGACTCCGGAGGACGTGCGGCCGTTCCTCGAGGATGACGCGTTCAAGCTGTATCAGCTGATCTGGCAGAGGTTCGTGGCCTCGCAGATGCTGCCGGCGGTGTTCGACCAGACGTCGGTGGACATTTCCGCGGGCGACTACACGTTCCGGGCCAACGGGTCGGTGCAGAAGTTCGACGGCTATTTGCGGGTCTATCAGATGCCGGAAGCGGCGGGGGACCGCGAGGAAGAGGAGAAGGACGAAGAGGGCGCGGGGAAGAGTCTGCCGGCGATGACCGAAGGCCAGGCGCTGCGGCTGGAAAAAATCCGGCCGGACCAGCATTTCACGGAGCCGCCGCCGCGGTACACCGAAGCGACGCTGGTGAAGGACCTGGAAGAAAAGGGAATCGGGCGGCCTTCGACCTACTCTTCGATCATTTCCACGATCGTGGAGCGGGAGTACGTGACCAAGGAGCAGGGGCGCATCACGCCGACGATGCTGGGCGAGCGGGTGAGCGTGCTGCTGGTGAAAAGCTTCGAGGATATTTTCGACGTGACGTTCACGGCGCGGCTCGAGGAGGAGCTGGACGAAATCGAGGAAGGAACGCTGCCGTGGCGCACCTCGGTGCAGGACTTCTGGGACCGCTTCGTGCTGGACCTGGACAAGGCCGGCGGAGAGATGCAGTCGTACAAGGCGGGAATTCCCACCGGGCAGAAGTGCGAGAAATGCGGCCATGGAGAGCTGCTCGAGCGCATCAGCCGGCTGGGATTTTTTCTGGGCTGCTCGCGTTATCCGGACTGCGATTTTATTCAGGACCTGGCGCCGGAAATCGGCGGCGAGGAAGTGGAAAGCGAGAACACGGTCGAATACTGCGAGACGTGCGGCAAGGAGATGGCCATCAAGCGCGGGCTGTGGGGGCCGTTCATGGCCTGCACGGGATATCCGGATTGCAAGACGACGCGGCGGCTGGTGGCGGGAACGAAAAAGGCCCACGTGCCGGACGAGCCGCTCGAGGAAAAGTGCCCGGAGTGCCAGACGAATCTGGTGAAGAAGAGCGGGCGGTTCGGGCAGTTCATCGGCTGCCAGGCGTATCCCAAGTGCAAGTACACGCGGCCGATCACCATGGGGATCAAGTGCCCGAAGTGCGCGGACGGCGAGTTTGTGCGCCGGGGAAGCGCGGGCAAGGGCGGGAAGGGACGCCCGCGGGTGTTCTACGGCTGCTCGAAATATCCGGCGTGCGATTACACCTCGCCGCACATGCCGGTGGCCGAGCCGTGCCCCAAGTGCGGCGCGGCGTTCATCGTGGAAAAGCGGACCAAGGCGGGAAATTTCCGGTCATGCGTTGCGGAAGGATGCGACTGGGAGATTGTGCTTTCGGAAGGACAGCCGCAGGCGGAAGCGGGCGAGCCGGTGGCGGCGAAAAGCTGAGCGGTTCCGCAGCGACTGACTGCGCCCAACAATATTTAAACGGTCAGAGAAAGGCCTTCCGGCGCCGTGGATTTATTTGGGCCCCGGCACCACATAAATTTCGTCGGTATAGGCTGCCAGCGGCGTCCCTTGTTTGATTTCGATGTTCTTGCCCTTCTTAAGCAATCCAATCGGCCCAAACAGAACGGTCAATGCTACCGCTGTGCCTTCTTTTCCCTGTCCTTCTTTTCCCTTACTACCGCGCAGCCTCAGGCGCGTGTCGCCGACGAGCAAATATTCCAGACGCATGCTCAATTCACCCGCATGGCCCATCATGCCGGCTTTCTTCGAGTGAGTGACTGTACCCACGGCCTTCGCACCGGCCTTACAAATCACTGTGTCTCCAATTTTCAGGTCTTGATCGAGGGTAAGATTTATGGAGTCCCCCTCGACCGCCGTTTTTGAACTTAAGTCTTGGGCAAACTTGAGGTTTACGTCACTGCCCTCCTTCAGGGTCAGCTTTTCGGGAGCCGGGGAAGCCTGTGCTAGCGCAGGCTGTGCAGGAGCCGCTGCCACAGGCGGTTTAGCGACTTCGGTTGGCGGTTGTGGTGGTTCCTGTGCCGGAAGGGCCGTCGCAGCGCAGAGGGCAAATATAAGGCTCCCCATAATGGTTGTATATTGCATGAAACTCTCCTCTCTATGTCTCAAGATCTAAAAATGGCCGTCGGAACATTCCCGTAATAACCCTATATATACTCTAAATCATTATGGAATGCATAGAGAGTATCATTATGCAACCTAAGGAAGGAAGGGATTATAGTGGGCAAGGAGGTGGCCTTCCGAATCCAGGTGAGGCGATTCGACGCACGTACGAGGAGGCGCTGGCCTATAATGCCAGCAGGGGCGCGGTGCGAGGGCCCCGGCGGGCATGAAGAAGATCATCGGACGGTATCTGGAGTACATGCGGTCGGTGCGGAATTCGTCTCCGCACACGCTATTGAATTACGGGCACGACCTGGAGCAGTTCGTGGCCTATCTGATGCCGCCGGGGACGCCGGCGCCGAAGTTGCAGGCGGTCACCCACCAATTGATCCGGGAGTTCGTGGGCCATCTCCATCAAGAAAAGCTGAAGAAAAGTTCGATCGCGCGGAAGCTGGCGTCGCTGCGTTCGTTTTTCAAATACTGCGTACGGGAGGCGCTGGTGAAGGAGAATCCGGCGCGGCTGGTGGCCACGCCGAAACTGCCCAAGCGGATAGCTTCGGTGCTGAGCGCGGAAGAGATGAACGTGTTTCTGAATCAACTGGCGGGGATGCAGCCGGCAGCGCCGGCGCGGCCGGCAAAATCGAACCGGCCGGACCATGAAGCGGGATTGCTGCTGAAGCGCGACCGGGCGCTGCTGGAGATGCTGTACGCGGCGGGCCTGCGGGTGAGCGAACTGACCGGGCTGAACCTGGCGGATATCGAGCGCAAGGAAAAAATGCTGCGGGTGCGCGGGAAGGGCGGGAAGGAGCGCATCGTGCCCTACGGGGGCAAGGCGCAGGAGGCGCTGGAAGCCTACTGGCCGGTGCGGGAGCAGTTGCTGCTGCAGGCCATCGGAACGGTGCGCGAGCCGCACAAGCAGGCGGTATTTTTGAATTACGCGGGGCAGCGGCTGACGCAGAGGTCGGTGGGGCGGATCGTGAAGAAGTATGTGCAGCTGGTGAACGTCAACTGGGACATGCATCCGCATTCGCTGCGGCATGCGTTTGCCACGCACCTGCTGGCGGACGGAGCGGACCTGCGGGCGATTCAGGAGCTGCTGGGGCACCAGTCGCTTTCGACGACGCAGAAGTACACGCACGCGACGATCCGGCAGTTGATGGATGTGTATGACAAGAGCCATCCGCACGCGTGAAGTGCGAGTGCCGGTTTTTCTTTCCGTGGATTTCGCCAATTATTTCCAGTGTCATTTGGTTTGCGGCGGTTGCGGTAACATGTGCGTTGCAGACACTTACAGTTGAGATCCTCCAGCCCCGATAGAAAACATCGGGGCTTCAGGATGACAGCCTTAATTTAGCTTGATTGAATTTACTTGAGATTGTCTGAAAACCGCCAGGAAGCCGCTGGCGAATGGAGTGAATCGAACTGTGCGCACGCTAATTTCGTGGATGCTGATGGGGACGGCGGGAATTTTCTGTGGGTTGGTGAACGCGCCGGGGGCTGCGGCGCAGGACAACTACGAGATACAGGTGTACGGCTACGACCAGGTGCCGGCGAAGCACACGATGGTGGAGGTGCACAGCAACTTTACCATCAACGGGACGAAGACCAGCGACAACGGCTTATTGCCGACGCATCATGCGCTGCACGAGACGCTGGAGATCACCCACGGGTTCACGGAATGGTTCGAGACGGGATTCTATATTTTCACGTCGGCGCGGAGCGGGAACGGGATTGATTTCGTGGGGACGCATATCCGCCCGCGGGTGCGCGCGCCGGAGAAATGGCGCTGGCCGGTGGGGGTGAATTTGTCCAACGAGATCGGCTACCAGCGGCGGGCGTTTTCGGCGGACACGTGGACATGGGAGATGCGCCCGGTAGTGGATAAGCAGCTGGGGAAATGGTATCTGGCGTTCAATCCGGCGCTGGAGCGGTCGATCCACGGAGAGAACAGCGCGCAGGGATTCGAATTTTCCCCGAATTTCAAGGCAGGGTACGACTTCACGAAGAAAATTTCCGGGGGGATCGAATACTACGGGGCCATGGGGCCGGTGAGCGGATTCGATCCGCTGCAGGAGCAGCAGCACCAAATCTTTGCGGTGGCGGACCTGAATGTGGGGCCGAAGTGGGAGATTAATTTTGGGATGGGGGCGGGGCTGACGGCGGCGACGGACCATTTCATTGCGAAGATGATTCTGGGGTACCGGTTCGATTTCTGATCCGTCCTGATCCGGCGGCCAAAATGGCCCGCGGCGCGTTCCGCGCCGGGCGAAAACCGTTTGCCCCTTCGCCGGGTATCGCACAACCTAACGACAAATGAAGTTCCGCCTCATTCCGGCGCAGACCGCGAAGCAGGTTGATGCCGCGCGCGAACTCTTTCGCGAATACGCCGCGTCGCTGGGAGTAAACCTCTGCTTTCAAAATTTCGAGGAGGAACTGCGCGATCTGCCCGGAGCGTATGGACCGCCGCGCGGGCGGCTTCTGCTGGCCTATGCGCAGGAGCGGGAGGCGGGGTGCGGAGCGCTGCGGCCGCTGAACGAAGAGACATGTGAAATGAAGCGGCTGTATGTGCGGCGGGATTTTCGCGGGCAGGGGCTGGGGCGGCAACTGGCGGAGCGGCTGATTCGCGAGGCGCGGGAGATGAGCTACCGGGCCATGCGGCTGGATACGCTGGCGGAGATGCGCGAGGCCCAGGAACTCTATCGCCGGCTGGGATTCGTGGAGATTGCGGCGTACCGCTACAACCCCGTGGCGGGCACGCGCTTCATGGAACTGGATTTGATCGGCTAGCCACAGTGGCCCGGGCAGCGCGGGAGGGGCAAGCCCCTCCCCTACAGTGCGGTACTTGCGAGGAAGGCGGCTAGTGCGGCGTTGAATTCTGCTGATGCGGGAGCTTCGCTGTGGGGGCAGTGTTTTCCGTTTTCGATGAAGTGGACAGTGCTTTGCGGAAGTATTTCCTGCACGCGCTCGATTTCGCCAGGTTCGGTGCGGGGGTCGAGCCGCCCGTGGAGGAAGAGGGCGGGAACTTTTAGTTCGCCGAGACGGCCGTCGTAGAAATCTTCCTCCTGGTGGGTGGCCGCTTCTCCGATGCCCTTCCAGACCTGGCTGTGACGGCGGACGACTTCCTGCCAGCGCGGATCGCCGTGTTCGGCGGCGAGGATGCGGTGGGTTTCCGCACTCAAATTCCTGGGCTGCTCGGCGAAGCGGGCGAAGAAGGAGCGGGAAGAGGGTTTGGCGCGCCAGAGGTGGAAGGCTTCGAGGACCAGGCAGCGGCAGCGTTCGGGGGCGGAGAGGGCGATCAGGGTGGCGATAACGGCGCCGTCGCTGTGGCCCCAAAAGGCGCAATGCGAGATGCCCAGGGAGTCGAGAAAGGCGAGAGTTTCGGCGGCCGCGCGACGGTGGAAATCGAGGGGCAACTCGCCGGGGACGCTCAGGGATTGCCCGTAGCCGGAGCGGTCGGGGATGAGGAAGCGGAAGCGGGAGCCGAGGGCCTCGATTTGGGAGTCGATGGGGTAATAGCGGTAGCCCCAGCCTCCATGGAGGAAGAGGATGGGGGAGCCGTGGCCTGCGTCGCGGTAGTGGAGCGTGACGGGGCTGGCATGAGGGGCCAGGGGCGAAGAGGGGAGATGGAGAAATGGCATGGGGGTTAAAGGGGAAATCCGGTCTTGGGAGAAGCGGTGGCCATGAGATGCCCTTGCTGGGCAGCGGTACAATAAGACAGAGCGGGGGCGGCGGCAACCCCGCCGGGAAGAAGGAGTTAGCGGGCGAATTTCAGGGGCAAGGAAGCTGATTGACGATAACAGCGTCCGACCCGTATAATTGGTGTTTGTCTTTAGGACCGGGAGGATAGATGTACGCCGTCATTCAAAGCGGGGGAAAGCAGTACAAGGTAGCGCCGGGCGAGATCGTGCGCCTGGAGAAGCTGGCCGGCAAAGTGGGGTCGAAGGTGACCTTTGACACGGTGCTGGCGGTGCACACCGACGACAAGAAGATTGTCGCGGGAGCGGAAGCGGCCAAGGCCACCGTAACGGGGAAGATCGTGGGACCGGCGAAGGGTCCGAAGCTTGCGGTGCTGAAGTTCAAGAAAACCAACCAGTACAAGATTAAGACGGGCCACCGGCAGCACTATACGTCGGTGGAAGTCAACGAAATCAAGCTGTAACGCGGGACAATGGACGGGGCTGGAAAAACCCCGCCGAACTCACGAGAAAAGGAATCAGTCATGGCACATAAGAAGGGCGGCGGATCGTCAACAAACGGCCGCGATTCACACGGACAGAGGCTGGGAGTGAAGAGGTTTGGCGGGCAGCTGGTGAATGCCGGTACGATCCTGATCCGGCAGCGCGGGACGCGGCACAAGCCCGGGCTGAACGTGGGCAAGGGCAAGGATGACACGCTGTACGCCTTGGTGACCGGGCTGGTGAAGTTCGAGGACAAGGGACGCAGCGGGCGGTTCATCAGCGTGACACCGTCCGAGCAGGCCGCCGCAACCGCCGCGGATTAAGCAGGGCGCGGGCGGAGGATTTTCCGGTCTTCTTTACTGAGCGGTCCGGTTCGCCGGACCGCTTTTTATTTGGGGGCGGAGAAGAGGGTTTGCACGGCGAACGATCAGGAAGCGGCTACCTACCGCGGTACTTCCGGTTCCCGGGAATGCTTGTGATATCTTTTTTGCAGAGCTGAGGCTGACGTGTTTGTAGACGAAGCAAAAATCATGGTGAAGGCCGGAGACGGCGGAAACGGCTGCGTGGCGTTCCGGCGGGAGAAGTACGTCCCGCGGGGCGGACCGGCCGGTGGCGATGGCGGGCACGGGGGGAGCATTTACCTCGAGGCCAGCATCCACGACAACACCCTGCTGCGCTACCGCTACAACCGCGAATTCAAGGCCGAGCGCGGGAACCACGGGGAGGGATCGAACTGCAGCGGGCATTCCGGCGCGGACATGGTCCTGAAGGTGCCCGTGGGCACGGTGGTTTACGATGACACCAGCGGAGAGTTTCTGGCCGACCTGGCCGCGCCGGAGCAGCGCTATCTGGTGGTGCAGGGCGGGCGCGGTGGACGCGGCAACCAGCATTTCGCCAAGCCGTGGCACCAGGCGCCGCGGGAGCATGAAGACGGCCAGCCTGGCGAACTGAAGCATCTGCGCTTTGAATTGAAGCTGCTGGCGGACGTGGGACTGGTGGGGTTCCCGAACGCGGGGAAATCCACGCTGATCTCGGTGATTTCCGCGGCGCGGCCGAAAATCGCCAATTATCCGTTTACGACGCTGGAGCCGAATCTGGGAGTGGTCAGCGCGGACCCCGGGCCGAACAAGGAAGTGGGACGTACGTACGTGGTGGCGGATTTGCCGGGCTTGATCGAGGGAGCGCATCTGGGCGCGGGTCTGGGGATACGCTTTCTGCGCCACGTCGAGCGCACCCGTCTGCTGGTGCACCTGGTGGACACCAGCGACGCGGCGGAGCGCGACCCGGTGGAGGCCTACGAAATTATCTGCGGGGAGCTGCGCGCGTTCAGCGAGGCCCTGGGAGAAAAGCCGGCGATTGTGGTGGCCACGAAACTGGATGCCACCACGGATACGACGCACCTGGAAAAGCTGCGGGAATACTGCCGGGAGAAACATCTGGAGTTTCACGCGATATCGGCGGCGGCGGGGCAGGGCGTGCGCGAACTGGTGAAGGCCATGGCCGACGCACTCGATAAGATCCCGCGGGCCGTGCCGGAGACGGCGCAGGAAACGGAGCCGGAAACGGGACTGGACTTGGCGGGCGAGGAAGCCGAGAATGGGCCGGAAAGCGGCGTGGGCAGCGAGCCGAAGGCGGCTCCAGCCAAGGAATCGTGAAGACCCGCATTCGGGAGGCACGTTGACATCTTCGCAGGCGCACCGCACCAGCGCTCGGCATCCGCGGCGTATCGCCATCTTCGGCGGCGCATTTGACCCCATCCACAACGGACATCTGGCCATCGCGCGCGCGGCGGACCGGCGGTTCAATTTCGACGAAATGCATTTTGTGCCGGCCAGCCGGCCGCCGCACAAGCGCAAGGAGCACCTGGCCGATTTCGCGCATCGCTTTGCCATGGTGGCGCTGGCCAGCGCCGAGCACCCGCATTTCATTCCTTCGCTGGCGGAGGCCGGGGACGATTTCAGCGGGCAGCAACTGCATTATTCGGTGGATACGGTGCGGCATTTCCGCCAGGTCTATCCCTCGCCGAACGACCGGCTGTTTTTTATTTTGGGAGCGGATGCGTTTCTGGACTTGCCCACGTGGAGGGAGTACGAAGCACTGCTGAGCCTGAGTGATTTTATCGTGGCCAACCGGCCGGGGATCCGCCTGGAAGCGCTGCAACTGGTAATCCCCCCGGAACTGCTCGTCAGCCAGTCGGCGCGCGGGACGCGGGGAGCGGCGGGGCAGGAGCCGGAAGGACCGGTGGTGGCGCGGCTGAACCGGACGACGGTGCATCTGCTGGAAAACGTATCGACGGAAATTTCGGCGACGGACGTGAGGCGGCGCTGCCACAAAGGACAATCCATTCACGGCCTTGTATCCGCGCGGGTCGAGGAATACATTCTCAAACAGAGCTTATACCGATGAAAATCACATCCCTGCCACAAACCGTCCGGAGCGCCATCGAGGCGGCGCAGAGCAAACAGGCCGCGGGAATTGTCGTGCTCGATCTGGGCGGGCTGGGGGCCTTTACCGATTACTTTATGATCTGCACGGCGTTTTCGACGCCGCAGTTGCAGGCCGTCTGCCACGGCGTGGAAGAGGCCCTGGAGAAATTGGGGCGCTCGCCGGAACACCGCGAGGGCGGATACTCCTCGGACTGGGCCCTGCTGGATTACGGCGGATTCGTGGTGCACGTCTTCAGCGAACAAGGGCGCAAGTTCTACGATCTGGAGCGGCTGTGGCGCAGCGCCAAGCGCCTGGAAATTCCCGACGAGCCGGTGGGGACGTTTCGCGGGACCACTTCCGAGGGTTTGCATCCATGAGTTCGGCCGAGCGGCTGCCGTGGATCGCCGAAGATCCCGTCTCCAAACGGCTGCTGGAAATCGCCCGCAAAGTATCCGAGGCATCCACAACACTTTTGATCACCGGGGAAAGCGGAACGGGGAAGGATCACTTCGCGCGGCTGGTGCATGAACTGGGACCGCGCCGTGACGCTCCCTTTCTAAAAATAGATTGCGCGAGCCTGCCGCCGCATCTGGTGGAGAGCGAACTCTTCGGGCATGAACGCGGGGCGTTTACCGGGGCGGTCGAACGCAAACTGGGGCGGCTGGAGATGGCCGGCGCGGGGACGATCGTGTTGGATGAAGTCGCGGCGCTGGATGCCGGGGGCCAGGGCAAGCTGCTGCGGGTGGTGCAGGAGCGCGTGTTCGAGAGGTTGGGCGGGACGGAGTCGCTGCGCATCGAAGCGCGGCTGATGGCCCTGACCAACGCAAATTTGCAGGCGGCGGTGGCCGCGGGGCGTTTTCGCGAGGATCTTTATTTCCGGCTGAACGTGCTGACCATCGCCATACCGCCATTGCGCGAGCGCGGCGCGGACATTCTGCCGCTGGCAGAAAGCCTGCTGGGAACACTGCGCATGGTGCATGGAAAGCCCAATGCGCAATTGAGCGAGGCCACCCGGCGAATGTTTGGCGCGTATGCATGGCCGGGGAATATCCGGGAGATGCGCAACGTCCTGGAGCGCGCGGTGTTGTTTTCCGACGGGGGCTTGCTGGAACCGGGCGATTTTCCGGAGTCGTTGCGGGCTGCCCTCGGCGGCGGGGTCATGCTGGGCAGGCTGCGCTCGCTCGAGGAGATCGAGCGGGAAGCGATTGCGGCGACGCTGGAAGCGACCCGCTACGGGATTTCCAAGAGCGCGGAGATCTTGGGGATCAGCCGGAAGACGCTGTTGGAGAAGAGAAAGAAGTTCGGATTGAAGTGAGCGAAGACGTGACTTGTGGTTTGTGACTCGTGACTCGTGACTCGTGCAAATCAAGACTTAGCCCGCATTTCTCACAAGAGTCAGTTTGTAGGGGCGGGGCTTGCCCCGCCCGCTGCTCCATTGGCACGGTTTCCTGTTTCGCCGTGCGCGTAACACTGCGAACTTTTTCCCGCCAGTAAAATTGGCCCGCAATCTGTAGCCGCCCTCTTCAGAGGGCGGGCTTTTCCACTCCACCCGCCCTTACCCGCTACTCTTGGTGAGAAATGCGGGTCAGCCCGCGCATTTTAAAATCAGCCCGTCCGTTCCGGTAGCCTGCTCTTCCCTCTCGACGTTCAACTTTTAACTTTCAGCTGCAAACTGCGCTAAAGTACCTCCTATGCGCATACGCTTGATCCTGCTGGGCAAGACGCGGCGCGCGGAGATGCGCGCCCTGCTCGAGGATTACGCCAAGCGCATTGCCCGCCACGCGCCGGTGGAAATCACGGAAGCGCGGGACAGCGCGGCGGCGCTGAAACGACTGGATGCGGACCGCGCGGCGACGGTGGTGCTGCTGGATGCCGCGGGTAAACAGCCGGATTCGGCGGCCTTCGCGAAATGGATGGGGGAGTTGCGCGACCGCGGAACGCGCGAGCTGATTTTTCTGTGCGGGGAGGCCGAAGGGTTTCCCGAGGAACTGCGCAAGCGCGCCCAGCATAAGCTGTCGCTGAGCGCGATGACATTTTCGCACGAATTAGCCCGGGTGGCCCTGGCCGAGCAGATTTACCGCGCGTTCGCGATTCTTTCCGGAAGTCCGTATCCGAAGTAAATCGCTTCCTGGATGGCGGCGGGCGAAGAATGCCGAGTGCCCGTGACGGGACTCTCCCACTTTCTATATAATCACGGCAGTCCGGCGATGTGGGCGGCAATCCGGTCGGGGCGGGCTGGAGATGGCGGCGCAGATGCGATTCGAATTCAGCGAAAAATCAAGAGAACTGCAGGGCCGTTTGCGGGCCTTTATGGACGAGCATGTCTACCCGAATGAGCGGCGTTTTGAGGAAGAGATCTCCCGGGCGCGGTGGACGCCAACGGCGGTCGTCGAGGAGCTGAAAGAGAAAGCGCGGGCGGCGGGGCTGTGGAATCTGTTTCTGCCGGAGAGCGAGCACGGAGCAGGACTTTCGAATTTCGATTACGCGCCCCTGTGCGAAATCATGGGGCGCAGCCCGATGGCCCCGGAGATTTTCAATTGCAACGCGCCGGACACCGGCAACATGGAAGTGCTGGCGCGTTACGGAACGCCGGAGCAGAAAAAACGCTGGCTGGAACCCCTGCTGGCGGGGGAAATCCGTTCCTGTTTTGCCATGACCGAACCGGCGGTGGCCTCTTCGGACGCCACCAATATCGCCGCCAGCATCCGGCGCGAAGCTGCCGGGTATGTGCTGAACGGGCGCAAGTGGTGGTCCACCGGCGGCGGCGACCCGCGCTGCAAAGTGGCCGTCTTCATGGGCAAGACGGACCCGGGAGCGGCGCTGCACAAGCAGCAGTCCATGGTGCTGGTGCCCATGGACGCTCCGGGCGTGAAGATCGACCGCATGCTGACGGTCTACGGATATGACAGCGCGCCGCACGGCCACGCGGAAATCAGTTTCGAAAACGTGCGCATCCCCGCGGAAAACATGCTGCTGGGCGAAGGGCGGGGATTCGAAATCGCCCAGGGGCGACTGGGGCCGGGGCGCATCCACCACTGCATGCGCTGCATCGGTGTGGCGGAGCGCGCGCTGGAGCTGATGTGCAAGAGGGTGCGCGCGCGGGTGGCCTTCGGCAAGCCCTTGGCGGAGCAGGGATCGATTCGCGCGGACATTGCGCGTTCGCGCATGGAAATCGAACAGGCCCGTCTGCTGACGCTGAAGGCGGCGCACAAGATGGACCTTGTGGGCAACAAAGAGGCGCGCACGGAGATCGCCATGATCAAAGTGGTGGCCCCCAACGTGACCCTGAATGTGCTGGACCGCGCGATTCAGGCCCAAGGCGGGGCGGGAGTTTCCCAGGACACTTTTTTGGCGGCGGCGTGGGCGCATGTGCGGACGCTGCGGCTGGCGGACGGTCCCGACGAAGTGCACATGGAATCGGTGGCGCGGTGGGAACTGAAGAAGTGGGAGAAGCGGTAAGCGCCGCAGGAGGCGATTGTGCCGCCGCTACGACTGGATACCCCCGAAGCGCTCGAAACGTATGCAGGCCGCGAAGTCGCGGTGACGGAGTGGCTGACGATCACGCAGGAGCGCATCGCCAGGTTTGCGGAGGCTACGGACGATCACCAGTGGCTGCACGTGGATGAGGAGCGCGCGGCGCGGGAATCGCCGTTTGGCGGAACGATCGCGCACGGATTTCTGACGCTCTCCCTGCTCAGCAAATTCATGCGCGACTCGCTGGATATTCGCGGCGGTGCCCGCCGGCTGATCAATTACGGGCTGAACCGGGTGCGATTTATTTCGCCAGTGCGCGCGGGGTCGAAAATTCGCGCGCGCATCGAGCTGCAATCGTTCCGGCGGCTTGCCGACGCCTGCGAAGGGACTTTTCTGATCACGGTAGAGCTGGAAGGAGCGGGGAAGCCCTGCTGCGTGGCGGAATGGATTTACCGCTTTTATCCCTGAGAGCGGTCTTTCACAGGGAGCCGGTTTCCGCGGTGCGCACAGCGGCGCGCAGCAGGATGCGGGCGACCTCGGCCAGGGCGGCGAAGCGCGGGTCTTTGGTGAGACCCTGATGGTAGCGGAAGTAGATCTGCTGGACGATCACGGCCAGCTTGAATTGCCCCAGAACAAGATGAAAGACCATATCGGAGACGCTGCGGCCGCTGCTGTGCGCATAACGCTCGACTAACTGCGCGCGAGTCAAACTTCCCGGAAGCGCGGTGGGGCCCCAGGAGATCTGCTGCAATTCGGGCGGGTCGGCGGGCTCGATCCAGTAGGCCAGGGCCATGCCCAGGTCGGAGAGCGGGTCGCCGAGGGTGCACATTTCCCAGTCGAGGACGCCTGTGATGCGGGTGAGGTTAGCGGGATCGAGCACGACGTTGTCGTACTTGTAGTCGTTGTGAATGAGCGCGGCCGCCGAGGAAGCAGGGAGGGCTGAGTAAAGCCAGCGGGAGAGAAATTCGATTTCGGGAAGATCATGGGTGCGCGAAGCGTGGTAGCGCTCGATCCAGCCGCGCACCTGGCGCGCGAGATAGCCCTCGGGCTTGCCCAGATCGGCGAGGCCGGCGCGGGCGTAATCGAGCGAGTGTAGAAGAGCGAGATTATCGATGAAGGATTCGCTGAGCCGGCGGACGGTTTCGGGAGGAAGGGCGAGGCCGGGAGGAAGTTCGCGGCGGAGGATAACGCCGCGGATGCGCTGCATGAGATAGAAAGGGGCGCCGAGGATGGAATCGTCGTCGCAGAAAAGGTGGACTTGCGGCGCGGGCGGATAGACGGGGTGGAGTTTTGAAAGAACGCGGAACTCGCGGCCCATGTCGTGCGCGGATTTCACCTTGCTGCCGAAGGGCGGGCGGCGGAGGACGAACTCGCGGTCGCCGAGGCGCACGAAGTAAGTGAGATTGGAATGGCCGCTGGGAAATTGTTCGACGAGGAGAGGGCCGGCGGCTTTCGGAAAATGGGCGCGGAGATAGGGCTCGAGTTTGGCGAGATCGAGTTCTTCGCCGGGTCGGACGGGGCGGGTGGGGTCCTGGAAGCTGATCATAGAGGTTTCCCCTGCGGCGCGCAGCCATCCCTCCCAAGAAAAAATATGCCTAGCCCGTATTTCTCACAAGAGTAAGTTTGTAGGGGCAGGGCTTGCCCCGCCCGCTGCTCCATTGGCACGGTTTCCTGTTTCGCCGTGCCCGTAACACTGCGGTCTTTCTCCTACCGTTAAACTTTGCGCGCAATCTGTAGCCGCCCTCTTCAGAGGGCGGGCTTTTCCACTGCACCCACCCACACCCGCTCCTCCTGGTGAGAAATGCGGATTAGGCCGATGCGGACAGGGCCTGATAGTCGGCGAACGTTTTGCCCTGTTCGGCGAGGCGCCGCAGCAGGGGAGCGGGCTCCCAGAGTTCGCCATGCAGGCGATGGAATTCGCAGATGCGCTCGTAGACTTTTTTCAGGCCGGCCAGATCGGCATGGAACATGGGGCCGCCGCGCCACGCGGGGAAGCCGTAGCCATTCAGGAAAATGATGTCAATGTCCACGGGGCGGAGGGCGAAGCCTTCCTCGAGAATGCGCGCGCCTTCGTTGATCAGCGCATAGATGCAGCGTTCGACGATTTCCTCCGGGGCGACGGAGCGCTGAGGGATGTTGGCCGCGGCGGACCATTCGCGGATGAGGCGGGCGACTTCGGGGTCGGGAGTGGCGCGGCGGTTTTCGTCGTACTTGTACCATCCCGCGCCGGTCTTCTGCCCGAAGCGGCCCAGTTCGCACAGGCGGTCGGCGGCGAGCGGCTGGCGGACGCCGGGCTTTTCCAGGTGGCGGGACTCCTTGCGAATGCGCCAGCCCACGTCGAGGCCGGCGAGGTCGCCAACGGCCAGGGGGCCCATGGCCATGCCGAACGCGGTGATGGCGTTGTCCACGGCCTCGACGGCGGCGCCTTCTTCGACGAGGAACATGGCCTGGCGGTTGTAGGCGTGATACATGCGGTTGCCCACGAAGCCGCGGCAGTTGCCCACCAGCACCGCGATCTTCCCGATTTTGTTCGCCAGCTGCATGCAGGTGGCGATGACGTCCTTGCCGGTGGCTTTTCCGCGGACGATTTCGATGAGGCGCATGACGTTGGCGGGGCTGAAGAAATGCGTGCCGATGACGGACTGAGGGCGCGAGGTGGCGGAAGCGATTTCGTCGATGTTAAGGGAGGAAGTGTTGGAAGCCAGGATCGCGCCGGGTTTGCAGATCTTGTCGAGGTCGCCAAAGATCTGCTTCTTAAGGTCCATGCTTTCGAAAGCGGCTTCGATGATCAGATCGGCGGCGGCGAAGCCGTCGTAGGAAAGCACCGGCTGGATCAGTTGCAGGCGCTCGTCCACGAACTGCTGGGTGAAACGGCCGCGCTGGACCGACCCGGCGTAATTCTTGCGAATGGCGGCGAGTCCGCGGTCGAGCGCGGCCTGGTCGGTTTCTTTCAGCAGCACGGAAAAGCCGGCGTTGGCGAAGACCATGGCGATTCCGCCGCCCATGGTACCGGCGCCGATGACGGCGACGCGGTTGACGGGAAGGAGCGGGGTATCGGCGGGAACATCGGGAATCTTGGCCACTTCGCGCTCGCCGAAGAAAACGTGGATGAGGGCTTTGGACTGGTCGGAAAAAAGGCATTCATTGAAGAGTTTCTGCTCGGCCTGGCAGCCTTCCTCGAAGGGAAGACGCGTGGCGGCTTCGATAGAATCAATGGCGGCGAGGGGAGCCATCATGCCGCGGAATTTCTTGCGGGCGCTCTCGCGGGCGGAGGCGAAGAGCGGAGCATTGGATTCCGCCGTGCCCAGTTTTTCGATGCGCTCGCGCGTTTTGGGCGCGGGCTTTGCGGCGACTTCGCGGGCGAAAGCGACGGCCCCGGCCAGCAGGTCGCCTTCGATGAGACGGTCGAGAATGCCGCACTCGAGCGCTTCCTGCGCGGGAATGGGAGCGCCTTCGACGCACATCTGGATGGCTTTGGCCACGCCGGCGAGGCGCGGGAGCCTCTGCGTTCCGGCGGCGCCGGGAATGATGCCCAGTTTGACCTCGGGCTGGCCCACCTTCGCTCCGGGAACCGCGACGCGGTAATGGCCGGACATGGCCAGTTCCAGCCCGCCGCCCAGCGCGTTGCCGTGAATCGCCATCACCACGGGCTTGCGGCAATTTTCAATCTTCAGCAGCAGCGGCAGCGTCCCAGGCCGTTTCTTTTCGCCCGAGCGGTACTTGGCGAATTCGCGGATGTCCGCGCCGGCCACGAAGGTGCGGCCCGCGCCGATGACCACGGCGGCGCGGATGGACGCGTCATTTTCCAGTTTCTCGATGAAGCCGGCGAGGGCTTCGGGAACGCCGGGACCGAGGACGTTTACGGGGGGATTGTCGATGGTGATGACGGCGACGTCGTTCTCTTTGGAAAAACGGACCAGCTCGCTCATGTGGGTTACCCTTTCCGGGAAATCGCCATAAAAATTTATACGCCCGCGGGCGGAACTGCAACCGTGTCCACGGCCATGCGGGCGAGGCGCTCGCGGTGCCAGGAGGCATCGCCCAGGGTGGTTTCGCAGGCCTTGGCGCGGCGGTAATAGAGGTGCAGGTCGTTTTCCCAGGTGAAGCCCATGCCGCCGTGAATCTGGATGCCGCGATTGCCGACAGTGCGGCAGGCGTCGCTGGCATACAGTTTGGCGATGGAGACGGCGGCTGCGGCGTCCGGCGCATTTTCCTGCAGGGCCCAGGCAGCGTAGTAAGCCGCGGAGCGGGAGCTTTCGGTTTCCAGGAGCATGTCGGCGCAAAGGTTCTGCACGGACTGGAAGGAGCCGATGATCTTGCCGAACTGCTTGCGCGTCTTGGCGTATTGCACGGCGGATTCCAGGGTGCGCTGCATGCCCCCGGTCATCTCCGCGGCCAGCGCGGCCGTTGCGCAGTCAAGCCCGCGGGCGATATTTTCGGGGCGAGCGAGTTTTTCGGCGGGGGTATTGGCGAAAGTTACCGCATATACCTTGCGCGTAAGGTCCATGGACAGCATGGGAGTGATGCTCATGCCCGGGGCGCCGGCTTCGACGACAAAGACGGAATTGCGGGCAACGACAAGGATGGTGGAAGCGGCGGCGGTGTCCGGGACAAAAAGTTTTTCGCCGGTAATGCGGCCGTTTTCGGCGGCGATGCGGGACTCGGCCGGATTCCAGGCGGATTCGGATTCGTAGAGGGCGACGGTCGAGCGGGCCTGCCCGCGGCAAATGGGCGCGAGATATTTTTTCTTTTGCGCATCGGAGGCCGTGGCGTCGAGCAGAGCGCCGGCGAGAGCCACGGTCGAGAAGAAGGGGCCGGGGACAAGTGCGCGGCCGGCTTCTTCGAGAATGAGCGCGAGTTCCACCAGACCAAGGCCCGCGCCATCATGCTCTTCGGAGAAACAGATGCCGGTGTAGCCCTGTTCGGCCATTTTCGCCCACAGGGCGGTGTCGTGGGCGGAATCGGTATCCGCGAGGCGGCGCACTTCCGTCATGGGGCAATGGGTGGAGAAGAATTTGCGGGCGTTGTCCTTGAGACTCTGCTGGCTGTCGCTCAAGCCGAAGTCCATCGGTGGTCTCCCTGGGATGCTCAGTAGCTGCGCGGCAGGCCGAGCACATAATGGCCGATGATGCTGCGCTGAATTTCGGAGGTGCCGGCTTCAATGGTGTTGCCGCGTGAGCGGAGATAGCCGTAGGACCAGATGCCGTGGTCAATGGCCCGGGGATCGCCGGCCAGCAATTGTCCGGCGGGGCCAAGGATTTCCTGGGCGATCTGCTGGAGGCGCTGGTTCAGTTCGCTCCAGAAGAGTTTTTGCAGTGAGCCTTCCGGGCCGGGCACGCCCGTGGCGGAGATGCGGCTGAAGGCGCGCAACTGGTTCAGGCGCATGATTTCAACTTCCGCGTAGCACTGCGCCAGCTTCTGGCGGAGGAGCGGGTCGCGCGAGGCCGGCTGCCCGTTCTTGCGGGCGGAGTGAGAAAGCTCGATGAGGCGATCGATGCTGCGCTTGAAGAGCAGATAGAGGCGCGCGCCGTAGGAGCCGCGTTCGTGCATGAGGGTGCTGACGGCCACGTTCCAGCCGTCATTGACCTGGCCGAGGACGTTTTCCGCGGGGACGCGCACGTTGGTGAAGAAGATTTCGCTGAATTCGCTCTCTCCGGTCATCTGGCGGAGGCGGCGAACTTCGATGCCGGGAGATTTCATGTTGACGAGCAGCACGGTCAGTCCCTTGTGTTTGGGAGCCTGGGGGTCGGTGCGCACCACCAGTTCGCACCAGTCGGCCAGCCAGGCGTAGCTGGTCCACACTTTTTGTCCGTTGACAATGTAATCGGGGCCGTCGAGGCGCGCTTCGGTTTTAAGACCGGCCAAGTCGGAACCGGCGTCGGGCTCGGAGAAGCCCTGGCACCAGATTTCCTCGGCGCTGAGAATTTTGGGCAGGTAGCGCAGCTTCTGCGCGGGCGTGCCGAAAGCCACGATGGTGGGGCCGATCAGCCCGAGACCCAGGGAATTGGCCATGGGCGGCGCCCCGGCGCGCGCGAGTTCTTCCCAGAAGATGGCTTGCTCCATGAGGGTGGCGCCGCGCCCGCCGTATTCGGCGGGCCAGCAAACCGCGGCCCAGCGGGCGTCATAGAGTTTGAGCTGCCAGGCGCGCAAGTAGGAGTAGGAGTCATCCAGGGATTTTTCGCGCCAGGCGGGCCAGTCGCTGGGGAGATTGGATTCGAGCCAGGCGCGCAATTCGTTGCGGAAGCGCAATTCGCCTTCGGTCAGTTTCAGATCCATGCGGATCACTCCTCGCTGCGCTGCCGCAGCGGAACTAAGCCAGTTGGCCGCCGTCCACCACCAGCACATGGCCGGTGACGTAATCAGAAGCGGCGGAGGCCAGAAAAACGGCGGCGCCCTTGAGATCGTGGTCATTGCCGAAGCGCCCGAGGGGAATGGACTTGAGGAAAGTATCGCGGTTGCGCTCGATGATCACCCCGGACATGTTCGTGGGAAACCATCCCGGAGCGATGGCATTGACCTGGATATTGTGGGGAGCCCATTTGCGCGCGAGATCCCTGGTGAGCAGGATGACGCCGCCCTTGCTGGCGTGATAGGCGGTGGCGTGGACGTGGTCAGGGGGAGCGCCGGCAAGTCCCGCGACGGAAGCGATGTTGATGATTTTACCGCTGCGCTGGCCGAGCATGATTTTTCCGGCGGCCTGGGAAAAGAGGAAAGTGCCGGTCAGGTTGGTGTCGATGACCTTGTGCCACTGGTCCAGGCGCATCTCCTCGAAGGGGCCTCCCCAGGAGGTGCCGGCGTTGTTGATGAGGATGTCGATGCGCCCGAACTCGGCCAGGGTGGCGCCCACGGCCTGCTGCACGCTGTTCTGGTCCTTGACGTCGCAGGCGAGCGCCAGGGTTTTTACGCCGAGCTTTTGCAGTTCAGCGGCAGCCTCCTCGCAGCGTTCTTTCTTGCGCGCGCACAGGGCGACGCTGGCGCCCATTTCAGCCAGGCCTTCGGCCATCTGGCGGCCCAGACCGGCGGAGCCCCCGGTGATGAGCGCGGTGCGATTGCTGAGATCAAAGAGCTGTTTGACGTTCATGAGTTGAATGTCCCGGGCAGAGCATATCCGAAAACGGCGGCGGTGTCCCGCAAGGGATTCCGCGCGGCTGCTCAGGCATTCTATCGAATCAGGCGAGAAATCGTGAAGAACTTGATTCGCTGCTGGGCTCCGGCGCCGGCCATCGGCGAATAATAGTAGGAGAGGCTGGCCTCCAGGCGGGCCAGTTTGCCGCTGGGCACGCTGAAGGAAAAGGATTCGGTGCGGGTTTCCCTGGGTGCGATGCGCGTATCCTGGAGGACCTTGGCGGCGCGCAGGAAGGCGATATCCTCGCGCTCGATCGGGGCGCCTTTCTGGTCGGCGATGCTGCGTGTGTACGTGCGCGTCTGCTGCAGCGGGGGGCCGCCGCCGTAGGACTCCAGCCGAACATCGAGGATGAGGCGGCGCAGCGGAGATCCCGTGGGAACAAAATGGCCGGCGCCGGTGTTGGTCAGGCGCACGGTGACCTGGAGGAGATTGCCCGTGCGCTCGGAGGAGACCAGCATGCGGATGGCTTTGTTGAGTTGCTCGGGGGAGCGGCTGCCGGGCATTTGGTGGAGATTGATGCCGGGGGAGGAAGATTCCTTTACCCGCGGGTCCACGACGGCGCCGCGCACGCTGTACATGTGGCAGTTCTGGCATTCCTGTTTGTCGGCGGCGTAGGAGCTTTCCTTCCACTCGGAATAGGTGGAGAGCACGGGGAAACCGAGAGCGTTCTTATATTCGTGGCAGGAAATGCAGGCGAGGGAAGAAGTGTGCACGGCGGAGAAGACGGTGCGGTGGGCGGGGGAGGAGACGTCCTTGGTGGGGCCGCTCTTGACGTCGTTGAATTCCACGCGGGCGCGGGGATTGCCCCCGGTGGTGGTGACTTCGCGGATGGAGTGGCAATAGTCGCAGGTGATGCCTTCCCAGCTGACCTTGCGCAGCAAGGCGAGGTCGTCGGTGAGCGCAGCGGTGGGGGCGTGGCATCGCAGGCAGACCTTGCGGGCCTCTCCGCCGAAGTCCTGCTCGGCGAGCTTGAGGGTGTCCTGAAAGAGGCGGCTCTCCATGGCCGAGGCGTGCGCCGATTGCTTCCAGCCATCGAAGATGGCGCGGTGGCAATCGCCGCAAAATTCCGCGGTGCGGGGCAAATCGGCGCTTTGGGCGAAAACTCCCGCGGGAAGGAGGAGCAGGAGAACGGCGAAGACTGTGCGCATAGCTCACCTCTGGATGCAATACCGCAAGCAATAAGCGGTAAGTCAGGGGACACCGCATACCCGTCCGCACAGTGACGAGGTGCTTCAGTCCCTTGAGGCGATCTTACTCCAACTAAGGCGCTGCGGGGCTATTCTTTATCGCGGGGCGAAGAGAAGTTTGCCGAAGGCCTGGGGAACATGGAAATTGGGCTCTGGTGTGTGCGTGGGCTGCCAGGAAGAGTAGAAGCGCAGCTCGCGGGGACCTTCGACGCGGAAGAAATTAACGCGCCAGGCAGCGGCGGGATCGAACTGCGATGTGAGGGAGCGCATGGGGATGGAGAGTTCGGCGGTCCAGAGTTTTTGCTCTTCGTCAATGCGGACCCGGCGAGCGAGGCCGCTGCGCAAGTCGCGCAGGCGCTCGGCACCGGGGTCCAGGTTGATGTCCAGATCAATCCAGAAGGCGTTGGGGCTGATTTCAAACTCGGCATAGCGCAGGGGGTGGCGGGGATCGGGCTGGAAAAAAACTTCAGCGACATCGCGGTCCCAGAGACGGTCGCGGCGGCCGCCGGCGGAGGCGTCGGGGAAGACAGTGAGTTCGCGATAGCGCGCGCGGAATTGCAGGTAGATAGTTGCGGAGGTCCACAGCAGGCGGACCTGTGTTTCGCGCTGCGGGTCGGCGTTCTTGCCCTGCCAGTCGGCGCAAAAGACAACGGGGTCAGCCTGTTCCCAATCCTGCGCGGAGGGGAATCCTTCGCGGTCCAACGGATTGGACAGCGAGGCGGCAACGGCAACACCGGGTGGATGAGGAGAGCGCGGAGGAGTGTTCAGTGAAGCCCCCGTGTGACAACGGAAAGCGCCACGGCGGGGCAGAGCGCCGGGAGAACGGCCAGAAACCTGAGTGTTCTTCCTCGGGAGGATGGGCGCATCGGTTCTCGCAGTTGCGCGGGCCCCTCGAAAAGGGGCGGCGCGCTCCTCTATACTATCCTGCAGGCGCTCCGTTGCGGCAATGGAAGAGCGTAATGTCTCCGCGAACCGATTGCGCACGGGCTGGAAGGCCCGCACGCGGCGGCGCAAAAGGCTGTGCTAGCATCGGAGGGTAGAGACCATGAACCCGGTTTACATCGTGAGCGCGGTACGCACGCCCATCGGAAAATTCGGCGGGGCGCTGGCGGAATTGACGGCGGCGGATATGGGAGTGATTGCCGTGCGCGCGGCGATCGAGCGCGCCTTCGGGGAGATTCCGCCCGGACGTACGCCGGTGGATAAACCGTCGTGGGACGGGATACCGCCGTTTTCACGCGAGGCGGCCGCGGCAGCGCGCAAGACGCCCTATCGCGTGGATGAAGTGATCATCGGAAACGCGCGGCCCGCGGGGATCGGGCCGAACCTGGCGCGGCAGATCGCCTGGCGCGCGGGGCTGGGCGATGACGTTCCGGCTTTTACCATCAACATGGCGTGCGCCTCGGGCATGCGCGCGATTCTGCTGGGTTGGCAGCAAATTCTCCTCGGAGAAGCGGACATCGTGGTGGCGGGTGGCGCGGAATCGATGACCCAGGTGCCTTACCTGCTGGATGCCCGCTGGGGATTCAAGATGGGCCACCAGACGCTGATGGATTCGATGTATCGCGACGGGCTGTTTTGCCGCATTGCGCGCATGATCATGGGCGAAACCGCGGAGGTGCTGGCGCGGCAATACAAGATTTCGCGGGAGGAACAGGATGTCTACGCGCTGGAAAGCCAGCAGCGCGCGGCGCGGGCCATGCAGGAAGGGCGCTTCGGGGCGGAGCTGATACCTGTGGAGCACACCAACGCCAAGGGGAAGCAGATAAGGGTGGAGGCGGATGAGCATGTGCGCCTGGGCACGACGCTCCAGAGCCTGGCCAAGCTGCCGCCGGTGTTCGCCAAGGACGGGAGCATCAGCGCGGGAAACTCCAGCGGGATCACGGACGGAGCCGCGGCGGTGGTGCTGACGAGCGAGAGGAAATTGCGCGAGTTGCAGGTGACGCCGCTGGCGCGGATCGTGGACGCCACGGTGGCGGCGGTGGACCCGCGGATCATGGGCATCGGGCCGGTTCCCGCGGTGGAGAAGCTGGAGAAACGCACGGGAAGAAAGCTGAACGCCTACGATGCGATCGAGTTGAACGAAGCGTTTGCCGCGCAGGTGCTGGCCTGCGACCGGGAACTGCATATCGACCGTGCGCGGCTGAACCCCAACGGGGGCGCCATCGCACTGGGACACCCCATCGGATGCACGGGAGCGCGCATTGTGACCACGCTGGTGCACGGGCTGCGCGGCACGGCCTCGCACAATCCGGGCAAGCGCGGGCTGGCCACGCTGTGCGTATCCGGCGGACTGGGAATCGCGCTGGCGATCGAGACTTGTTAGTGAAGACACAGGAGACGAGCCATGGTGGAAACCGCCAATCCCGACGAATTTAATACACAGGCCGTGCGCCGCAAACCCGAGGAGTTCCAGTTCATCAAGCTGCGCCTCGAGGGGGGAGCGGCCTGGATGACGCTGAACCGCCCGGAGCACAACCTGCTGAACGAAGCGATGCTGAAGGAACTGGCGGACGGCTTCAGCTTCCTGGGCGAAAAAAACGATGTGAAGCTGGTGGTATTGGATTCGGCGTGCAAAGTGTTCTGCGGGGGCATCGACCTGGGGGAGTACACCTCGCAGCGCGTCTTTCAGATGCTGAGCGCTTTTCACGGGGTGTTCACGGCCATGATGGACGTGGCCAAGCCGGTGCTTTGCGTGGTGAACGGCCAGGCCATCGGCGGCGGCGGGGAACTGGCGGCGTTCGGCGATTTGGTGGTGGCCTCTCCCAAAGCGCGATTTGCGCAGCCGGAAATTTCCATCGGCGTATTCCCGGCGCTGGCCACGACGGTCCTGCCGTTGCTGGTGGGGCCCAAGAAGGCCCTGGAACTGGTGCTGACCGGGGAGCCGATTACGGCGGAGCAGGCCTTCGAGCTGGGACTGGTGAACCGCCTGGTCCCGGAAGAAAAACTGGCGCAGACGGTGAAGGATCTGATCGCCCGGATCACCTCGCATTCCGGCCCGGTGCTGTCCATGGCCAAGCGGGCCATCCTGGGCGGGACGGGAATGTCCATCCAGGACGGCATGAAAAATTCCATGAATATTTTCCTGAACGAACTGTACAAGCTGGACGACGCGCAGGAAGGCGTGCGCGCCATCCTGGAAAAGCGCAAGCCGGAGTGGAAGAACCGCTGAGGGAACGTTACCGGACGATTGACACTCCTCCGCGCGGGACATAGACTGAATATTGAATTTGCAGGCCCGGGCAGCGGGGAAGGCCGTGAAAACCGGCCGCGGTCCCGCCACTGTGATCGGCCAAGCAGGCCGTAAGCCAGGATTCCCTCCCGGACCGTGATGGCAGGCGAACCTCGCGAGAAGGACGCCGGCAGTTTCCCCACGATTTCTCGTGGGGATTTTTTTTCTCTGGACGCGAAGGAGAGCGTGTGATGTTGGGCGGTAGGAAAATTCGGATGCGCGCGCCGTGGGCCGCGCTGGGGATGGCGGTATTCCTGGGCGGGCCGCTGGCCGCGCAGAACCGCGTCCTCCCGGCCGCGCCGGCAGCCCCTTCTTTCTCCGAAGTGACCGACGAAGCGGGGCGCAAGGTGCGCGTGCCGCAGCCGGTGCGGCGCATTGTTTCCCTCGCGCCCAGCCTGACGGAAACGATCTACGAATTGGGAGCGCAGGACCGTCTGGTGGCGGACACGGACTATTGCGATTACCCGGAGGAAGCGCGCAGCAAGGCCAAGGTAGGAGGAGCGCTTAATCCCAGCATCGAGCAGATCGCGGCGCTGCACCCCGACCTGGTGCTCCTGACGAAGGGTTTGAACCGCTATGAGACGGTGCTGGCGCTCGAGCAGCTGGAAATTCCCGTCTACGCGGTAGACCCGCACAGTGTCGAGGAGATGATTGCTTCCTCGAAGCGGCTGGCGGAAATTCTGGGCATTCCGGAGGCGGGCCGGGCACTGAGCGAGGATCTGGAAAAGAGACTGGAAGAGCTGCGCAGCCGCCTGGCGGGGCTGCCTGCCAAGCGGGTGCTGTTCGTGGTCTGGAGCGAACCATTGGTTTCGGCGGGGCAGAAAACGTTTGTCGCGGATGCGCTGCGCCGGGCGGGGGCGGTTTCCATCGTGGAGACGGAACAGGACTGGCCGCAGATCAGCCTCGAAGAAGCGGTGCGCCTGCATCCGGAATTTATCGTGTTTGCCGCGGCGCATGCGCAGAGCGGGGAGAAAGAATTCAGCGCGCTGGCGGAGCGCCCGGTGTGGCGGGAAATGGAAGCGGTGAAAAGCCGGAAGATCGTGGTGGTGAGCGAAGCGGTGAACCGTCCGGCGCCGCGCATGGTCGCCGCAATCGAGGAACTGGCGCGGCAGTTGCACCCGGAGGCGTTTTCCGGGGACGAGAAGAAAGCCCCGGCGAATTCGCCGCCGGCGCGGCTGGCGAATTCCTTCAAGGGCGGAGGCGCGGGATGAAACCCTTGACGCTGCGCAGTCTCCTGATCCGCTGCGGAATTCTGGCGGCCGTGCTCTTCGTGAGCGTGTTCATCGCGCTGAAACTCGGCGCTGTTCCCGTGTCCCTCTACGGCCTCGGGCGGGACATCATTCGCGTGGCCCTGGGCTACAGCAGCGACCTTTCCACGGACTACCGGCTGATCGTCTTCGATATCCGCATGCCGCGCATCCTCCTGGCCATTTTCGTGGGCGCCTCTCTTTCCGTCGCCGGAACGAGTTTTCAGGCGCTGCTGCGCAATCCTCTGGCGGACCCGTATGTGCTCGGCGTTTCCAGCGGTTCGGCCGTCGGAGCCATCCTGGCGCTGATCGCCGCGCAGCATTTGGACTTGCCGCCGCTGGTGTCCGGCTTGCTCACGCCCCTCGGAGCGTTTCTCGGGGGCATGGCCACGATTGCCGCGGTTTATTTTCTGGGCCGCCGCGAAGGACAGATCGAAAGCGGAACGCTGCTGCTCGCGGGAATCATCTGCGTCTCGTTTCTTTCCGGCATCATTACGTTTTTGCTGAACACCCTCTCCCTGCGCGACCGCGGAGGCATGAGCTTCTGGCTGCTGGGTGAGCTGGGGACGCCGCTGCCGGCGAGCCTGCGCTGGTTTCTGGTGCTTGGGTTCTTCGTGGCGGCTGCAGCCATCTATACCACCGCCTCGGACCTCAACCTGCTTCTTTCCGGCGAGCAGGAGGCCATGCATCTCGGAGTGGATATTGACCGCGTCCGCTTGGTGGTTTACATCGGCGCTTCGGTGCTTACGGGCCTGGCGGTATCGGTCAGCGGGGCCATCGGCTTCGTGGGCTTGCTGGTGCCGCACATCATGCGCGTTATTTTTGGACCGGATCACCGCGTCCTGCTGCCTACGGCGGCGCTGGGCGGGGCCATTGTGCTGGTGCTTGCGGATGCGCTGGCGCGCACAGTGGTGGCTCCAACGGAAATTCCGGTGGGCGCGGTAACCGCCATTGTGGGCGCGCCCCTGTTTATCTACGTGCTGCGCAGGAGGAGCGCATGAGCGCTTCCACCCCGATTCCCCCGTCTTCTGCTGCGGCCCACCTGGCCGCGGGCGTGCTTGGCGCCCCGGGCAATGAGGTGCGCCTGAGCGTCGAGCAGGCCAGCTACGCCTATCTTCCCAATCCTTCCCAGGCCCCGCTGTTCACTCTCGAGGCCACCAGCTTTCAGGCGCGGCCGGGCGAACTGGTTGCGATTCTGGGGCCGAATGCCAGCGGAAAGTCCACCCTGCTGAAACTGATTTCCGGGGCGCTGCGGCCGCTCTCCGGGCGGGTGCTGCTGAACGGATTTTCCACCGGGAGTCTCGATCCGCGCACTCGCGCGCAGCGCATCGCCGTGGTGCAGCAGGAGAGCCGCCTGCTCTTTCCCTCGCGCGTGTGGGAGTTTGTGCTGCAAGGGCGGCATGCGCACGGGCGCTCGCTGCGCTTCGAATCCGCGGATGACATTATCATCGCCCGCGGCGCCCTGGCCCGCGTGGGCGCCGAGCACCTGATCGAGCGCTGGATGGACCAGCTCTCGGGCGGCGAAAAGCAGCGCGTGATTCTGGCGCGCGCCCTGGCACAGCAGCCGCTGTTGCTGTTGCTGGATGAACCGACGCTGCATCTGGACGTCGGCGCACAGATGGATTTTCTCGAGGTCCTGCGCAGGCTGGCGGCGCAGAACCACTACACCGTGGTGGTGGTGACGCACGAACTGAATCTGGCCGCCGAATACGCCGATCAGGTCGTCCTCATGCAGCGCGGCAAAGTGCTGCGCACCGGCTCCGCCGCGGCCGTCATGCAGCGGGAAATTCTTGAACAGGTTTTTCAGGCTTCCTTGAGCGTGGAGATCGGCGCATCCGGCCGCCCGCGCATCACGGTGCTTTCCGGCAGTCTCGGCAAGCAGGGTCTTTCGCGTTAACCTCAGCCGGGCGCGCATCGCGGGCGTCCATTTCCATCCACCAGCGGACTTCGCGCAAGGGAAGACGGGCAACCGCTCTGCGGTTGCAGCATTAGAAGCCGTCGCCGCCGCGCGACTGTAAGGCGGATTCGTAGCAGCGTGGTCACTGTGGCTCCCCCGCATCGGGTAAGGGGCCGTGGGAAGGCCGCGCGAGTCCCGGCAATCCGGGACGGCAGTGCCGCCAAGCCAGGAAACCTGCGAGGCCCGCAGCCGGCGCCGGCAGTCTTCTTACGGCGCAGGACAACCTTCACCTCCCGCGCGAGAGGGAGCGGAGGAGACAAAATGAAAACTTTCTGCGTTCGTCTGTTCGGTTTGCTTTTTCTTTCGATTCTTCCAGCAGTTCTTTACGCTTCCCCGCAAGGACAATTGAGCGGCGTAGTGACCGACTCCACCGGCGGCTCGGTAGCCGGAGTGCATGTAAGCGCCGTGCCCGAAGGAGCCGCCGCAGTCGCTGTTACGGCGGTATCGGGCGCGCAAGGGCAGTATTCGCTGGCGCTTGCGCCGGGAAATTACCACGTGCGATTTGAGAAGGAGGCGTTTGCCACGCGGGAAATCGCCGTGCAGCTGGGCGCCGGGGAGGCGCGCACGCTGGATCTGCGGCTGGAACTGGAGCGGCTCTCGTCGCGTGTCCTGGTCACCGCCCAAACCGAACCCCTCGAGGCCGCCGCTTCTCCCGCTCCCTCCAGCATCTATTCCCGCAAGGAAATGGACCAGCGCGGCGCCATCGCCCTCGCCGACCTCCTGCAAGATACCCCCGGCGTGAGCATCTGGCGCACGGGCGCGGAGGGCGGAATGGCCGCGGTCTCTTTGAACGGCGGCAATTCCAATTTCGTCAAAGTGTTGGTGGACGGCACGCCCGTGAATGATCCGGGCGGCGCAGTCGATTTCTCGAACGTCACCCTCGATAACGTGGACAAGGTGGAAGTCGTCCGCGGCGCGGAGAGCGCCCTCTACGGTACTGATGCCGTTTCCGGCGTGATCCAGATCATCTCTCATCGCGGCACGACGCGCACCCCGGCGGTAAACATGTTCACCGAAGGCGGCGGCTTTGCCACTGCCCGCGGCGGCGCGCAACTCAGCGGCCTGCTCGGTAAATTCGACTACTCCGGGGCGGCCTCCTACTTCAATACCGATGGCCAGGGCCCCAACGACGGTCTCCTCAACCGCACCGTTTCCGGTAATTTCGGATGGAGCTTCAGCCAGAACAATCAATTGCGCCTGACATTGCGCAACACCGACAGCGATGCGGGAATCCCCGGCCAGACTCTTTTCGAACCCGCGAACCTCGACCAGCACAGCGCCATGCATTCCTTCAGTGCGGGGCAGCGCTGGAATTTTACGAGCGGCGCGCACTGGCGGCATGAACTTTCCGCCTCGGAATCCTACAGCCGCGAACTCAACGACAATCCCGGCCAGGATTTTTACAATCCCTTGGACCCCTACTGCCCGCTACCCTCGCCCGGGTCCACGGCGGTGTCCTCCTCCTATTGCGATTACACCTTCACGGACCGCAGTGAGTTCAATCGCACCGGCTTCCGCGCGCAGTCCAGCTACGTCGCTCCCAAATTCGGCGCCACCGCCGGCTACCAATACGAAGTCGAAAACGGCTACATGCTGGCCTCCTACAGCGGCTTCGTGCAGGAGTTGAGCCACCGCCGCGCCAGCCAGGGCGGCTTCCTCGACCTCCGCTGGACCCCGCTTTCGCGCCTGCTCCTTTCGGGCGGCGTGCGCGCCGAAGCCAACGGCGTCTTCGGCACTCGCGTCGTTCCCCGCTTCGGCGCTTCCTATGCTCTCCGCGCCAGCCAGGGCTTCTGGGGCGATACCCGCGCGCGCGTATTTTACGGCCAGGGCATCAAGGAGCCGCGCATGGACCAGTCCTACACCCTCGGCGCCGATCCCTGCTATCCAGGCAATCCCGATCTGCGCCCCGAGCGCAGCCGCACCTGGAGCGCGGGCATCGAACAAAAACTCGCTTCGGACAAAGTCCGCATTTCCGCCGAGTATTTCCAGAACCGCTTCTATGACATGGTCAGCTTCACCTACTGCGCATTCGGAGGGCAGTGCCCGGTGGCCCCGCCGGCGGGTTGCGTCTGGGGTTTCGGAACCTTCTTCAACACCGACCTCTCCCGCGCCCGCGGAACCAACATCGCCGTCGAAGTGAAGCCCCTGCACTGGCTGAGCCTCGCCGGAAATTATTCCTACGATGACAGCCTCGTGCTCTCCTCACCCAACGCCTGGGACCCGGCCATGCTTCCCGGCAACCGCCTCCTGCGCCGTCCTTCCCATTCCGGCTCGCTCATCGCCAATGCCTCCTTCCGCGCGGTGAACGTCAACCTCTCCGGGTATTTCACCGGCGAGCGCACGGATAGCGACTTCCTCTACCTGGGCATGACCAGCAACCCCGGCTACGCCCGTTTCGATTTCGCCACCAGCTACGCGGCGGCGAAGGGCGTTACCTTCCACGCCCGCATCGCCAACCTGTTCGACAAACAGTATCAGGATGCGCTGGGCTATCCTGCGCTCGGGCGCGAGTTCCGCATGGGCGCGAATTACCGTTTCGGTGGAAAAAAATAGCCGCAGCGTGAATCCCGCGACGGAACAGAAAGCGACTGGCCGGGGCGGTCCCGGCCAGTTTCGAAAAATAGAATCCCGCCGCGGGATGATACAACTTGAAACCGAAAAATTAGACCGATACTGGCGAGCCTAAGTTGTTGTCTTTCAATTCTTTATCCAGTGAAAACCCAACTTCGCCGAAGTCTGGTTTTTTCTCCGGTCCTGCTCTCGCCAACTTTGTCATTCCGACCGGAGGGACGGCGTTTTCTGCCGTCCCGGAGTGGAGGAATCTCTCTTCAACTTCGGAATTCAGGTATAATCGTCAACCTGTTATGGCTAAAAGCGCTTCGGAAAACAGTGCCCTCGCGCCGGAGATCCTGGCGAAATACGAGCCGGTCATCGGCCTCGAAGTGCACGTCCAGTTGCAGACGAGGACCAAGATTTTCTGCTCCT
Source organism: Terriglobia bacterium (assembly GCA_020072805.1). Taxonomy (GTDB): domain Bacteria; phylum Acidobacteriota; class Terriglobia; order Acidiferrales; family UBA7541; genus Acidiferrum. The sequence goes on from JAIQGC010000001.1 coordinate 63,583, forward strand.
GCTCCACGCGTTTCGGCGATGCGCCGAACAGCAACGTCTGCCCCGTCTGCCTGGGCCTTCCTGGAACTCTCCCGGTGCTCAACAAGCGCGCGGTGGAAATGGGTGTGCGCGCGTCGCTGGCCATCAACTGCGCGGTACACGAGCATTCGCGCTTTGCGCGCAAAAATTATTTCTATCCGGACCTGCCCAAGGGCTATCAGATTTCCATGTACGACCAGCCGCTGGCCACCGGGGGATGGCTGGAGATCGAGCACGAGGGCGCCCGCAAACGCATCGGCATCACCCGCCTGCACCTCGAAGACGACGCCGCCAAGGCCCTGCACGAAGGTTTTTCCGCCGCCGACAAGTCCTACGTGGACTACAACCGCGGGGGCACGCCGCTGGCGGAAATCGTATCCGAACCAGACATCCGCACGCCGGCCGAGGCCTATGCCTATCTGACCACGCTCAAACAGGTCATGCTGTACACGGAAGTGAGCGACTGCAATATGGAAGAGGGTTCGCTGCGCTGCGACGCCAACGTCAGCGTGCGCCTGCGCGGCGCCGAACAGTTCGGCGTGAAGGTCGAAGTCAAAAACCTCAACTCCTTCCGCTACCTGCAAAAGGCCATCGAATACGAAATCGAGCGCCAAATCGGCGTCCTCGAAAGCGGCGGTAAAATCTTCCAGGAAACCCGCCTCTGGAACCAGAACGAAGGCCGCACCATTCCCATGCGCTCCAAGGAAAAGGCCCACGACTACCGCTATTTTCCCGAGCCGGACCTTCTTCCCGTGCACGTCAGCGCCGCATGGCGCGAAGCCATACGCGCGGCCATGCCGGAAATGCCCGACGCCAAGCGCGCCCGCTTCGTCTCCCAATACGGCGCCACGCCCTATGACGCCGCGGTGCTCACGGAAACGCGCGCGCGCGGCGCCTACTTCGAAAGCGTGGTGCAGGCCGGAGCTCCGGGGAAGAGCGCGGCCAACTGGATGCAGACCGAACTGCTGCGCCGCCTGAATGATTCCGGCAAGGAGATCGAGGCGAGCCCGGTCGCTCCCGCCGCCCTGGCCGAACTGATTTCCATGGTCGAAGCGGGCCAGATCACCGCCGCCGTTGGCAAAAAAGTCTTCGCCGCGATGTTCGAAACCGGCCGCGCCGCGAAAGAAATCGTCGCCGCCGAAGGCCTCGGCCAGATCAGCGACACCGGCGCCATCGAACAAGCCGCCCGCGAAGTCATCGAAAAAAATCCCGACAACGTCGCCAAATACAAAGCCGGCAACGAAGGCGTCTTCAAGTTTTTTGTGGGACAGGTCATGCGCGCCACCAAGGGCCAGGCCAATCCCCAGGCCATCAACGACGTATTGAAAAAACTGCTCTCCTGAAACCGAGGCGGCTATGGCGAAAAAAACATTGCGGGAAGGCGACAAAGCGCCGGACTTCCGGCTGAAGTCGGACACGGGCGCGGAAGTTTCGCTCGCGGATTACCGCGGCAAGCGCGTGGTCCTGTTTTTCTACCCCAAGGCCAATACACCGGGTTGAATCACCGAAGCGTCCGAGTTTCGCGACGCAAAAAAGGAGTTCGACAGGCTGGGCGTGGTGATTCTGGGCGCCAGCGGGGATTCGGTGAAGGCCCAGGCGGGCTTCAAGGCCAAGCAGAAGTTGAATTTCGATCTGCTGAGCGATCCGGAATTCGAAATCATCGAGGCTTTCGGGGCGCGGCGCATGAAGAAATTCCTGGGCAAATCTTTCCTGGGAATTGTGCGCAGCACGGTGCTGATTGGCGCGGACGGCACGGTCGAGAAAATATGGGACAGCGTGAGCGCGAAGGGCCATGCCGCGGAAGTCCTCGCGGAAATCCGCAAGCGTTCTTAGCGCAAAGCACGGGAATAATAGAAACGGGCGGCCCGAAAGACGGGGCCGCCCGTTCTCTTTTTCATTGGTTGCGAATTTCTCAGTTGATGGAAGCGGCTCCTTCGGTGGTGAAGACGAGTCGCGTTTCCGCGGGAAACTCGACATCCTTCTTGCCCGTGGTGGCCGCTCCGGCGGTTCCCGCCGCGCCGCCGGCCATCATGCCGATGGCCGCGCCCTTGCCGCCCCCGGCGAGTGCGCCGATGATGGCTCCGGCCGCCGCCCCGCCGCCGATGAAGACGGTATTGCGCTTGGCCTTGCTGCCCGCGGTGATGCCTTCCTGCATGGTGGAAAGCGAATGGCTTTTCCCGCGCACCGTGACGGAATCAAGCCGCAGATAGAGCTTGGCGGGAGTGGAAAGCTTGCCGGAAGCTTGCACGGAAGTCACTTTCATCCTGGCCGGAGAGCCTTTGGGAATTATGACGTGGCTGCCCACGGAGACATCATGGGCCACGCTGCCGCTGACGAAGTCACCCGGGCGGGCGGTTTTGGAGCTGACGCTCTGGTCGAGGGTCACCTGGATTTGCGTTTCGGCGGGCAGGGTGCCGGCCGGCGCCACCGCAGCCAAAATCATTCCACACAGCAGCGCTATCGCGATACGTCGAACGCATTTCATTTGCTTCTCCTTTTGCCGGTAAATTGGGCTGTGCTTCGAGTCTAGCAGAGGGGAATGCGGAGGAAAGGTTTTGTCGAGGGCATGCGCCTAAAGATCAAACCGCAATTCGCCGCTCTCCTGCGGAGTGATCAGCATGTTGTCGAGCAGGCGCGTGCCGCCGAAAAAAACCGCGAGGAGCGCATAGCAGGGGCGGGAGATGCGCGTGACGGGTTCAAGTGTTTCGGCGTCCACGAGTTCGGCGTAGTCGGTGCTCGCGAGCGGCTCGGCGTCCAGCACGCGGCGCATTACGGTCTGCACCTGCAATGCATCGCGCGCGCCCGCGGCCATTTCCGTCCGAGCTGCGTCTAGGGCGCGGTGTAGAACGGCGGCGGCGCGGCGCTCCTCGGGTTTCAGGTAGGCGTTGCGGGAAGACAGGGCCAGGCCGTCTGGCTCGCGCACGATCGGGCAGACGATAATCTCGCTGTCCAGGTTGAGGTCGGCGGCCATCTGCTGAAGGATGCGCGCCTGCTGGGCGTCCTTGCGCCCGAAATAGGCCATGTGCGGCTGCACGATTTCCAGAAGCTTGAGCACCACGGTCGAAACTCCGCGGAAATGGCCCGGACGCGAGCGCCCCTCGAGCCGTTCGCTCAGTCCCTCCACATGGACAGTGGTGCGAAATCCCCCGGGATAGATCTCGGAAGGCTCGGGCGCAAAAACAGAATCCACGCCCAGGGCTTCGAGTTTCTGCAGGTCTGCTTCCCACGTGCGCGGATATTTGGCCAGGTCTTCCTTGGGGCCGAACTGCGTGGGGTTGACGAAGATGGAGACGGTCACCGGTGAACATTCCTGCTGTGCGCGGCGCACCAGCGAGAGATGACCCTCGTGCAGCGCGCCCATGGTGGGCACCAGTCCCACGATGCGCCCTTCGCCGCGGGCCTTGCGCGAAGCTTCCTTCATCCAGGCGATGGTGCGAATGGTTTCCACGAGGTTTGCGCGCGAGATGGTGACTACGCAGCGGCTCCTGCCGCGCGTTCGCGATAAAAGCGGATGAGGTCCAGGGAGACGCCTTTGGCGTCCAGTTGCCGCAGGAAGGCGACGACCTGGCCGCGATGGTAGCTTCCGTGATTGACCAGATGCTGCAGCGGCTGCCAGAGAGGAAGCGCCTGAATCTGCCCCTGGAGATTGGGAAAGTCCCGCACGCGCGCCAGCTCCTCTGGCGTTAGCGGGCTCACAAAGCGAAGCAAGTCCTCTTCGATTTTGCTCCATTGAGAACGTAGCGCGGCCAAATCCGGGAACTGCGCGGCGGCCAGCCATGGCGTGGAGAATCGCCCCTGAAAGCGTTCCTGCCAGATCCTCTCGGCGTCCATGATGTGAACGAGCGTATCGCGCACGGAAGGAAAGCTGGCGTGGAGGTCGCGGGTGAATTGCTCGGCCGAGAGAGCTGCACAGGCGTCTAGCAGGCGGTGATTGGCCCACGAATTGTATTGATAGAGCAGGCGAATTTCTTCCGGCGTCATTTGCTTCTCCCTGGATGGCTGGCGGCTTCAGCCGGCGATGTGCAGTTTCTTGCGTTCGGTCGCGGCCAGCGGCGCGTGATAGGATTCGGCGTCGGAAGGAAAAGTTCCGCCGCGCACGTCCTCGCAGTATTCCTTCACCGCCCCGGAGATGATTTCGCCGAGATTGGCGTAGCGCCGCGCGAACTTCGGTGAGGCGCCGAAGGTCAGGCCCAGCAAATCGTTGAGCACGAGAATCTGGCCGTCGCATTCGGGTCCGGCGCCGATGCCGATGGTGGGAATGCGCAGGTCGGCGGTGATTTGCGCGGCAAGGTCGCGGGGCATGCCTTCCAGCACAATGGCGAAGGCTCCGGCGGCTTCCACGGCGCGGGCGTCGCGGAGCACCTGCTGCGCCGCATCCGGCGTCTTGCCCTGCACGCGGAAGCCGCCCATGGCGTTGACCGATTGCGGAGTGAGGCCCACGTGGCCCATGACCGGAATTTCCGCTTCCACCAGGCGCGCGATCAGCTCCATGCGCCGCTCGCCGCCTTCGATTTTCACGGCTTCCGCCCCGGCTTCTTTCACGAAGCGCATGGCGTTGCGCACGGCCTCATTCATGCCGGCGTGGTAGGTACCGTAGGGCATGTCGGCCACCACCAGGGCGCGGCGGGTGCCGCGGCGCACGGCGCGGGTGTGGTGCAGCATTTCGTCGAGCGTGACCGGCAGAGTGCTCTCGTAGCCGAGAACGCTCATGGCCAGCGAATCGCCCACGAGGAGAATATCCACGCCGGCTTCGTCCACCAGGCGCGCGGTGGGATAGTCGTAGGCGGTCAGCGAAGTAATTCGCGCGCTATTTGCTGGGGAATTGGGAACTTGCTTGCGGCTGAGGATGCTGGGAACGGTAACTTTCCCGTTGCCCGCCTGGGGAAGAATGCTCATTTCGGCCTCCGGTGCCATTCCCTGACTTCGGGATACAGCCCTGTACCTACTGACCGCAGGGTAGCAAAGGGGGCGCAGGAATACCACACAATTTTGAGGGACGCGGCGTGAAGGTCACCGGTCATGTATTTTTCCATTTTTCGCCGCCTGGGAGCGGCCTTTCCATTGGCCGCCGCGGCCCATCCAGTAGCGCAGGGCGGAGAGCAGCGTGGCGTAGCTGTAGTAGAGGGCCGCGAGGGGCAGAAGAAAAATCCAGAAAAAATTCAGGCGGAAGAAGCGGACGGAGGGGAGATAGAGCAGGGACATCAGCAGCCAGGTGGCCAGGGCCGTGTAGCGCACCGCTGGATGCGGATGGAGCAGGAGCAGCAAGGGAAGCAAATAAGTAAAAAACATGCCGGCCAGAGCGCCCAGCAGGAGCAGCGGGGAATAGCGGAGCTGGGTGAAGGCGGTGCGGGCGATCATGTCGCGGATTTCCGCGAAGCGGGAATAGGAGCGCAGGCTCTGGCTCGATCGCGTATAGCCGAGCCATATCCTGCCGCCGTGCGTTTTGACGGCGCGGGCGATGGCGCAATCGTCAATCACGTCGCCGCGCACGGCCGCGAGTCCACCCATGCCCTCGAGCGCGGTGCGGCGCAGCAGCACGCAGCCTCCGGCGGCGCCGGCGGTGCGCGCGCGGGGATTGGCGACCCAGCGCGGGGGATAGAGTTTGAGGAAAAAGAAAAGAAAGGCGGGAATGAGCAGGCGTTCGGGCAGGGAGCGCGTGCGCAGGAGGACCAGGAGGGAGATGAGGCCGAGGGAGTCGCGCTCGGCGCAGGCCACAAGGCGGCGCAGCGTGTCGGGAGCGTGCACGATATCGGCGTCGGTGAGCCAGTAGAACGCGGGCGCGTCCTGCGGGTTGGCGCTGGCCGCGAGGATGCCTTCGTTGAGTGCCCAGAGCTTGCCGGTCCATCCCGGCGCAAGGGAAGACGCTGCATGGATGCGGATGCGGTCCGGCGCGCCGGAAGCGATGGCGGCGTGGCGGGCGAGATCGGCGGTGCCGTCGGCGCTGTGGTCGTCGATGACGAGGATGGAGAAGGAGCCGGGGTAGTCCTGTTGGGCGAGGGAAGTCACGCAGGCGGCGATGGATTCGGCTTCGTCGCGCGCGGGGACCAGGATGGCCACGCGGGGCCAGGAGTGGGCGGTGTGCTCTTCCGCGGCGGCGAGGTCCGTTTCCGCGCGGCGGAGGCGCCAGAAGGCACCGCGGGCGAAAGCCAGAGAGAGCCAGATGAGCAGGGAGAGAGCGGCGGCGGAAAGGGCGAAGGGAAGCACAAGCCATTTTGCAATGGATGAAAGATTCCCGCCAGCGGAGATGGCGAAAGTGGCGAGTGGCGAGTGGCGGGTGGCGAGAGGGGGGATGAAAGATCCTTCGGCTCCCGTTGGTCGCTGGTGCGGTGTTGCGGGATGGGTGGGCTTGTTGGATTGGGTGAGGTCCTTCGCTCCCGTTGGTCGCTCAGGACAGATACCCTTCGTCGGGTATCTGGTTAACAATATGACCCCCACTCCCCGGTGTTTTATGTAACTGCAGATTCCAAAGGAATTACGAGGGTGGTTTTGCGTAAGTGCAGAATCTGAAGGGGTTATAAGTCTTTTATTTTCAGAGGTTACGAGGCGGACTTGTAACTGTTGGAACGAAAGGGGTTGGGGGAAAAATTTGTGCGCTGTAAGTCGTTTGGATTCTGCAGTTACGGGAGGGGTCTGGAAGTGCTGATTCTGGAGGGGTTGCGGGAGGGGATGTTGCGGGGTAGTTGGGGGCGAGGGCACGAGCGGGATCTCCTTTGTTTTCAGCGCCCAAAAATAAATTATAATATAACTCAAAAGTTAACAGTTGTCAATATGGGTACTGGTATTAGGGGGCACGGAGGACCGGGGTCGGGATTAGAAAGAAGAACAAAGGGACTGACCCCATTTATGCTCCCGCATAAACGGACCACCCCCACGTTGCCAAGACATTGATCGTGCGCCACCCACCATCAGTTGGTGTCACGCCAAGCCAATATAAAGTTCTCCGCCTATTGGACAGATGTGCGGAACATCCGATAATGGCTTTGCATCCATCTTGTTGGCGAGCCATCTTGGCAGCGCAAATCCAGCAATTCGCGCAATTGCTTGTCACAGAGAGTCAAAATCACCTTTCGGTGTGGCGCAGAATCGTTCCACACGGAAAATATCTTTCGTTGCACGGTCTCAGGTGGCTCCCGTCGAGTAACGACAACGCCCAGTCTTCCGATTCGGTCGCCCAAGTATGTTGCGGTCTGGTTGATTTCAGGTAATCCTAGTTCGTTAGTGTTCTTTGCCTCAAACATTACCAGAATGCCGTCGTGGGTCGTGCGGACGTAACTCCAGAATGATTCGTCAGAGTCATTGGTAAAAATGATATCCCTTCTTTCGGTGCCGTCGATCGTACGGACCTCAGGTTGTCCGTCAACAAGCTCTGGATTAAATAAGAAGTTTAACATTTCGAGAACGAGCCGCTGATACTCAACGGCATGTTCTCTGCCGGGTTGAATCTCAGAAAGTCTCGCTTTCAGCTTCTCTGCCTCTTTGCATCTATCGTCATCAATATAATCCAGAGCAGGGTGAGCCTCTGCTGAGTGCTGCTCGCGCGACCTGACATAGCGATCGACTAAACTAATGTCGCTCCGGGTAACGGTTGTTACGTGCGGCTTCGCATTTGATTCCAGCTGTCCTGACTGTTCTTCTGGATTATCTTTCAAATGTCTTGCAACTGCCTGCCGCTTAGCCGCCAAATATGCATTGAATTCTGTCCGGACAAAATCATCATAGTTAATCCATGGCAAGACACGAACAATGCGGCGCGGCACAAGTAGAATGGGAGAGCCGTCGTTGGGATTTACGGGAAGATCTTCATAGGCATCAGTCCATTGCCCAGAAGAGACATCGTATATATGATTGACGGGTACGCCTCTTTTTACTGGCAGACTCCAAATAACGCACTGGCGTTTTGTATATTCGATCAGAAACCTTTTCAATACATTGGCTGCAATATCGCTTACCCTGTCGGGACCAATCCCGGTTGAAAGCAATTGCATCTCTTCAACATGGCGAATTCCACGCTCCTGTAAACTCGGAGAGCCTAAGACAGTCTTGATAATGAGTTCGGTAAGGTAAGAGCCAACGCCGGATCCTCGTTTACTTCGCTGCGTATATCCCATGCCAATTGCTGAGACTTCAGGGAAATCCAGGACACGCCCAGCCTCCTCCAATTGCCTATGTTTTACTGCTGCAATTCCGGCATTAAATGCTTCGAGCAAATAGCCATGCAATTGTCGGTATTCAGAGTCCCGGCTCTTGTACAGAAGAAAGGGGTCTATGCCCACAGGGACATCTATCCCGACTCGTGGAATGACAAAATCCACGTCATATTGTGAAATGCCAGGGATCAATGGAGCACGAGGGTCCACTAAACTCATACTTCAGTATCCTCCTCTTCGTCCTGCCCCTTCTCAGATCTGTCGGAGGTATCGAGGTCAGCCGAATCAACGCCCGACTTTTCTTCCTCCGTGTCGGCAGCGTCTTCGTTCGCTTCGTCAGTTTCACTGACCGAGAGATATTCCGCTATTGGCTGTCGGTCAAGCTTTTCGAAGTCGAAGTATTCTTCATCAGTATTCCTATAGCTCGAAAAACAAGAATTGTTCGCATTCCCATCCATATATAATTCGACATTCTCTCTGCTAGGGAAATTTCTCTCCTCTTCGCTCCCTGCGCTATCATCCAGGAAGTAAGTCAATGCAACAATGACTGTCTCCGCCTTGCACAAATTCGCCTTGAGGGTCACGAGTCGCCCTTGCAATATTTTCCTAAAGCGTCCAATACCGTCTCGAACCACACGGGTACTGACAAGCACATCCGGGTACACTGGATTATTGCCGGCCGGTACAAATTGCTTGATTCGGTCTAAATATATATCCCCCTCTGCAATTTCCTTGGCGTCGCGAATAATATTATTGGCTTGCTCCAACACAAGGTTGGTTACTTCGAACAAAGTTCTTCCTTTTGCCAGCTTGTCTAGCTCACCATAAAAACCTTTCGAATGATCCAGCAGTACTTCACAACGTCGCTCAGCCGAGATGGTTGACTTCAGTCGCCCCTCCAAAGTTTCGGCAGCGTTCTCCGCTTCTGCTAATTGACGCTCACGTTTCTCGCGGAGTTCTCGTTTCTCGCGCTTCTCTCTTTCCTTTTTCGCTTCGGCACGCTCTTCCTTGGAAGTATTTCTATTCATAATGCTCTCCGTTCTTGCAAACGTTACCCACGGGACAAAAGGCATGACGTCCTGCCGGTTCTTCGACCTTGGCGGCATTTATCATATAGAAGATACCACTATTGCAATACATTAGGGCGTACAGGAGCAAAGAACACGCAACTTGGATTAGGATATTACGCCCGTGCCAGGCGCCTCAGGGAGAGAAGGAGTCGGACGCAGAGGCGCAGAGGACGCAGAGGCGGGTACGGGGGAACGTCGGAAAACCCAACAAGTCACTTCCTCAGCGGCTGAAGCCGCAATGAGAAGAAAGTATTTTTGTCGGAGCTGAAGCTCCGCCCCCCTTGAAAATAAGAGTTGCCCGACAGACTCTGAGGAACAAAGCCGGAGTTGCGACCGGGCCGGGATAGATTCCGGGCGGCGCGGAAGAGAAGAGAGATCCCTCCACTCCGGTTGGTCCCGCAGAAGCGTCCGGGATGTGAAACAAGCAGATGACAGGCAAAGAAAGAAGCAGCAAGAGCGGGCGGGGCAAGCCCCGCCCCTACGGGGAAGATGGGAGAGAACAGGAGGAAAGGGCGCGGCATGCCGTGCCCCTACGCGGCAAAGGCAAGATGCCAGTCTTCCCGTTGCGCACCACCGGGATGCATGAAACGCAAAAAGTTGGCGCTACATAAGCCCGGCAAAAGAAAGAGGCGGGCTGAAGAGCCTGTGTGGCAGCCGGAAAAGTAGTTCCTCAGCGGCTAAAGCCGCATTGAAGAGAAAGTATTTTTGTCGGAGCTAAAGCTCCGACCCCCTCTAATGCAAAAGTTACCACACACAGTCTGAAGCCCGGCCAATTTTGGTATTCAGGATAATTCCTGCTGATACATGGAGTTGAGATTCTTTCCGGCCCGGCCGGAATCTCCGATCGTCCTGGCAAAAAGAACCGGAGCTCAGAATGACAGATTTCTTTTTTGGCAACCTGCTAGCCCGGATTTCTCACAAGAACGATTGGGGTCCCCGCAGCAAGAGGTCAGCCTGGTCCGGTGGCATAGGCTTTAGCCTGTGCGGATTTTGTCTCTGTGCCGGCAGAAAAGCGCACAGACTGAAGTTTATGCCACAAAAACCACGCGCGCATGGAAATGAGTTTCAGCCCATCACACACGCAATTGGGAATAGCGCTCCATTGCTCTCTGGTGAGAAATTCCGGCTAGGCAAAGTCCGCTGCGCGCAGCGGCAGGGTGCGGGCGCGTTTGCCGGTGGCGGCGAAGAGGGCGTTGCAGAGGGCCGGGGCTAGGACGGGCACGGCTGGTTCGCCGATGCCGGTGGGTTTTTCCGTGCTGGCGACGATGTGCACTTCCACCGGAGGAGCTTCCGGCAGGCGCAGCATCTGGTAGTCGTGGAAATTGCTTTGTTCGACGCGGCCGGCGCGGATGGTGATGGAGTCCTTGAGGGCGGCGGTGAGGCCGTAGATGGCGGCGCTTTCAACCTGGGCGCGGACGCCTTGGGGATTGATGGCGCGGCCCACGTCCACTGCGGCGACGATGCGGGCGACGTGGATTTCGCCGTTCTTCAGGCCGGCTTCGACAACCATGGCGGCGTAGGAGTTGAAGGAGAAATAGCAGGCAATGCCGAGGCCCATCCCTTTGGCGGCGGGCTTTCCTCCTCCCCAGCCGGCTTTCTCTGCGGCCAGCTTGAGCACGCCCTTGAGGCGGGCGGTGCTGACCGGGTCGCCGGTGGGACTCATGGCGTCCTTGACGCTGCGGTCATCGCCGAGCAGGCGCAGGCGGAATTCGAGCGGATCGGCCTTGGCCGCGGCGGCCAGTTCGTCCACGAAACTTTCCACGACGAAGCCACCGCCGGAATTTTCAACGGAGCGCCACCAGGCGCGGGGAACGGCGGATCTGGCGAGAGAATATTCGACGCGGTAGTTGGGCGTGAGGTAAGGCAGGAAGGCGGCCATGCCGAATTCGCTCTGTTCGGGCTTTTCCGCGCCGTCTTTTTCCCATGCAGCGGCGATGGAGGTGGACGTCTGGAAATGCTTCCAGGCGGCGAGATTGCCCTTGCCGTCGAGCGCTCCGGCCATGCGATGCACGGAAAACGGCCGGTAGAAGCAGTGCTGCAAATCGTCCTCGCGGGTCCATAGAAGCTGGATGGGCTTTCCTCCGGTGGCTTTGGAGATTTGCGCAGCCTCGGCTGCGAAGTCAGCCTGATAGCGGCGACCGAAGCCGCCGCCCATGAGAGTGGTGTGGACGTTGACGGTTTCGGGTTTGAGCCCGGCAATTTTGGCGATGGCCTCCCGGGCCCACTGAGGAGCCTGCGAGGGCACCCAGGCTTCGGCGCTGGCGGGGCCGATATGCACGGTGCAGTTCATGGGCTCCATGCAGGCGTGGGCGGCGAAGGGAACCTGATAATCGGCTTTGACGGCGTGCTCGCCGGCAGCGGCGAGGGCGGCCTCAGCGTCGCCTTCGTTGCGTACGGTTTTTCCTGGTTTGGCGGCGTTCTCGAGGCACTGGCGGCGCAGCGATTCGCTTGATTCCTCCGCGGCCGGGCCTTCTTCCCATTTGATTTGAAGAGCTTTGCGGCCTTCGATGGCCGCCCAGGAATTCTCGGCGACGACGGCCACGCCGCCGGCGGTGAATGCGCCTTCGCCGATGGCTTCGATGGCCAGGACGCTGCGCACGCCCGGAACCGCCTGGGCCTTGGCTGCATCGTAGCTGGCGGGCTTGCCGCCGAAGACGGGGCAGCGGGCCACGACGGCAAAGAGCATGCCCGGGGTGCGCGCATCGAGGCCAAAGCCGGCCGTCCCGTTCACTTTGCCGCGCGCTTCAAAACGGCGGGTGTCGTGGCCCACGATGGTGAAATCGTTGGAATTCTTCAGCGGAACTTTCTTGAAGTCGGGCAGGGGGAGCGCTGCGGCTTCTTCCACCAGTTCGCCGTAGGTGAAAAGTTTCTTGCGCGCGCCGTGGATGACCGCGCCGTTTTCCGCCTTGCAAGTGTCTTCGTTCACGTTCCAGCGTTTCGCCGCGGCCACGAGGAGCATCTGCCGGGCTGCCGCACCGGCGCGGCGCAGGGGCAGCCAGGATTCCGGGACGCTGCTGCTGCCGCCGGTGCCGTGTTCGTAGATGTCCGGATTGGTGGGAGCCTGCTCGACGGTCACGCTCTTCCAGTCCACGCAAAGCTCTTCGGCAAGGATCATGGGCAGAGCGGTCATCACGCCTTGGCCCATTTCAGACTTGGCCAGGATGAGCGTCACGCGATTGTCCTTGGTGATGCGCACCCAGGCATTGAAGGGATTGGGCGGCTGCGCTTCCTGCTCGGCAGCCTCATCGGCGAAGGCGCGCGCGGGGAGATAGAAGCCGATCACCAGGGCGGCGCCGGCGCCCGTGGTGGTGGCGAGAAAGGACCGGCGATTCAAAAGAGAAGAATGATCGCTCATAGCGGTGGTCTCCTTGCAGTCAACGGAAGGAAAAGGAATCAAGCCGCGAACCCGCGGGAAGCGTGAACTGAAATGATCCTCCGCGCACGGGCGCATACGGGAGGGCGCGGCGGGAACTGCACCGCGGCGCGCTTAGCGCGTGGCGGCTTTTTCCTTGGCCGCTCCGGCGTGGGAATCCGCCGCGCGGTGAATGGCCTTGCGGATGCGCTGGTACGTGCCGCAGCGGCAGATGTTGCCTTGCATGGCGTCGTCAATATCAGCGTCGGTCGGCTTGGGTTTCTTGGCAAGCAGCGCCGCGGCGGACATGATCTGCCCGGACTGGCAGTAGCCGCATTGCGGGACGTCCTCTTCGATCCAGGCCTGCTGCAGGGGATGGCTGGCGTCGGGGGAAAGGCCTTCGATGGTGGTGACGCTCTTGCCGGCCACGCTGGATACCGGGGTGACGCAGGAGCGAGTGGCTTCGCCGTTGATGTGCACGGTACATGCGCCGCACAGCGCCATGCCGCAGCCGAATTTGGTGCCGGTCATGTTCAGGGTGTCGCGGAGAACCCACAGCAGGGGCATTTCCGGGCTGACGTCCACTGACTGCGATTTCCCGTTCAATTTGAATGTAATGGCCATAAAACCTTCCTCCGTGAACCAGCCTATCCTACAACAAGTTGGTCCGCGATTGTAGGGTTTGGAGAGCGGGCTGATTCCTAGTCGCTCACCCCGGCGAACCGGACTCAGGCGTGGGCAACTTCCGCGGGATGCTCCGGCTCGACGCCCCGCCAGCCGACCGGGCGGCCGCTCACCGCTTCCTTTACGGAGCGGAACAGCACAACGTACATCATCTGGCGGTAGTAGAAGCGCTGCATGAGCACGGGGACGAGCAGGGTCCAATCCTCCTCGCGTTCCAGCAGGAAGGCCACGACGCAAGTGAACAGGTCAATGAGGAGGAATCCGGCGAAGAAAAGGATGGACTTGCCGAGGTCGGCGCTAGTCCAGATCTGGGGCAGGTGCAGGGAGGGGAACTGGGCCAGCCCCCAGAGGAGGACGGAGCCGAGAAACATCAGGTCAATCACCGGGGAGATGAGCGGCAAGAGGAACTGGAAAATAAAGATATTAGGAAGGGCGACCCAGCCCAGCGTGCCATATTTCGGGCGGAAGAGCGTGTCGCGGTGTTTCCAGCAGGATTGCAGGGTTCCGAAGGTCCAGCGGAATCGCTGGCCGACCAAAGCGGCGGCGGTTTCCGGGGCGTCGGTCCAGGCCACGGCGTCTTCGTCATAGGTGACGCGCCAGCCCAGGCGGCGGATGCTGACGGTGAGGTCGGCGTCCTCGGCCACGGTATCGGCGGTGATTCCCCCGGCCTGTTCGATGGCTTTTCTGCGCCAGGCACCCAGAGCGCCGGGAACGACGGTGATGCAATTCAAGAGATCGAAGGCGCGCTTTTCCAGATTCTGGCTGGTGATGTACTCGAGCGCCTGCCAGCGGGTGAGCCAGCGGGTGCGGTTGCCCACTTTGACGTTTCCGGCCACGGCGCCAACGGTGGGGTCGGCGAAGTGGCGCAGGAGGAGGGGAACGGCTTCTGGTTCGACCTCGGTGTCGGCGTCAATGGTGACCACGATCTCGGTCACAGCCTGAGCCAGGGCGTGGTTAAGGGCCGCGGCTTTGCCTTGATTGGACTGGTGAATGATGAGAACGCGAGGATCGCGGGCGAACTCGGCATCCAGCAGCGCGCCGGTGCGGTCTTTGGAGCCGTCGTTGACGACAATGACGCGCAGGTCGGTAGCCACCGTGGCCAGCGCCGCCCGCACCGTCTGCACGATGACTCCCTCTTCGTTATAGGCCGGGATGAGCACGCTGACGGAAGGAAGCGGGCCCTTTACCGTGGCGTGGTGGTCGGTGCGCATCTTCTCGATCAGGGCGAGCAGCCCGATGACCAGGGCGCGCCCGCTGACTAGAGCGATGCCCACGATGAAGAGAGCGCCCATGGCCAGGCGCAGCCAGCGGTAGAGCCCGAAGACGAAACCGTCGGCGCGCGCGCCCACCCGTTCGGCGGGGGTCAGGGGCAGCATGACGTCGGCGCGCGTTTTTCCCAGCAACTCCGCGACGGAAACAATTTGAAAGCCACGGCTGCGCAACCCGTCAATGATTAGCGGCAGAGCGGCCAGAGTCTGCGTGCGGTCGCCGCCGCCGTCATGCAGGAGGATGATGTTGCCGCGGCCGTGCTCGGCCTGGTTCAGCACGCTGGCCACGATCTCCGCCGCGGGCGCTTGGTGGATGCCGTCGGGATGCTGCCAGTCATGCGGGTCAATCTGCGAACCGACCAGCAGGTAGCCCATCTCCTGTGTTTCCGGTAGGTTTTCCACCTCGGAGGCGAATTCCGGCTGGTGGTCAATGCCGTAAGGCGGGCGGAAGAGAGTGGACTTGACGCCCAATTCGCTGGTGACCACGCGCTGGGTCAGATTGAGTTCGATGCGCAATTGAGGATAGGAGACCGTGTTGAAGGCCGGATGGGTATAGGTGTGATTGCCAATCTCGTGCCCTTCGGCGTATTCGCGTTTCAGCAGCGCCGGCTCGCGGCTGGCCTCGTCGCCGATGACAAAAAATGTGGCGGGCGCTTTTTTCTCCTTCAAGATGTTCAGCATCCCTGGAGTCCAGCGCGGGTCCGGGCCATCGTCGAAGGAGATGGCCACTTTCTTCTTTGCCGCGCCCATTTGATCGATGCTGTAGGAGAGAGGATAGACCTCGTAGTTCTCGGAAGTAATCAGGTCGGTCGCGGGGTCGTAGGTAAACTTGCGGCGTCCGTCCTTGGGAGTGGATTGGATCCGCCAGACGTCGCCCTGGCCTTCGAGAATCAGATCCTGGCCGGGCGGCACGGTCTCCAGCTTGGCTCGCGTCGCGTCATCGGGGCGGATGGCGTCCCAGAGCGGCCACAAGGAAGAATCCGAGGAGCCCATGCGCCAGAGGGCGGTGCCTTGCACGCCGGCGCGTTCGCAGACGCGCAACTGGTTGTAGGCGGTCACGGCATCCTGCATCCAGACCTGGTGGAGGCGGTTTTGTTCGTCGTAGTAGGAATAATGGGGATTCAGGGAATCTTCGTCGAACTCCACCACCGATTCCGATTCCGCGGCGCGCAGCAGGGCATCCTGCACCGTCAGATTCTCGGCGTGATACTCCTGGCCGGACTGCTTCGCCGGCCAATCGTAGGCGTAGTTGGCGATACCCATGACGATCTTGGAGGGCGGGACGATCGCCGAGACCTGGCGGATGTTTTCGACGAACCAGTCCTGGGAGGCGATGGGACCCGGCGGCGAGGTCATCCAGTGCTGGTCATAGTTCATCAGGATGACGGCGTCGCACTGCGCGCCGAAATAAGCGTAGTCGTAGACTACATCGCGAGCCGGCAAGGCCACCATCAGCTTCAAGCCCACGGCGTGCAGCGCAGGCGCCAGTTCGCCGATGAACTGCCGGAAGTGCCGCTGGCTGGCCTCGGGCACTTCTTCAAAGTCCACGACGATGCCGGCCTGCCGCGCTTTTACCGCATATTCCGTCAATTCCTGTTCCAGACGCTGCCGCGCCGCACGGCTGGCCAGCATCTCGGACATTTCTTTGATGAACCAGTTGGTGCCGTCGGAATTGTTGACCAGTCCCATCATGGGCAGATCAAAACCCGGCGAGGCGGTTTTCTGCTGCTTCATCCACTGGTGCAACTTGTCGGCTTCGATGCGCGCCAGGGCTTCTTCCGGCGTGGCCCGGAGGGTTTCGTAGCGTTCATAGTCCACGACGGTGAGACCGCCGTCGGGGGAGACCGCGTGCAGTTGCTCGGCGATGAGCAGGTCAATGTCCTTGTAATGAATCTTCAGGGAGGCCAGGCTAGTGGGATCCCAGCTGACGTAAAAGGCCGCGCGCAGCGGGTCGTATTTCTCCGGCACCTGCCCGATGGCCGCGATGCGCCGCCTCCGTCCTTCGCGTTTCACCACTTTTTTTGTGGGAGCGGCACGCAGGCCCTGGCGGGTTTCGGGTTGCATCACTTCCGGCAGATAGACCGGAATCAAGATGGTGACGGAGAAATAGATCAGCAGGGCCGTAAGGGCAGCGGCGGAGATCTCCAGGACGCGGCTGGTTCGGCGCCAGCGCGCCCGGTCAGCCTCATAGAAAATGGGTTTTCGCTGCTTCATCCTTCTTTTAACGCTAGCCGGGTGTTGGCGGCGTGTCAATGAGAGCGAGGGAGACGGGTTCCTGCGCCGCGGAGAATTGCGGTAAAATGCGAGGCGCCCGATGAATTCGACGAACCCCATGAAGAGGCTCTTTTCCAATCCGCTGTCCGCGCTGGCCGCCGGGTTGCTCCTGCGTCTTTTCTTTATTTTCCGTCTCCCGGCCGACGCAGGTGATAGCGCCTTGTACGAAACGCTGGGCTCGAACTGGCTGACGCACGGAGTCTACGGGATGATTCTGCGGGGCCGGCTGGCGCCCGTGGACCTTCGTCCCCCCGGCTACCCTTCTTTTTTGGCGTTGATCTATTTTCTGTCCGGGCGGAGCGAGGTGAGCGCGAGACTCTGGGTGATGCTGGCGCAGGCGGGGGTGGATCTCCTGACCTGCTTTCTGATCGCTACCCTTGCGCTGCACTTGATCCCCCAGGCCGAAGGCGATGCCCAGCGCGTGAAACTCCGCGCTCTGTGGCTGGCCGCGCTGTGTCCTTTTATCGCCAACTATACCGCCGTCATTTTGACCGAAATTCTGGCCACCTTCTGGACGGCCGCCGCGCTGCTCTTCTTTGTCTTGCAACTGCGCGCCGCGGGCGACCTGATGATTTTCCTGCCGCCTTCCTGGGGGCGCTTCGGCTCCTTTGTGGGAAATAATTTTCTGGAAGTTCTGGGAATTCTGGGCGGACTGGCCGTGGGGATCGGCACGCTGATCCGGCCGGAGGCGCCCATCCTTCTAGTCTCCTCGGCGCTGGTTTTGGGAATGGTGATGTTCCGGCGCGGCGAGATGGCCCGCTGGCTGCGCGCCGCGGTTCTGATGGGACTGGGATGCCTGCTGCCGCTGCTCCCGTGGGCTGCGCGCAATGCGCTTACGCTCCATGAAGTGCAGTTCCTCAATCCGCGCTATAACGAGCTTCCCGGTGAATTCGTTTCCCGCGGCTTCATGGCCTGGGAAAGCACCTGGCTGGACCGCTACCGCTATTCCTACCTGGTCACTTTCAAGCTGGAAGAGCAGCCCATCCTCCTCGAGGACATTCCCGCGTACGCCTTCGACACGCCGGAGGAAAAAGAAAAAGTGTACGCGGTGCTCGCGGAATACAACAGGACGACGGAATACGGTCCCCGGGAGGATGCCGTCTTCGAGCAACTGGCCCGCGAGCGGACCGCGCGGCGCCCGCTGCGGACGTGGGTGTGGATTCCGCTGACGCGTGTTTTTGTTCTGTGGTTCACGCCGCAGACGGAACTGCTGCCGTATGGCAGCACCGTATTTCCGCTGGCGGAGGAATGGGAGGAGAACAAGGAAAGCCTGATGATAACGCTGGGGCTGTTCTTCCTGAATATTTTCTTTCTTCTGCTGGCGGCGCGGGGAGCGGCACGCCTGTGGCGCTCGGGGTCTTCCGGGCGGGCGATGGTGGCCTTGCTGGCCGCGTTCGTGGTCTTGCGCACGGCCGTGCTGACCACGGTGGAGTCTCCCGATCCGCGCTACGTGATCCTCTGTTATCCGCTTGTCCTGGCGCTGGCCGCGCACTCCTTTCAACGCGACGAGGAGACGGAACCCGATGCGATCGCGGTGCCAGCGGTGCTGCGGACGGCCTAGCCGGCGTCTTCGGCGGGCTCGGGATGAATGGTGACGCGGTAAATCTGCGGGAAGCGCTCCTTCACGCGGACCTCGAGCGCCGCGGTCACGTCGTGCACCTGCGTGACCGGCATTTCGCTGTTCATGGCGCAGTGGCAGGAGACCAGGATGCGGTGTTCGCTGCGGCGCACGCGCACGTCGTGGCAGTCCACGAGTCCCTCGAAGGCCCCCGGCAGCTGATTAAGAAAAGCCTCGACGTCCCGCGAAAGCCGCTTTGTTTCCTGCTCGCCGCTCTCGCTCGTGTGGATCTGCCTGCCCAGCGGCTCGATGTGAATGTTGACCTCGGTCATGGGCTTTCCCAACTCGCGGATGCCGTCTTCGAGTTCGGTGGCCTGGCGGTGGGCCTCGCGCAGCGTCAGATTTTCGTCCACTTCCAGGTGCAGTTCCACGAATAGCGTGTCTTCCTGCTGCTGCGCGGCGAGATCGTGAATGGCCAGCCCCTGGCGGTGGGCCAGCGCGCGGATGGCCTCGAAGAGGTGCTCGCCTTCGGGCGCGCGCGGCTCCACGTGCACGACCACGTCGGCGGGGGCGATCTGGGCGATGCGCGCTTCAATGGCGTCGGTGAGCGCGTGCGCCTGTTCGAGATTGGTGCTGCGCGGGACGCTTACGGTAACGTCGACGAAGTGGTGGTTGCCGGCGCGGCGCACGCGCACCCGCCGGGCTTCCAGGATTCCGTCCATCTGCGTCACCGCGTCGGCGATCTGCCGCTGCAGGCCCTTGGGCGCGGCATCCAGCAGGGCATCCAGCGTGCGCCGCCCCAGTTGCGAACCGACCCAGATGACCACGCCGGCCACGCCCAGCGCCGCCAGCGCGTCGGCATAGACCAGCCAGGGCAGATTCCACGCTTCTCCGGCCCACACCAGCAGGATGCCGCCGATGACCACCAGCGTGCTCCAGACGTCCGTCGAGAAATGCAGGGCGTCGGCTTCGAGCGCCTCGCTCCGGTATTTGCGCGCGGCCTGGCCGAGAGCCCGGGAGCGGGTGATGTCCAGCAGGAGCGCGAAGAAGAGGACGACAATGGCTGCCACGCTGGGCTGGATGTGCACGTTGCGGAAGAACAGGCGCAGGAAAGCTTCGTAGATAATATAGAGCGCGGTGATCAGCAACAGCCCGGTCTCGACGAACGCGGAAAAATTCTCAAACTTTCCGTGACCGTAGGGATGGTCTTCGTCGGCGGGGCGGTCCGAAACGCGCACGGAGAGCCAGGTGATGATCGCCGCAAGCAGGTCCAGGCCGGAGTGCAACGCTTCCGAGAGTACGCCCAGGCTGCCGGTTTTCACGGTCAGAAAAGTCTTCAGCCCGAGCAGCACCGCGGCCGTCCCCACGCTGAGCAGGGCCGCCTGCTTCTTGTCCCGGATTTCTTCCTTCCAGTTCATGGTCGTCTGCTTAGACTACCTTAGTTTCGGGATATTTTGACGGAACAAGGCTGGGCCGGCGGAGAGGTGCACATTCTTTCCCGCGCATGTTTTCCGGGAACTCAACGGGTCTGCAGGGGACTTACTTCGCGGTGTCGCGCAGCAGGATCACGTCGGATTCGGTATGCCCGCGCTGCACGGCCAGACGCTTTCCGTCCGGCGACCAGGCAAAGCCGCCAATTCTCTCCGACGTGAAGTGGGTGAGCAGGCGGCCGGGCTTGCCGTCCAGCGGCTGCAGCCAGAGGTTGTCCACTTCGTTCTCGGTAATCGGGTAGACGATGGCCTTGCCGTCCGGTGTGAAGCGCTCGAAGCCGGAGATGCGCTGGTCTGCCTCCAGAACGCGTTGCGGAGTTGCGCCACCCGCATGGGCGCTCACAAAAATTGCCTCCGTGACATAACGGTTCGCGGCGCTGTCATGACGGAGCGCACCGAAACCGAGCGTCTCGCCGTCGGGGGAAATATTGATCCGGGCAGCCATGCTTCCATCTTGCACTTCCGGCGCCGCCACGAGTTCCGCTTTGCCCCCTTCCAGGGGCACCCGCAAATGGCGATTCGCATCGGCATCGTAGAAATAGACCCATTTTCCATCCGGCGAACAGAGCGGGAATACGGACCGCGAACCGTCCGTGAGGGTTTTGGCATTGGAGCCGTCGGCGTTGATGCGCCACAACGTGGGAGCCTCTTTTCCCTCGTGACCGGACATGGAGATTACGATTGAACGCCCCTGGTTACAGACGCTGGCAAAGCCCATGTTGGCTCCGGCATCGCTGAGAATTTCCGTTTGCCGGCTTCCATCCGTGGAAAGCCGCAGGACCTTGTCCGGCATGAGAACCAGCAACTCCGTATCGTTCAGCCATTCCACTTGGCGCGCCAGTTTCATCTGCCGGGAGAAACCCGCAACGGTCACCGCGGCTCCGCCGCCCGTGACGGGGAGCAAGTCCAGTTGCCGTTCGGAATTTCGCTGGATCGTGGTCAGGGTCTTGCCGTCCGCGGACAAGCTCAGCGTTCCGTAATCATTGGTGTCATTGGTGACCGGCTGAAACTTCCCCTCCGGATAGGAGACATAGCCGATTTGCCCGCGCGTGAAGTTGCTGCTCTTGTCCCGGTAATTGATCAGCAGGCCGTGTCCGTCGGCCAGCCATTGCACGGCGTCGAGCGATTTGTCGCGCAGCGCCGCCAGCGTGTTTTCCTTCCCGCTCGCAAAATCGTACGCGCGGATGTCCCCCGCGTCTTTGCCGCCCCGGAACAGAGAATAGGCCACGCGCTTGCCGTCCGGGGACCAAGCCAGGGAAAAAGGCATGGGCTGTGGAGCGATGCGCAGGACCTGCTCATCGCTGGCTTCGGCAGTGGCGGAAAACAGCCGGAATTTTCCATTCTCCGGGCTGTTCCCGCGGGCGTACACCATGCGCTTCCCGTCGGGCGAAAACACCGGCCCGGCGTCCACGTCGTGGATCAGGAGCTTCGGCGTGCCGCCCAGCACGGGAGTGCGAAACAGGTTCAGAACCGTGCCGATCTTGTTTTCCGCCCGCCGGAAATAGAGATAATTGCCGTCGGGAGAAAACGTCAGCAACTCGAAGGGTTCGGGGCCCGGCGCGACAACCTGCGTGTCGCTTCCCGTGGGAACATTACGCAGCCACAAACTGTAGAGACCCTTGTCCCGCACGGAACTGAGGACGTACTTGCCGTCAGGAGAAATAGCCGCGCGCGTAGCTTTCCCGGTGTTGGTGATCTGAGAAATGGAAAATTGCTGGAACGGCACGGACGCGCCGCGCGTCAGCAGCGCGTAGACGCCATAGACGGCGCCCGCGAGAACAACGAGCGCCACCACTCCAGCCGCCGCCACGCCCCACTTGTGCTCCCTGGCCACCGCCACCACCGTCGAGCTGCCCGAAGCGTGCTGTACGGAGGCGCTGGAGCCGCTGGCGGGTATGGCCTGTGCTTCGCCGTCCGGCGCCACTGCCTGCGCGGAAGCCGGACGCTTGCCGGAACTGCTGTCGCGCGCGAGGCGCTTGAGGTCCGCGCGAATCTCGGAAGCGTGCTGGTAGCGCAGGTCGCGGTCCTTTTCCAGCGCCTTGTTGATGATGCGCTCGAGCTCCTGCGGAATCTCCGGATTCAGCCGCACCGGAGCCACCGGAGCCTGGTGCAGGATGGCGTCGAAGATCGCCGCCGAGGTGCTTCCTGAAAACGCCTGGCGGTTGGTGGCCATTTCATAAAGCACCACGCCGAAGGAAAAAATATCCGTGCGCGCGTCCAATTCTTTCCCCAGCGTTTGCTCGGGGGACATGTAAGCGACCGTGCCCACGGCCGTGCCGGGGCTGGTCAGGTGCGCGGGACCGTCCGTGATGGTCTGCCCGCCGGGGTCCGCGCTAAATCCCGGGCGGCCGATGATCTTGGCCAGGCCGAAATCGAGGATTTTGGCGTTTCCACGGTCGGTGACGAAAATATTGGCGGGCTTGATGTCGCGATGGACGATGCTCTGCGTGTGCGCGGCGTCCAGTGCATCGGCGATCTGCGTGGCCAGGTTCAGCAGGGTGTCCAGCGGCAGCGGCCCTTGCTCCGTGACGAAGTGCTTGAGGGTCAGGCCCTTGAGCAGTTCCATGGCGATGAAGGGCTGCCCGTCCACCTCGTTGATGTCATAGATGGTGCAGATGTTGGGATGGTTTAGCGCGGAGGCCGATTGCGCCTCGCGCTGGAAGCGCTCGAGGGTGGCGCGGTCCTTGACCATGCCTTCGGGAAGGAACTTCAGGGCCACTTGGCGGCGCAGCTTGGTGTCTTCGGCCTTGTAGACGACACCCATGCCGCCGCCGCCCAACTTTTCCAGAACTTTGTAATGCGCGATGGTGTCGCCAATCATGCGTGGCTGCCTCTGTGAGGCACGCATGGTAGCAAACCCAGACAGCGTCTGTCAGCCGCAATATGGCGTGAAAGGGATATCTTGCTTCGCCGCGGTCAACGGAGGCGATGGCCCCGGTGGCAGCCGCTTTGGCTCATTCCGCACACCGCGACGACACTCAAC
Organism: Terriglobia bacterium; assembly: GCA_020072805.1. GTDB lineage: Bacteria > Acidobacteriota > Terriglobia > Acidiferrales > UBA7541 > Acidiferrum. The sequence goes on from JAIQGC010000001.1 coordinate 86,427, forward strand.
CTTGCGCGTTACGTAATCGTAGAGTATCTTTCCGCCAGTCCCTCCGGGAGGCCTTCGTGAGAATAGTCCGTGTTCTATGTTTGATTTCCTTCGCGCTGGCTGCCCCTTTGCTCCGCGCCCAGTCCGTCCCTGCTCCCGCTACGGTTTCGGAGGCCGCCTCGGTCTGGGAGACGCTTTCCGCTCCGGCCATGGACCCGGCCCGGTTCACACGCGTCGAAAACGTCGAGATCGTGCGGGACCGCGTGCGCATCAAGCTGCTCAGCGGCACGCTGCAGTTCGCGCAGCCGGTCAATGGAGTGGTTTTCGGAGCCGTGTTTCATGGCGAAGGCCGGCTTCTGGCCGAACCGCCCAACCCGATCGAGGCCTACCAGCTTTTTCTCTTCACCAAGCAGGAAGGCAAGCTGGAGATGACGTTTACCGATGCGACGTTCAGCTTTACGGATGATTTGCTCGAGGAAGTATCCAGGCAGGTTGTGAAGTGGGGTGGAGGCGGGCCTGCCGATGATTTGTATGCCCACCGCCAGAAGGAGCGGGAAGATCTCGGAGCCGCGTATCTGCCCCGCCTCTTCAAGAGCGTCCTCTCTCCGGACCGCAAGCGCACCGCGTATTTCCTCGCCGACCTGAAGACCCATGAAAAGGGCTGGGTGGAGGTGCGCTACGACGCGATGCAGCCGGAAGAACTGCGCGTGGGCCGCTGGGGAGACGCCGGCCCCGTGAAAATCCGGGATGTCTGGATGAATTTTCCGGCCGGCGGCCGCAATCCCCGCCATGTCTACGACGACCCCGCCGAGCGCATGGACTTTCTGATCAACGCTTACAGTATTGACGCGAGTCCGGAACAGAACGCGGACTTGAGCGCCACGGCCAAAGTCACCCTCGAACCGCGCTTTTCCGGCGAACGGGTTCTGCTCTTCGGGCTGGACTCCAATCTCCGCCTTTCTTCGGTGAAGGATTCACAGGGACGCAGCCTGGACTTCTTTCAGGCGCGGGAATCGAAGGACCGCTACCAGTCCTATGGAGATTACGTCGTTGTCGTGCTGAAAGACGCCGCGAAAGCCTCCACCAGGGAGACTCTTGAATTTCAGTATGGCGGCAAGCGCGTCGTCCGCCGCGTTGGTGACGGAAACTACTACTGCCCGAGTTTCGGCTGGTACCCATCCTTGCTGGAAAGCGAGCCTGGCGTGGAAATCTTCGCCTTTCGCTCCGACTTCGAATTGACCTTCCGCAGCCCCAAGAAATACGGCCTCATCGCCACGGGGAGCAGGATCTCGGACGTCACCGATGGCAAGCAGCGCATCACCACCTGGAAGAGCCAGGTCCCGCTGGCCGCCGCGGGGTTTGCCTATGGCGATTACAAGACCTACGTAGAAAAAGCCGGTGAGATCGAGGTGCAGATCTATGCCAACAAGGAAGGCGACGATGTTCTGAAATCCATCCAAACGGCGGTGGATGACCCCATCGGCAGCCTTGCCCGGGGGCCGGGCGGCCAGCATGCGAGCTCGGTGGCCATCGGTGAACTCACTCCGGCCGCGATGGCCAAAACCGTCGGAATCGAGACCTCCAACACCATTCGCCTCTTCGAAAACTATTTCGGTCCCTATCCTTATAAGCAGATCGCCGTCACGAACATCGCCGCTTCCCACGGCCAGGGCTGGCCGGGACTCCTCTATCTCTCCGTGATTACTTTTCTGGACCCCACGCAGCGCCATGCGCTGGGCATTCGCGACCAGGTGCAAATCTCCGATTTCTTTCGCGCTCATGAGAGCTCGCACCAGTGGTGGGGCCATCGCGTCGGCTGGAAGAGCTACCACGACCAGTGGCTCTCCGAGGGTTTTGCCGAATTTTCCGGCAAACTCTACGTTCAGTTTCGCCGGGATCCGAAAGAGTTCCTCACCCAGTTCCGCAAGGATAAGGAATTGCTGGAAGCCGGGGACATTCACAGCCACCGGATCGAATTCCTGGGCCCCATTACGATGGGACGCCGCATCTTTTCCGCGGAAACCGACCACTCTTCGTATCAGAGGCTGATCTACTCGAAGGGCGGGTACATCCTGCAGATGCTGCGCATGCAGCTCTACGATAGCCGCAATCCCGATCCCGACCATCTCTTCAAAGCCATGATGCAGGATTACTGCAAGACCTTCGACAACAAGCCCGCTTCCACCGAGGACTTCAAGGCCATCGTGGAAAAGCACATGACTCCCGCGATGGACCTGGATAAGAATCACAAAATGGATTGGTTTTTCGATGAGTACGTCTACGGCATGGGGAGGCCGCGCTATTCCTTCAACTATGCGCTGACGCCCGCGGCGGACGGCAAAACCCAGGTCAAGTTGACGCTGAACCGCAGCGGAGTACCGGAGAATTGGAAGGACGTTGTTGCGCTGTACGCGCAGAGCGGCGACCGAATCCTGCGCCTGGGAAGCATCGCCTCGCTGTCTTCATCATCCCCGGTGGAAGTTACTCTGCCGGTGAAAATTGACAAGCTCATGATCAACCACTACGAGGACCTGCTTGCCGACGTGAAGCAGTAGCGCCCTCCCGGCGCTCCGTAATCTCTAGCGGGCCGCGGTCAGCGGCGGCGCCGAAACCAACGGCATGCGCTTGGCTTCGCCGCGCGCCCCGCGCACTTCCAGTTCGTCGAAGAGCAGCGAGGGCGCAACTACCGCCGCGGGCAGCCCGCTCTGCGCGGAACCGAAGGCGCCCAGGGCGGTGCCGGCGAAGCCTGGCACCTGGCTCTGCATGTGGTTGTAGACGAACAAATCGTTACCCATGGCAGTGACGTTGCGCAGAGCCCTCGTGTTCAATCCGATGATGCGGGCTCCGCGCACGATCTCTTCGCGGCCCGTTTCCGGAAAGACGCGATAAACCACCAGCGGCAAACGGTCGCCGGTGCCCGCCCCTCCCCCGAAGCTGGCCAGCAATTCGGAAAACTCGTCCTGGCGCAGCAGGCTCACCGCCGGGTTGTCCATCTCGCGCACCACCAGGCAATAGGCCAGCTTTTCTTCGCGGCATTTGTCGAGGAATTGCTTGCGTATTTCGGCCGGGGAGACGGCTTCGCTCGAAGTGAAAAACAGGTTGCTCATCGTCGGCCGCGCGTCATTGAGAAATCCCGCGCGTCCCCGCCCGTTGGAATGGTCGGAATCCGGGCCGGGGCGGCGCGACATCAGCAGCGCCCTGAGCACGCCGTCTTCCACCAGCGTGAGTTTCTGCCCGCGCACTCCTTCTTCGTCCACCGAATATCCGCCCAGCAGCGCCTTCCCCTGGAAATTCGTCGCTCCGGGATCATCCACCAGCGTCACGGTCTTCGGCAGTACGCGCGCGCCTACCCGTCCCGCCCATTCGCTTCTTCCGCCCAGGCCGCTGAGCATCTGCTCGAAGACGGGCTGGAAAGAAATCGGCGGGCGCGAACCGTTCAGCGCCGGCCCCAGCACCTGGGCCACCAGCGGCGCCGCCGCGCGCGCCTCGAACAGCACCGGGCCGGTATAGTCCTGCGCGGGAGGAGCCGAGCGCAGGGCGACGATCTCCGCCGCGGCCACGTTCAATTCCTGGCGCACCGCGCCGGCCGCGGGAAGTTCCGCGGGCCTCGCCGCGTAGCTGGCATAGAAATGATGCAGCGGCATTCCATCCGTGGCCAGCGTCTCGAGCCCGGCTTCGATGGACGCCAGGCTGCGGCTCTTGCGGATCTCCGTGCCCTCGCTGGTCAGCAGGTACTCCGTCACATAGACAAAATAGTAGGCCACGCGGGAATCCTGCAGATCGGGATAGGCGCGCAGAGCCGCGGAGGACTGCCGCGCTTCCTCTTCCCAGTTCCGGGAGCTCCAATCCGCTTCCAGCCGCGGGCTGATTGAGGAGTAGGCCGGCTCGCGGGAAAAATCGTCCGTATCCGGCTGCCGGGCCAGGCTGCTGAGGTAAGCCTGCTTGCGCGAGTAGGTCTCCACGGCTTCCTTGAAGGCTTGGTCGGTGGCAATCCACAGATCCTGGCGGAGCGAATCGTAATCGCGGTCAATGCCCACGCCGCCGCTCGAGCCGAGAAATCCGCGGAAGCCTTCCTCGCCGACGAAGTTCGAGCTGTCCAGCTTGTAATCGCCGACGCGCGCTTCCACGTCCATGAAGCGGTTGCGCGACGTGGTGCTGCTCACCAGCGCCCCGAACTCCGCCACCACCTGCTTTACTTCCATATCCAGCAGGCGGTACTGCACGAAGAAGGGCTTGACCGGCTGGCCCTGTCCCTCGATCTTCAGTTCCAGCCGCGCCTTCGACCGCGCCATTTCGTCGCGCATGGCCCGCAGCGTCTGATCATTGTCCTCGCCCGGCGCCTTGCTTTGCGCGGCAACCGTCCCCGCGCCGATAAACCCGGCCCCGGCCAGCAGCACTGCGGCCCATTTCATCCGGCGGTTCATCACAGCCCTCCCTTTTTCGCCGGATCTTTCACCGGGTCGTGCGCCGGATGCGGCAGGATCGGCGGCTTGTCCGTGGACGTCTCTTTCTTCTGCACTTCCATTTCAGAAATCAGAATGGCCGGGGAAGCGGCGGCTACCGGCACGGAGCCGGATTCGGCGCCGCAGTAGCCGTTGAAGACCTCCGGGGTGTCGCCCGTGGCCACGATTTTCGTGAGCGAGACCAGCGGCGTGCCCACGATGTCCACTCCGCGCACCAGTTCATCCGGCCGCCCATCCGTGTACACCTTATAGACCACCAGCGGCTGCACCTGGAACGCCTGCGGCTGTCCGCGTCCGGTGAAGGTGAAACCGCCTTCGATGTCATCAATGAGCAGGCCGAAGGGCTTGCCCTGGGCCTTGGCCAGATCGATCAGCTTGCGGCGCAGCTGCGCGTTGGTGACCATCCGACTGCTGCTGACGATCAAATTTCCCTGGCGCGAGACCGGAGCGTAACCCATTTGCCGGCGTCCGTGGCCGTTGGAATGCGGAAAGCCCACCAGAGGGGAGCGCGACATCTCGAATCCCTTCAGGATGCCGTGCTCGACCAGCGGCACCTTCTGCGCGCGCACGCCCTCGTCGTCGTACGGGTAATAGCCCAGCAAATCCGTCTTGCCCAGCCGGCGCAGCGTGGGATCGTCGGTGATGCTCAGAAATTCCGGAAAGATCGGCTCGCCCACCTTGCGCGCGAAAGTCTGCCCCTCGGCAATGTCCTTCTGGCGGTGGCCCTCGGCGCGGTGGCCGAAGACTTCGTGGAAAAAGACGGCCGCGGCCCTTCCCGTCAGCATGGCCGGACCAGCCGTGGGTTCGACCAGCGGCGCCGCCACCAGCCCTTCCATTTCCTTGCGCAGCGTGGTGCTGATCGCCCGCACGGCTTTTTCGTCCGGCGCGTCGGCGGGATTCACCCAGTCAAAGTTGTAGTAGCGGTTGATGTCCATTCCGTCGGCGGCCTTGCCCTGAATGAACAGTTCCAGGCGGTAGCGGATCTGGCCGAACTGCAGCTCGGTACCCTCGCTGTTCACCTGATACTGGGTCTGCCCCAGGGCGCTGAAGGTCACGATGGAATTGATGATCGCCGCGGAGTCCCGGAAATAGCGCGTGTAGTCGCGCACTTTCTGTTCCCACGGCTGGCGGTTGACGGAGAGTTCCGCCGGCGCTCCGATGTAGGTGGACGGCGTCTCCCGCGAAAAGTCCGGCGCTTGCCCTTCCGCCGTTTCCACCTTTACTTCCTTCCCGGTCTTGATCTTGATCAGGGCCTGCTCCGCCGCGCGGTATTGCCGGTCGGTTTCCAGCCAGATTGCCCGCCGCAGCACTTCCGCGTCGTTGTCCAGGGGCACCGGCCCGCCGGGTCCCGCCGAGGACGCGGGGCGCTCGCCCACCTTGCGGGTATTGTCCAGCTCGTAGCTGCCCGCGCGCACGGCCACTTCCAGCCAGCGGCTCTTCGATTCCGCGCTGGTCAGCAGGGCGCCGTTTGACCCGGAGACTTCCGCGCGCTGCGTCTCGGTCACGGTATAGCCGATGTAGTAGGC
>JAIQGC010000059.1 GCA_020072805.1 Terriglobia bacterium
CGACGGCTGGCCGGACCTGTTCGTCGCCTGCGATTCCACTCCCAACCTGCTCTTCCGCAACAACGTCGGCCAGTCCAACCACTGGCTGCGCCTCATCCTCGTTGGCGACAAGCAAACCGGCCTCGACGCCTACGGCTCCGTCGCTCGCGTAAAAACCTCCGCCGGCATCCTCACCAAAATAAAAGACGGCGGCGCCGGCTATCTCTCCCAGCACGACCCGCGCCTGCTCTTCGGCCTCGGCCGCGACGAAAAAGCCCAATCCATCGCCGTCACCTGGTCCAACGGCACGGTCGAATCCTTCCCCGCCGACGCCAAGGCCGGCTCCACTCTCCTGCTCAAAAAAGACACGGGCCGCGCCCAGGAACTCCAACTCCCCAGCGCCTCTCTTCCCGATCCCCTCACCCGCGGCGAACTCCTCGCCCGCTCCCTCAAAATTCATCCCGGTGCGGCCTTTCCCGATCTCGCCCTCAAGAATCTCGCCGGCCAGCCTTCATCTCTCCTCAAACAATTGCAGCCCGGCCATCGCCTGCTCATCAACCTCTGGGCCACCTGGTGCCGCCCCTGCGCCGCGGAAATGCCCGAACTCGAAAATCTCCGCCCGCGCCTCGCCGCCAATCATGTCGGCATCCTCGGCCTGGACCTCGATGCCGATCCCGCCGCCCCCGTCGCTTCCTTTGTGGAAAAAATTGGCGTCCGCTATCCCGTCTTTCTCGGCGGCCCCGCGGCCATCGAGCAGATCTTCTCCGGCGAGGAAATGTCCGTCCCGCTCTCCGTCCTCGTGGACGACCACGGCATCGTCCTGGAAATCATCCCCGGCTGGTCCGGCGCAACCCGCCAAAAATTCCTCGACCTCGCCGGAGAGCCCGCCCACCCTGCTGCTGTTTCTCCCCCGGCGCCCCGCCCCTGACCCGCTCCGGGAATCGCCGGCATTCTTGCCTCTATTGGCAACAAAGTGACTCTCTCGGTCCATGAGTTCACCCGGCCTCTGCCCCGCGCGCAATCCCCGGAAAGTTGATAGAATGGTACGTACAGTTTTCCCGCGCTATCCGCTAAGGAGTTGTTCCATGCCGTCCACAACCACCAAGGCCCCCCGCCCGGTCTGGAAGCGGTCCGCTCGCATTGCCGCCGCCGGCCAGCCTTTCAAGTATCCCCTTGAACGCGCATGCGTCGAGCCGGACTGGCGCCGTTTTCCCGGCTGGCATGACGTCACCCGCGAGCAGTGGGAATCCGCTCTCTGGCAGCGCCAGCACACTGTCAAAAACCTCAAGGAACTGAAGGAGGTCATGGGCCCCCTGCTCCCCCAGGACCTCGAAGCCGGCATCGAGCGCGATATCCGCGAGCGCGCCACCATGTCCATGCTCGTCCCGCCCCAGATGATCAACACCATGAACGAGCAGGATCTCTGGAACGATCCCGTTCGCCATTACATGCTTCCCGCCTTTGAAGACCGTCATCCCGAATGGCCCAGTCATCCCAAGGCCAGCCGCGACAGCCTCCACGAATCCGATATGTGGGCCGTCGAAGGCCTCACCCACCGCTACCCCACCAAAGTCCTCGCTGAAATGCTTTCCACCTGTCCTCAATATTGCGGCCACTGCACCCGCATGGACCTCGTCGGCAACGACGTTCCCCAAGTCACCAAACTCCGCTTTCAGATTCAGCAGAAGGACCGTTACGCGCAGATGCTCGACTATCTGCGCCGCACGCCCCAGGTCCGCGACGTCGTCGTCTCCGGCGGCGATATCGCTAACACCCCCATCCAGACCCTCGAACCCTTCGTCAGCGCTCTGCTCGATATTCCCAACATCCGCGACATCCGCCTCGCTTCCAAGGGCCTCGTCGGCATTCCCCAGCATTTCCTCCAGGACGAAGTCCTCGACGGCTACGCCCGCCTCGCCAAGAAATCACGCGAGCGCGGCGTCAGCCTGGCCTTCCACACTCACGCCAACCATGCCGCCCAGGTCACTCCCCTCGTGGCCAAAGCCGCCCGCCGCCTCCTCGAAATCGGCTTCCGCGACGTGCGCAATCAGGGCGTGCTCCTCCGCGGCGTCAACGCTTCCTCCGGGGATCTTCTCGAACTTTGCTTCATGCTCATGGATCACGCCTCCATCACTCCCTACTACTTCTATATGTGCGACATGATCCCCAACGCCGAACACTGGCGCCTCGCCGTTCACGAGGCCCAGCAGTTACAGCACGACATCATGGGCTACCTTCCCGGTTTTGCCACTCCCCGCATCGTCTGCGACGTTCCCTTCGTCGGCAAACGCTGGATTCACCAATTGAAGCAATACGACCGCGAAAAAGGCGTCTCCTATTGGACCAAGAACTACCGCACCGGCATCGAAGCCCAGGACCCCGAGGCCCTCAGCCGCCAATACGAATATTCTGAGCAGCAGCCCCTGTACAGTTCTGTGAGCCTGCCGCGCACCCGTGATAATGTCTAGGAGAGGCAGAGGCATGGAACCGCTTTCCACTCAGGTCGCTGAAAAGAACAATCGCCGCCGCAGCCAGCGCGTCTTGCTGGGCTTGACGGTCACCGTGATCGGCCAGACCCCCGACAAGAAACCGCTCGAGGAAAAAACTCGCACCCTGGTCATCAACGCGCACGGCGCCCTGGTCACTCTGGATATGCGCGTCTCCATCGGCATGCAACTCACCCTGCGCAACGGCAAAACCAATGAAGAAGTCGCTTGCCGCGTAGTTTACGCCGGCCAGCAATTAAGCAAGGCCGAAGTGGGCCTCGAGTTCCTCAAGCCCGCCCCCAATTTCTGGCATATCGCTTTCCCGCCCGCGGACTGGACCCCCCGCAGCCCCGAAGCCAAAAGCTCCGTATCTCGTCCGGCCGTTCCCCCGCGCCCCAACCTGCCCAATCCAGCCATCAAGAAATAACCGCCCCGCAAGCTCTAAGCTTTTTTCTCTCGCTTTTGTTGAGGCCGGGCTTCAGAGTCTGTGCGAGAACTTCTGTTTTCAAGGGGGTCGGAGTTTTAACTCCGACATAAACGCTTTCTTTCCAATGCGGCTTTAGCCGCTGAGGAACTGATTTTCGGGTTGTCACACAGGCTCTTTAGCCCGGCTGCCCGGCTCTTGTTTTCTCCAGCCTAGAAATCAAACTTCCGGCCCCGCCAGCGCCCGCCGCAGTTCCTCCTGCAGCCCCTTCTCCAGTTTCTTCCCCCGCGCCGTCAGATAAAATACGTCAATCGCCTTTTGCCCTTCCGTGTCAATCAGCGCAACCTCGATATTGCATCCGCACCGCGCCAGTTCCGACCCCACCTGATACAGCAGCCCCACGCGGTCCTGCGTGATCAGTTCCAGCAGCGTGCAGCGCTCCGAGGATTCCTCGTCGAACCGTATCGTTGTCTCCACCGCCACCTTCGGCGCCCGGCTCCGCGCCGCCGATAGCCTTCCTTTCAGCAGCGGCTCCAGCGGTGCCTTCCCGCTGACCACATCCTCCAGGCTGCTCAAAAATCGCCCCGTCTCCCCGGGATTCAGCTCCAGCGTCCGGTGCAAATCCTCGAAATGAAATGTATCCAGCACGATTCCCGCCGCGTTGGCGAAGGCGTCCGCTTTCACGATGTTCATCCCCCAGCCCGCCAGCACCCCCGCGATCGTCGCAAAGAGCGCCGGACGGTCCGGCGTCAGCAGCGTCAGCGAGTACGCGTGCCCCCCCGCCCGCAGTTCCGTCTGCACCGGCGCATTCGCCAGTTTCTTGTACATCCCGAAATGCGCCGCCACTTCCGCCGCCGAGTGCACCGCCAGATACCGCCGCGGAAATCCCTCCAGAAACCATTCGATGTCCTCGATCCGCGCTCCCGCGATCCGCCGCGTCTCCTCGATGAACGGCGTCTGGTGGTCGATATGCAGCCGCTCCCGGTCCAGTTCCCGGCTCAGGTGATTCGAAGTCGCCGCGAAGAGCTGCCACAGCATCTCCGCCTTCCACGGCGTCAGCGCTTCCGGGTTTACCGCGTGAATGTCCGCATACGTCAGCAGGCACAGCCGGTTCAGCCGCTCCTGCGTCTCCACCACCCGCGCGAACGCCGCGATTGTCGCCGGATCGAAAATATCCCGCCGCAGCAGCGTCGCCGACATGTCCAGATGATGCTCGATCAAAAAGTGAATCTCCGCCCGTTCCTGCGAATCCAGCCCCAGCCGCTCCGCCGCCGTTCCCAGCGCCTCCAGGCTTCCCGTGACATGGTTGTCCCCGGCCATTCCTTTCCCGATGTCGTGCAGCAGCAGCGCCAGCACCAGCAGGTCGCGCCGCTCCAGCGCCTTCCACAGCCCCGAAAGATTCCGCGCCCGTTCCTCGCGCGGCTCGCCCAGCTCCTGCAAATGCTCGATGGCCCGCAGCGAATGTTCGTCCACCGTGTAGCGGTGATAAAAATCCCGCACCACCAGCGCGTCGATCCTCCGGAACTCCGGCAGCATCTCCGCCAGCAGCCCCAGCCGGTGCATCGGCCGCAGCGCCGCCGCCGGATATGCCGCCTCCAGGATCTCCCGCAGCGCCGGCCATAAGGCTCGCGCCTCTTCGCTCGGTCCTGCCGCGCCGCGCTTCCACGATTCGCCCAGCCGTTGTTCCGCTTCCCGCGCCGGCGGGCAGCCCGTGCGCGCCGCTTCCTTTAGAAAAGCGAATACCGCCGCGCGTCCCTCCAGCGCCGCCGCATCCTTCGCCACCAGTCTTCCTTCTTCGGTGTAAATCGGTTTGCCTCGCCGCCCCGCCGGCCGCCAGAATGCGCCTCCCCAGAACGACCGCCGCTTCGCCGGCACATCCAGCTCCTGTAAGAGTTGCCGGTTCAGCGCGCGCGCATGCTGAAAATAAAGCTGCATCCACGCCGCCGGATCGCGCGGGACGCCGTCCCCGGCCCCCAGCGCCCGCTGCGCCGCGATCTTCTGCAGCTCATACGTCAGCCCGTTGTCGTTGCGCCCGTTGGCGTAGTGCAGAAAGCAGCGCACCGCCGACAGAAATTCGATGGCCGCGGCGGACGCCTTGCTCTTCCGCGCCTCAAACTCCGCTTCCGCCGGTTTTCCCGATATGATTTCCAGCCACAGCGCCGCGTGGTGGTCCCGCAATCCACCGGGCGCATCCTTGATGTTGGGTTCCAGATGGAAAATCGTGTTCCCGTAGCGCGCGTGCCGTTCCCGCGTCAGCTCGCGGATTTTTCCCGCCAGAAATTCGCTGCGGTTCCGCTCCGAATCCCGGAAAATCGCCGTGTCCACGCTGTGAAACATCTCCCGGTCGCCCGCCAGAAATCGCCGCTCCAGCAGCGCCAGGTGAAATTCCGCGTTGTCCTCCTCGATCCGCTTGCATTCCTCCACGGTCCGTCCCGCCGAACTCACCCGGAATCCCAGGTCCCACAATCTTCGCGACAGCTCCGCCACCAGCGGCTGAAACTCCTTTTCCGCCCCCGCATCCTCGAACAGAAAAAGAATATCCAGGTCCGAGCACGGAAACAGCATCCGCCTCCCGTAGCCCCCCAGCGCCAGCAGCGCGAACCGCCGCGGCCGCTCCGGCCTCAGCCCGTCCCAGATTTGCAGCAGCGTCTCGTCCGCGAAGTCGCACAGCTCCCGCACCGTGTAGGATCCCGTGGCCCCGGCTTCGAACTCCCGCCGGATTCGCGCGCGCTGCTCCCGGCACGCGGACGCCAGCGTCTCCGCCGGACGAATCGCCGTGTTGTGGTCGTTCATGGGCAGGTTCCGGATCTTCGGCCGCTCTCCGTGCGGCAGGCTATAGCGCGCTCTCTCCGCGATCCGAGTTGCGGATGCGGATCGCGTCCGCCGCCGGATAGATAAAAATCTTTCCGTCGCCGATGTTCCCCGTCTGCGCCGAATTCAATATCGCCTCCACCGCTTTTTCCACCAGCGGCTCCGGCAGCACCAGCTCGATCTTCACCTTGGGGATCAGGTTCACGCTGTATTCCCGCCCCCGGTAGATCTCCGTATGCCCCTTCTGCCTCCCGTGCCCGCGCACTTCCGTCACGGTCATTCCTTCCACTCCGATTTCCCGCAGCGCGTCCTTGACGGATTCGAATCTCGACGGCTGAATGATCGCTTCTATCTTCTTCATGATTCTTCCCCCTCGGTTTGTCTCGTTCCTTCGTTTTTCAGCTCGGCCTCAAGCTCGGCGCGCCGGCACTGTTCGCGCACCTGCGTATCATGCATATCTCCGCTCGCCCGGCCAACTCAATAATTTGCGTTTCTCCGATTGAAATCTGTTTGCCTGCTTTGCTTCTTTCATTTCTCGAATGAAAAACTTACGTTCGCCTTCCGCCTCCGCTCCCTGTACTCTCCGCCCTCAAGCGAGTTTCTTTTCAGTGCTCGCCACGTCCAGTCGAAGGAGATCAAGAGTGTCCATCCGCCGCGCGCTACTGTTCCTAAGCCTTTCCGCTTTACTGATGTCTTCCCGGGCCAGCGGTCAGGCTGCTCCACCCGCCTCGCCCGCTACCCCCGCCCCGGCTGCTGCCCCGCCGCCGGATCCCGCCCCCTCGCCCACCTGGTCCGCGGGGCCCATCGACTTCAGCGGCCTCATTGATGGCTATTATAGCTTCAACTTCAACCACCCGGCCTCCGGTTTCAATCAACTCTATAACTTCAATGTCCGCTCCAACGAGTTTAGCCTCAACATGGCCAAACTCTCTCTGTCCCACACCGCCGACCCCGTCGGCTTCCAGGTCGACTTCGGCTTCGGCCGCGCCTTCGACATCATCTCCTCCAACGAAAAAGCTCCCCAAATCTTCCGCTATATCGAACAGGCCTACGTCAGCCTCAAGCCCCCCAAGGGCAAGGGTTTCCAGGTGGACTTCGGCAAATTCGTCACCAGCGACGGCGCCGAAGTCATCGAATCCAACGGCAACTGGAACTATTCCCGCTCGCTCCTCTTCGCCTGGGCCATTCCTTATTATCACTTCGGCGTGCGCGCCACCTTCCCCGTGGGCAAGCGCTTCACCGGCGGCGTCATGCTCGTCAACGGCTGGAACAATGTCGAGGACAATAACTCCGGCAAGACCCTGATGTTCACCGGAACCTACACTGCCAAAAAATTCGCCTGGACCAATAACTTCCATACCGGCCCGGAAAAGCCCGGCACCAACAAAGGCTTCCGCAATCTTTATGACACCACTCTCTTGCTTACGCCCACGGCCAAATGGAACGCCTACCTCAACTTCGACTACGGCTCGGACAAGAACATTGGCCCCGGCTCGCAAGTCTGGTACGGCGCCGCCGCCGCCGTGCACTACCAGGCCACCCCGAAAATCTCTTTCACCCCGCGCGTCGAATGGTTCAACGATCGCGACGGCTTCGCCACCGGCACCGGCGTCCAGCAGCAGATCAAGGAAGGCACCTTCACCGGCGAATACAAATTTCCCGAAGGCCTCCTGGCTCGCCTCGAATACCGCCATGACTGGTCCAATCAGCCCTTTTTCCAGCGCGGCGGCTCCGTCAGTCCGCTGGACGTATCAACCTATATGGGTCCCGTGGGCACGGCCAAGAGTCAGGACACTCTGACCTTGGGCATCGTCGCTTTCTTTGGGCCCAAGCGTTAACGCACAAATATGATTTTGCTGTTGGTTGTGCTGTACCAATCATTCTTTAACGAAAAAGGAGGAACTACATGGGGGCAAATTCCACTCAGGCCGTTGCGGTCACGGCCTTTCTGCTGGGCTTCACGGCGCTGTCCGCCGCGATCATGAAGGGCAGCTTCCTGCTGTATCTGGCGACGGCGGCGCTCTTGGTCTTTTCCGTCGGCGCCTTTCTCAAATGCAAACCGCTGGAACACGCGGAGAAGGGAGGACAGTGAACATGATTTTCATCGGACTGCTTGTGATCATGCTGGGCTTCGTCATTTCCGTTCTGAGTCTGGCTCTCCACTCCGTGGGAGCGCAGCTCGCTGTCGTTCTGTTCGGTTTGGCCGTCAGCCTCTACGGCATCATGGGCGTGCTCAACCGGGCCTATCTTAAAAACGCAATCTGGAAGAAGGGGTGAGATGAGAATGAAAACAACACGGAAGTTCTTGTTTCTAATTCTGCTGGCTGCGGCTTCTCTCGCGCCTCGCAGCTTTGCCCAGGCGCCTCCCGCTGCCGCGGCGGCTCCGCCTCCCGCTGCCGCTCCGGCTCCCAAGCCCGTTCCTATCACTGACGCCGATCTCGCCGGCGCTCCCGTGCCTTCCGCGGACGCCCGCGCCAAAGGCGATCCGGACGGCTCGCTCACCGGCACGGCCAGCGATATCACCGTCAGCGATGCCAAGAAGGGCGTCACCATCGGCGATCTCGCCAATCAGGTCGGCCAAAACAAAATCGCCATCAACTTCGTCTGGACCCTGGTCACCGGCTTCCTGGTCATGTTCATGCAAGCCGGCTTCGCCATCGTCGAGACCGGCCTCTGCCGCGCCAAAAACGCCAATCACACCATGATGATGAACTTCGCCGTCTACGGTGTCGGCATGCTGGCCTACTGGCTTATCGGCTTCGCCATTCAGATGGGCGGCGTCGGCGCCACCGCCAACCTCGGCGGCACTCCTCCTTTGTCCGCCGAATTCGCAATTACTCTTTTCGGCAAGCCCTTCGGCCTCTTCGGCCAGAACGGCCTCTTCCTCATGCACAAGGGCACCTATGACGTCTCCGTCATGGTTCTCTTCCTCTTCCAAATGGTCTTCATGGACACCGCCCTCACCATCGTCACCGGCTCCGCCGCAGAACGCTGGAAGTACGCCGCCTTCGTCGTCTCTTCTTTCCTCATGGGCGCCTTCACCTATCCCATCTTCGCCAACTGGGCCTGGGGTGGCGGCTGGCTCGCCAATCTCGGCGCCAATTTCAATCTCGGCAAGGGCTATTGCGACTTTGCCGGCTCGGGCGTGGTCCACGCCGTCGGCGGCATCACCGCCCTCGCCGTCTCCATGATCATCGGCCCGCGCATCGGCAAATACGACCGCACCGGAAAGCCCAACGCCATCCTCGGCCACGATATCGTCCTCGTGCTCCTCGGCTGCTTCATCCTGGCCTTCGGCTGGTTTGGCTTCAACCCCGGTTCCACTCTCGGCGCTTCCGGTAACGGCGCCCTGCGCATCGGCTCGGTCGCCGTCAACACCATGCTCGCGGGCATGGCCGGCGGCTTCGGTGCCATGCTCTATATGTGGACCCGCTACGGCAAGCCCGACGCCAGCATGAGCGGCAACGGCCTGCTCGCCGGGCTCGTCGCCATCACCGCTCCCTCCGGCTTCGTCAACCCCGTCGGCTCCGTGATCATCGGCCTCATCGCCGGCGTTCTCGTCTGCCTCTCCGTCGAGTTCGTCGACCGCGTCCTCAAAGTGGACGACCCGGTCGGCGCCATCTCTGTTCACGGCACCAATGGCCTCTGGGGCGTCATCTCCATCGGCCTCTTCGCCGACGGCAAGAGCAACTACGGCGGCTCCTGGAACGGCGTTACTGGCTCCGTCACCGGCATCTTCTACGGTGACAACGGCGGCCAGCTCGTCGCTCAGCTGATCGGCGTGGTCACTCTCGTCGGTTTCGTCTTCACTCTCAGCTTCATCTTCAACCTGCTTGTGGATTGGTTCGTCGGCCAGCGCGTTTCCGCTAAAGCCGAACTCGAAGGCCTGGACCTCCCCGAAATGGGCGCTCTCGGCTATCCCGAGTTCGAGCTGAAATCCTAACTTCAAGGAGCGTACTCACATGTCCACTACGACCACAGCACTGCAAGCCCGGCCGGGAGCTATTCTCCCCGGCCGGGAATTTTCCCGCCTCCCGGCCATGCCCTGGCGCGACCCTCATTCCGTCTCGCCTCAGGAACTCGCCGAGCTCATCGTCTCCCTCCAGGAGGCCTGCGCCCTGAATCCTCAAAACGCCGACCTGCGCACCTGCCTCGGCATCGCCCATGCCATGAACTTCGACCCCTACCGCTCCCTGGACGCCTTGGAAGAAGCCCGCAAACTGGACCCCGAAAATTTCTTCGCCCAGTTCAAGTACGCCGAACTCTATTACCGTCTTCGCGCCCTCGAAAAAGCCGAAGCCGAAACCCAGCACGCCCTCCAACTCGCCGTCACCGGAGGCGAACTGGCCCTCGCCCGCCACCAGCTCACCGAAATTCGCCGCCTTCGCCGTGAAGGCACTCAGCGCCCCAACTGGACCAAATCTCTAAAAGTCCCCGCGCTCGGCCTCGGCTTGGTTATGATGGTCGTCACGGTTCTCTTTATCGTGTTTCGATGAAATATTCAGGGAGCCTGAAAATGAAAGCAAAAATAAATTCCAAAACGAATTCCAAAATGAATCCCAAGTGGAATCTCTTCTTCGCCGCCGCCCTTCTCGGCGCCTATATGCTCATCTCCCACGGCATCCCCATCGTTCCCGTCCTGGGCGGTTGCGCACTGGCCGCTCTCTTCACTTGGCGCCAGATCGCCCGCAAGCCCGTGCCGCAGCCCGCGCGGATTCGCTGACGCCCGCACATGCACGATTCGATGCCGCTTCCGCTCGCCATGCTCATTGTCTTCGGCTCGGCCAAGCTCCTCTCCGAGCTGTTTGAGCGCTGCAAGCAGCCCGGCATCGTCGGCGAAATTCTCGCCGGCGCCCTCATCGGCCCCAGCGTTCTCGGCTGGATCCATCCCAATGATACCCTCAAAGCCCTCTCCGACCTCGGCGTCATGTTTCTCCTCTTCGGCGTCGGCCTCGAAGTCAAAGCCTCCGAACTCCTCAAGGTCGGCGGCAAAGCCACCCTCGTCGCCACCATCGGCGTCATCGTCCCCTTCTTCGCCGGCTGGGGCATTCTTCTCGCCTGGGGCGCTCCGCAGGTCGAAGCCATCTTCGTCGGCGCGGCCATGGTGGCCACCAGCGTGGGCATCACCGCTTCCGTTCTCTCCGGGCGCGGTCTGCTCCACGAAATCGCCAGCAAAATCATCCTCGCCGCCGCCGTTATTGACGACGTCCTCGGCCTCATCGTCCTGGCTGTCGTCAGCGCCATTGCCCGCGGCCGCATCAACTTCTGGGAGATCGCTCTCACCGCCGCGCTGGCCACCGGCTTCACCGTTCTCATGGCCGTTTGGGGCACCACCGCCCTCAATCGCTTGCTCCCCCATTTCCAGTCTCGCGCCCGCGCCGATGACGCCAAGTTCCACATCGCCCTCGTTCTCCTCTTCGCCCTCGCCCTCCTCGCCCAATACACTGGAGTCGCCGCCATCGTCGGCGCCTTCCTCGCCGGCCTCGCTCTCACCGACGGCGCCGACGCCCGCGTGCGCACCCTGACCCGCGGCGTCAGCGAACTCCTGGTCCCTTTCTTTCTCGTCGGCATTGGGTTGAACTTAAACGTGCGCGTCTTCCGCTCCAAATCCATTCTCGCCCTGGCCC
The DNA here is from genome assembly GCA_020072805.1 of Terriglobia bacterium. GTDB lineage: Bacteria > Acidobacteriota > Terriglobia > Acidiferrales > UBA7541 > Acidiferrum. The sequence goes on from JAIQGC010000059.1 coordinate 11,328, forward strand.
TGCTCATTCTCGCCGCCGCCGTCGTCACCAAGCTGGTCGGCTGCGGCCTCGGCGCTCTTTCCCTCGGCTGGGAAAATGTCCTGAAGGTGGGTCTGGGCATGGTTCCGCGCGGCGAAGTGGGCATGGTCGTGGCCCAGATCGGTCTCGGTTTGTCCGTGATCAGTTCGGAAGTCTATGCCGTGGTCGTCTTCATGGTCGTCGCCACCACGCTGGTTACTCCGCTGCTCTTGAAACTCGCCTTCCGCTCGCCGCAGCCGCTTCCTGCCTCATAACAGATCGCGATAAAAAGGAATTTGTCATTCCGACCGGAGGGACGGCGCTTTTTGCCGTCCCGGAGTGGAGGAATCTCCCGGGAATTCAGACTTTAGCGTGTGCTAGACAGGGTTTGCACGAGTCGCCAGTCACTTTGCACTTTCACGCCTCAACTTCATATGTCAGCCTCACAGCGCGTTCTCCCCGCGCTCCTCGTTGCGAATCCGGATCGCGTCCTCCACCTGCGTCAGAAAAATCTTCCCGTCCCCGATCTTACCCGTCTGCGCCGCTTTCAAGATCGCTTCCACCGCCACCGGCACCTGCGCGTCCCGCAGCACGATCTCCACCATGACCTTCGGCAGCAGGTCCACCGTGTACTCCCGCCCCCGGTAAACCTCCGTGTGCCCCTTCTGCCTCCCGTGGCCGCGCACCTCGATCACCGTCATTCCCTGTATGCCCGCTTCCCGCAGCGCGTCCCGCACGGACTCAAACCGCGACGGCTGAATCACCGCTTCAATCTTCATCATGGATGAACCACTCTCCGTCGCCGCCCGTTCCCAGCCGTCCCAGGCACGGGATCAGCCCTCCAGATTATAGGCCTCCTCGCCGTGCTGTGTAATGTCCAATCCTTCGAGTTCTTCCTCCTCGCTAACCCTCACCCCCACCAGCAAATCCACAATCTTCAGCAGCACCAGCGTTCCCACCGCCGCCAGCACCCAGGCCATCACCACCCCCAGCGCCTGATAGCCCACCTGCCCGAAATGCCCGTCAATCCATCCGCTGGCCGTCACATTGTTCTGCGCATCGTGAAAAATTGGATTGATCGCCTTCGACGCGAACACTCCCGTCAGCAGCGCCCCGATCGTCCCCCCGGCCCCGTGCACCCCGAACGCGTCCAGCGAATCGTCATACCCGAACACTGCCTTCACCTTTGTCACCATCAGGTAGCAGAACACTCCCGCCACCAGCCCGATCAGCAGCGCCGGCATCGGCCCCACGAATCCGGCCGCCGGCGTGATCGCCACCAATCCCGCCACCGCTCCCGAAATCCCTCCCAGCGCGCTGGCCTTTCCGTTCCGGATCCATTCCGCCGCCAGCCACCCCATCGCCGCCGCCGCCGATGCGAAATGCGTCGCCACGAAAGCGCTCGTCGCCAGGCTCCCCGCCGCCAGCGCGCTCCCCGCGTTAAACCCGAACCATCCCACCCACAGCAGGCACGCCCCGATAAAGCTCAGCACCATGCTGTGCGGCGGCATCGGCTGCCGCGGATAGCCCGTCCTCTTTCCCAGATACAGCGCGCACACCAACGCCGATACTCCCGAACTGATATGCACCACCGTCCCGCCAGCAAAATCCAGGGTAGGGAAGCGCCCGCCCGCCGCCGCATTTAGCATCCCGCCCTGGCCCCACACCATGTGCGCCAGCGGCGCGTACACCACCAGGAACCACAGCGTCGTAAACAGCATCGTCGCGCTGAACTTCATCCGCTCCGCCGCCGCCCCGGTAATCAGCGCCGGCGTGATAATCGCGAACATCAGCTGGTAAATCATGAACGTAAGGTGCGGAATCGTCGCCGCATAAGTCGCGTTCGGCTCTGCCCCCACCCCGCGCAGAAACGCATACTGAAAATTCCCGATAAAACTCCCGCTGCCGCCGAAGCACAGGCTGTACCCCACCAGCGCCCACAGCACTGTCACCAGCGCCATCAGCGCGAAACTCTGCATCATCAGCGCCAGCACGTTTTTTCTCCGCACCAGCCCCCCGTAAAACAGCGCCAGCCCCGGTCCCGTCATCATCAGCACCAGCGCCGTGCTCACCAGCATCCACGCGTTGTCCGCCGAAGATTGCGCCGCAGCCACCCGCCCGTCCAGCCGCGCCATCGCCTCCCCAGCCGCCACCGTCCCCTGCGCCGCAATCGGCGCCGCAAACACCCCCGCGCTCGCCAATATCGCCAATCCCGCCAGCAAAACCAGGGCCACGTGCGCTCGCCTGCTGTTCATCGCAGTCCTCCCGCCAAAAAGATGATGCAAGGCATTATAAAGTTTGCTTCATCTCCACCCGCAGAAATTATTTGCATCCCAGAAATGTAAATCTCTTCTGCCGCCCGCTTATCTGCGGCTTATGTAGCACCGGGCTTCAGAGTCCGTGTGGTAACTCTTGTTTTATAGGGGGTCGGAGCTTTAGCTCCGACATAAACGCTTCCTTTCAGTGCGGCTTTAGCCGCTGGGGAACTGATTTTCGGGTTGTCACACAGGCTCTTCAGCCCGGCATCTTCTCCTTCCTTGCTCTTGGGCTCCCTGCACCCGCCCTCTTCAACTCCCCTACATACCGGTCCGCCTCCCGCGTCGGCCGCGGAATCCTAGATCCATCGCACACCGCCAGCGTTAGCCGGATCGCCGTCTCCAGCGTTACTCGGTGCCCCTGCGAAACGTAAATCGGCCGCACCCCGTCTCGCGTCCGCAGCACCGCCCCAATTGTTTCTTTCTTCCCGCCGCTCCCAACTGTAAGCGCCGTCCAGTTTCCCGCCCGCTGTCCCGGCTCTCGCTCCTCCCCGATCAGCCGCGACTTCGCGCATCCGCTCGTCGGCCGGTCCAGCAGCCCCCCCAGATGACACGCCAGTCCAAACCGCCGCGGATGCGCGATACCCTGCCCGTCGCAAAAAATCACGTCCGGCTCGTGCTTCAATTTTCGAAACGCCGCCAGCAGGGCAGGGCATTCCCGAAAACTCAAAAGCCCCGGCACATACGGAAACCGCAACGGCGCCTGCGCATACACCCGCTCCACCTCGATCATGTCCGGAAAGCGATACACGATCACCCCGGCAATCGCCCGGTTGGCTTCCCGCAGCGCTCCCTGCCGCGAACGTTTTCCGAGTGCCTGCGAGCCGCCCAAAAAATACGCCGCGTCGCATCCGGCCACATACGCAATCTTCCCCGCCCCCTCCGCAAAGCGGTCGCACCCCTCCCACCGTCCGCGCCGTTCGCTCCGCACGCGCGCCGCCTCCCGCGGCGTCAGGTTCCAGGAATGAAGTTTATGAACGCGCATTCATTGGCCTTCCCGCCGCGCCATCGTATAATGCCCACGGGCCGAAGAAAATAGCGCCCCGCGCGCCGCAACAGAACAAAAAAAAACGCGCGGATGGAGAGCAAGAGCATGGATATTGCCGTTCACGAAGAACATGGCGTCCACATCGTCCGCGTCACCGGCCGCCTCATCATCGGCTCCCCCAGCGATAAACTCAACGCCGCCCTCGAAAAACTCGAAGCCGGCGGCTCCTTGAAAATTATCGTCAACCTCGACGCCGTCGAACAAATCGACAGCTCCGGCCTGGCCACCCTCGTCCGCCACATGTCCCTCCTCCGCCGCGATTCCGGCGCCCTCCGCCTCGTCTGCGGCGAAGGCCGCGTCCGCGAAGCCCTCACCATCACCCGCCTCCTCGAAGCCATCCCCACCTACCTGAACGAATCCGCCGCCCTCGCCGCCTTCTCCTGACGATTTTTGCACGGCTATTCCGTCCTCTGAATACACCCGGGCCCTTCTTGGTTGGTGAAAATGTTTTTTCTGGGAATGTTGCTGCGATCCCTGTGTGGAGAGAAACCCTACCCGCCCTTTTTCAATTCTGCCAGCACCAGCTTGGCTACTTCCTTCAGCGTCTCGAACACGCCCTGTCCCGTCACCGCCACTCCCTCGATGACCGGCTCGCCCTTCTTCTGCAGTTGTTTGGTCAATTCCGCCACGGACATCGCGTTGGGCAGATCCCGCTTGTTCAGTTGCAGCACATAGGGAATCGTCGCGAAATCCAGGTTGTGTTCCTTCAAATGCTCCATCAGGTTCTCGAACGTCTCGAAATTCGCGTCCAGCCGCTCTTCCTGCGAATCCGCCACGAACACCACTCCGTCCGCGCCCTTCAAAATCAGTTTCCGGCTGGCCTCATAGAACACCTGCCCCGGCACCGTATAGAGATGAAAGCGCGTCTTGAACCCGCGCACCGTCCCCAGATCCAGCGGCAGAAAGTCGAAAAACAGCGTCCGGTCGGTCTCCGTCGCCAGGGAAACCATTTTCCCCTTGGCGTTCTGGCCCGTATGGTCGTAGACCCACTGCAGGTTCGCGGTCTTTCCGCCCAGACCTGGACCGTAGTACACCAGCTTGCAGTTGATTTCGCGCGCAGGAAAGTTAATAAATGGCACTTGTTCTTGCTCAACCCGACTTTTTAATTTAACACACGCCCAGCGGGCAGGCTAGTACCTGCCCATGCCCACGGACACAACTTCATCGCTTCTATTTTCATCCAGATTCCTGTTCTCCGCGGCTATATTTTGTGCGCATGTCACGGACATGCCACCCTCGCTCTCCCGCCCCATCCCTCAGGGGGGCCTAAAAAGGCCAAAACTGCCCGGATTGACGATAAACTAAGCCTCTGTTAGCATGCGCGCTATGGCTAAACCAAGGAAACCATCGGCCAAGCGGGCTGCTTCCAGGAAGCGTTCTTCCGCTGGAACCTCCAAATCGCGCAAAAAGCGCTCCGCGGTTCCTGCGCCGCCGCCCACTCGTGGCGGTGTCGAGATGGTGGACCCCCTCGTCCAAGCCCAGATGAAAACTTATGAGGGCGCCGTGCTACTCTTTCAGCAGCAGAAATTCGCCAAGGCCAAGCAGGACCTCGAAAAAGTCATCGCCGGACCCAGCAGGGAACTGGCCGACCGCGCCCGCATGCACCTGCGCATCGTCGAGCAGCGCATGAAGCCCAGCTCCGAGCAGAATCCCAAGAGCGCCGAAGAGCATTACCAGCGCGGCGTCACCCTCATGAACATGGCCCGCTGGGACGAAGCCCGCGAGCACCTGCAAAAGGCCCGCAAACTCGCTCCCAAGACCGACTACATTCACTACGCCCTCGCCGCGCTCGATTGCCTCACCGGCGAAGCCCAGTCGGCTCTCGAGAATCTCAAGGTGGCCATCCAACTTCGCCCGGAAAACCGCTACCACGCCCGCAACGATGAAGACTTCGCCTTTCTCCAGGAAGACCCTCAATTCACCGAGCTGCTCTACCCGGAAAAAGACGGCACCGCCGGCTGATCTCCCAGGGGCCTTCCCTTGAAATCCCAGCGCAGCAAATCCAAAGCATCCCCCCGCGCCCCTCGCGCCGGGCTGCGCATCGTCGCTCTGGGCGGCGGCACCGGCCTTTCCGCTCTCCTCCGCGGCCTGAAGGAATTCACATCGCTCCACCCCGACCACCCCACCCCCCGCTCCCATCGCCGATCTCACCGCCATCGTTACCGTCACCGACGACGGTGGCAGCTCCGGCCGTCTCCGCCGCGAATACCGCATCCTTCCCCCTGGCGATATTCGCAACTGCATGGTGGCCCTTGCCGACGACGAAGCCCTGCTCAGCCGCCTCTTCCAGTACCGTTTTCCCCCCGCCGGAAAAGACCTCGCCGGCCACAGCTTCGGCAACCTCTTTCTCACCGCCCTCACCCACGTCACCGGTGATTTCACCGAAGCCGTGCGCGTCAGCGGCAAAGTCCTGGCCATTCGCGGGCGCATCTTTCCCTCCACACTGGCCAACGTAACCCTCGAAGCCACGCTCGAAAACGGCCGCCGCGTGCGGGGCGAAACGCGCATCTCCCAAAGCACCGCGCGCATCCGCCGCATCGCCCTCGTCCCCCGCAACGTTCGCCCCCTCGCCGAAGCCCTCGCCGCCGTTGCCGCCGCCGACCTCATCGTCCTTGGCCCCGGCTCGCTTTATACCAGCATCATCCCCAATCTCCTCATCCCGGAGATGGCCCGCGCCATCGCCCGCTCCAAAGCCCCGCGCGTTTACATTGCCAACCTCATGACCCAGCCCGGCGAAACCACCGGCTATACCCTCGCCGACCACGTCCGCGCCATTCAAGAGCACACCCCCGGCCGCGTCCTCGATTGGGTCGTCGCCAACCACAAAGTCGTCTCCCCCGCCGTGGCCCGCCGCTACCGCCGCCAGGGCGCCCAACAGGTCATCGTGGACCTCCCCGCGCTCCAAAAACTCGGCCTCCGCGCCATCCTCGACAACCTCATCGAAGAACACGGCGTCATCCGCCACAACTCCCGCCGCCTCGCCCGCCTGCTGCTGGAAGAGTTTTCCTCCCCCCGTCTCAATTAGGGTTGTGGACCAGACACGCTTCGCCGGGTATCTAGTTAACAATATGACCCCCACCCCCTATCTTTTCTGTAAGTGCTGATTCTGCGGGGTTTTAAGTCCTTTGTTTTGGAACTGCTGATTATACAGGGGTTACAAGCGTGTTTTTTGGAACTGCAGATTCTACAGCGTTTAGGCGATTTTTGGTTCGGGCCGGAGGAGTTTTCGGGGACAATGGCGTGTCGCGACTGGGGCGATCCCTCTCGCTGCATTCTGAAACGTATGTTACCTTAAAAGTACCTTACTGTCAACAGATAATATTGATGGGCACCAAATTTACGACCGATGGACATTGCGCGGCGCGGCGGTGGTGTGCATCCAGCTGCCAAGGGTTGCATCTTTGCTTATTCGGAGTATGATGGTGGCGATAAGAGCAGCAATTAATCAGTACAGTGGCACAAATAAACTATGGGCATCGTATATTTGCTCGCTCCGAAATTGACGCTGGGTCAGTCAGTAGAAGCCGAGAGGTTTTTTGTAGCGTGCAAAGTTGAATTGGCATTGTATGTTTCAGTATCGGAAATACAAAACGGAACGGTACTGCAAGCATGTCGGCTAGGTTCTGGCGACGCCATTATTATCTTTAACCGCCTTGACAGGCAATACGATCCCTTGATCCTCGGTTTTCTGGCCGATGCCGTCCGCGATGGAGCTGACATCGTTTCAGTGGCTATAACCGTGGACAGCCGACGTCCACCGCCGCCTGTTGAAAACCAGCAAAGTTTTGATGTTACAGAGCAGCTTCGCCGCCGGTCGCTTTCTTCTGCCCAGTTGGAAGTGATCGCTGCCGTCTTCTCGCGACAACTTCTTGCCAGGCTTGAACCGACATTAACGAACGAACCCATGCATCTCTTCCTAAGTTATCGTCGCATTGACGGAGAGGAGACCGCTGGTTGGTTTGGCGACGACATGGTCGTGCGTGCACAGGGAGTTTTTCGAGACCTGATGAGCGTTCGAATCGGCCAGGATGCGCAGGATGTAATCGAAGAGAATCTCTCTCAGTCTGACGCCGTGGTTTTCCTCGATACGCCAAAGGCAGGAGCTTCCACGTGGATCGAAAGAGAGCTTCAAATTGCGCTTTCTTTGGGCCTTCCAATTGTCTGGGTTCGTGTAGGGGCAGAAGCGGGCCGCTCTGTTCAGCGCCTCCGCCCAGCCCAGCGTCCTCATTTTTCTTTTCCGGAGTTGCAAATGATGGGTGGGCGAATTCCCGCTGAAGCAATCGACGCCATAGCCCACAAAGCTTTTGCGATTTGTCGCGAGGCGTTCGCGAGCCGCATTCTTGGCCAGATTAACCACCTGCGACGCTTAGCTGTCGCGCATGGAGCCACTTTTGATGAATTAGATAAGCCGCGGCTTCTTTATACGATCACACTTCCTCGCAAAGGATTTCGATATCCCGAGCGCCCTATAACGCAGGTTTTGCAGTTCTTTGGGCGTTGGCCGACAGAAAATGATCGTGGTCAGATAGACCCATGCTTAAAGAAGTACGGTTACGAACCGCATCCTAGGCACGGCCCCTACTATGACGCAGCTCTACTCCTAGCTCCTGTGCCGACGAGGCCGAATAAGGTCAACCAAGGCACCCCTCGTCTGTGCGTCGAGTCTTCGGATGACTATGTGAAATTTATCGAGGGTTATCTCGTTCCGAAGAAAAGATCCCCGGGCAAGAAGGGCCTTATCATATCGGGCGCATTTCCTGATTGTGAGCCCGATTGCCAACAAAATTTAACGGACTCGGTTCACGCTTTCACTCGGGGATGTCTTGATCGTCAGGGAATCGTCATTTTTGGCGCTCATCCAACTTTTCAGCACTTGATTTTTGATATGGCGAGACGCCGCCGCGCAGATGATTATAAAACCGCTCTTCATATGTACGTTTCCCGTTTTTTCGCAACCAATGAAGCGATCGATGAATATGCGAAATATGCTTCAATATTTCCTACCGATTCTGTTCCCGGGGGCCGTGACGATAGCCTGACCGCGATGAGGCGGGCGATGATTAACGATGCTCAGGCTGCGGGGATTGTGGTTATCGGAGGAAAGACCGCGGCAGGTGGCCATACGCCGGGGGTTGACGAGGAGATAGCCCTAGCGCGTGAAGCTGACATTCCTGTGTTTGTCGTTGGGTCGGTCGGAGGACGCTCTGGACAGTTGGCGTCCGAGTGGAAGTCGGGCAATGCGAAGGGAAATGCGCTCAATTCACTAACGGCAGAACAGAACAACCAACTTCTTAACACTATCGATTATGTAAGTCTAGCTGCTTTGGTTCTAGACTCTCTGGGCTGGTGATTGAAAGGGAAGATAGCGCTAGATTGTTAGTTGTGGGTGTTTTTCGCAGATGTTCAGTGGAGGATGATATGGCCAAGAAAAAAGTATTTGTAAGCTTCGATTTTGACAACGATAAGGTTTTGAAAGATTTCATGGTCGGCCAAGCGAAACTCAATGATTCTCCTTTTGAGATAATTGACTTCTCTTTGAAGGAGGCTGCCCCTGAGAAGGACTGGCTCGATAAAGCGCGAGCGGCTGTTAGCAAGTCGGAAGTATTTATTGTGATGTTGGGGTCGAAGACGAAGAATGCCCCTGGTGTTCTCAAGGAGATCAAGCTTGCTAATGAGTTGAAGAAACCAAAATTTCAAATCATCGGTTACAAGGAGGGCTCTGAGGACTGGGCCGTCCCTGATGGAGGCCGGGTCTATAGATGGAACTGGGAGAATCTCAAGCAGTTGCTGTCCTAAATTGTTTTCTCGAGCTAAGGCAAGGAGGAGACTCAACAATGGCTAGGAGGGTGTTTTTCAGTTTCCACTATAGCAACGATATTTGGCGGGCAAATCAGGTGAGAAATTCCAACGTGGTCGCTGGAGTGGATGCCGCGGGGTTCTTTGATCATTCCGAATATGAGGAAGCAAAGAAAAAGGGTAAGGACGGAATCGAGCGGATGATTCTGAAGAATCTCAAAAACACTTCAGTAACTGTGGTGCTGATCGGAAAGGAAACCGCTTCAAGGCCGTGGGTTAAATACGAAATTAAGCAGTCAATCGCCCAGAGGAACGGACTTCTCGGCATCTATATCCATCATCTCAAAGACCAGGATAGTGATAGTGCTTTTTTCGGGGCTTTAAGCCGGAAGTGCCCGCAGTGATTGAATTTCCTGCTTATGATTGGGACAAAGACCTTGATAGGTTTAGGAAAGCTATTGAGGCTGCAGGGAAGAGGTCTGACGCCTTGCGGAACGTGTCTTAGCGGGTTGGTGAAGTCAGAGTCGCATCTTAAGCTGTAAGAATCGCCGATATGATTGGTGTAGTGGTAGCGCGAGATGCCAATGCTGCCCAGGGCCGTAAAGATAACCCGTTCTGGCAGGATGAATCAGGAAGGATCCAGTGAGAACAGGGAATTCCTTAGTAGCACAACCAGGAATGGCCCTGATCTCTGTCTTCATGCTAATTTTAAACCTGCAATTCTTCTGGCACACAATCGAGGGAGCCCCATGGCTACATTCGGACTGATCGAATACAAAGACGCAAGCCCCGAAGTCCGCGCCATCTACGACGACATCATGGCCACGCGCAAGACCGACTGGATCAACGACTTCTGGAAGGCCATCGCCCACGACCCGGCCACGCTCAAGCGCACCTGGGAAGACATCAAGCAGATCATGGCCCCCGGCGCGCTCGACCCCCTCACCAAGGAGCTCATCTACGTGGCCGTCAGCGTCACCAACAATTGCCACTACTGCATCGCTTCGCACACGGCCTCGGCCAAAAACAAGGGCATGACCGACGCCATGTTCAAGGAACTCCAGGCGGTGATCGGCATGGCCAACGAAACCAATAAGCTGGTCACCGGCTATCAGGTGGAAATAGACGACCGCTTCAAAACGCCCTAGCAGTCCGCGGAAAAAGAGGAATTTGTCATTCTGAGCCTCGGTGCCTTTTACCGGGGCGAAGAATCTCAGCTTCATGTGCTGCAGACACTTGCAGTCGAGATGCTTCGGCGAACCTCATCGGTTCGCCTCAGCATGACACTGGTAATGGAGTTCTTCCCTAGCCTATTAGACGCGTCCGCCCGGCCCGCGCTTCTCCTGTCCGCGCCGCCGCTTCTCCTGTTCTGTCCTTTGGGACAGGTCAATTCAATCACCCTCCTCCGGACACTGGCCCATCTTTGTACTTCCGTACAATAGATTTTGCGCTTGCGCAGGCTGACTATAGGTTGACCGCGTGGTTCGGGGGAGAGTCCACGAATCCGCGAACCATGCTCCCCACAGGAGCCGTTCCCGAGAGACAGTCATGCCGCCGACGCTGAAAGAATCCGGAAATTCGCAGAACGCCGCCAGCGCTCCGCGCTCCGCTCCCGTCTGCCTGGAAGTTCCCGTAACCGTGCGCGGCGCCGTCATTGACGACCAGACCAATCACAGCCAATCCTTTTCCGAGCGTACCCGCACCGTCCTGGTCTTCGCCCGCGGCGCCGTGCTGCGCCTGGCCGCTCCGGTCACGCCGGGGCAGACGGTCATCCTGGTCAACGAGCACACCAAAAATGAAGTTCGCTGCGAGGTGCTGAAGTCCAAAGCCCACGCCGCCGGCTCGGGCGTGATCGAACTCGAATTCAGCGAGCGCAGCGACAATTTCTGGGGCATGAGTTTTCCTGGCGAAAAGCCCGCGCGCAAACCCGCAACAATCCCCGCGGCGCAGCCCGCGCAAGAGTCCGACGGCCCGGCCTGGCCGCTCGAGGACCGGCCGCTCGGCGTGCCTCCTCCTGTAGTCAATTCCTATTCCGGCCAAGCGGACCTGGCTCCCTTTGCGGAGACCCCTAAGGCCCCGCCCGCCCCCGCTCCTGCGGAGCATGCCGCCCCGGTGCAGGAATCCCAGGCCATGCCCGCCTGGCTGGAAAATCCCGAAGCCTCCAGCGAACCCGCCTCCGTGCGCTTTGCAAGCGCTTTCGCGCCGGCTCTCGGCTCTTCCCAGCCTGCGCATGACGAACCGCTTGATTTCAATCCGGCCGCCGAATCGCGTAAACCGAAATCAGAGCCGCTGGCGCAGGCGGCGGAATCAGATACCGTGGCGCTTCCCGACTTCCTGAAGCCCTCTTCCTCCTCCCGCCGCCCCCTTCCCGAAATTATTCATCCTCCCAGCGCCACTTCGACCGGCGCGCGCCTTCTGCTTCGCGCTTCCCTCGCCGTGGTCATTGCGTTCAGCCTGGCCGGCGGCGGTTGGTATCTGTGGCAACGGCCCGGACGCGCCGCTTGGATGTCCTCTCTCCTCGCCCCCAAACCGGCGGACCAGGCCGCCCATCACGCTCCCCTGAGCAGCGAACCGCCGCAGCCTCTTCCCCCGCAGACCCCCGGCCCCCTTGCGGCCTCCTCTCCTCTCTCGGCATCTACGAGCTACGATTCTTCCGCTCCCCTGACCGCCAGAAAATCTCCCGAGGAATTGTCCCAGCCCGGTTTCTCCCTGCCCGCCGCCGCTCCCGGCTTCTCCCCAACTCAGTCTGACTCCCTGCATTCCTCCGCGCTCTCTTCCGCTCCCGTCTTTTCCAACCCGGACAATTCCTCTCATCTCCCCATCCCCCCCGATGCCGCCCTGGCCACGCTTGCCTCTTCTCCAGCCGAGCCGGTGCCTGCTCCGACCGGGTCGGGGCCTGCACGCACGTCGCAGCCCTCGTCCGCAATCCCTGGCAGCATGGCCCCCGTCACTTCCGCTGCCCTGCAGGAAACCGGCAAGTCTCCCAAGCCCGCGGGCGGGTTAACACGCCCCGCGCGGCTCATTGCTTCCGTTCCGCCGGACTTTCCTCTCGCTGCCCGCTCCCAGCACATCTCCGGTGACGTGGTTGTGGATGCGCTCATTGAGTCCACCGGCCATGTCGGCGCCATGAAAATTGTTTCCGGCAACACTCTCCTCCGCCAGGCCGCCATGGACGCCCTGCGCAAATGGCGTTATCAGCCCGCCCTCTTGAACGGTGAGCCCGTAGCCACGCATCTCCAGCTCACCATTCAGTTCCGCTTCCGCAATTAACCGCATCCCCGCGCTTCCTCCTGCTGCTGCCTCATTCGCTCCTTTTCTCCCTTTGCCAGCTTGCGGCCCCCTCCATTTGCTCCGTATACTGACGGAACGTCCTGACGGGCATGGCGTTTACGGGGTAGCCGCCACTCTCGCCCTCAAGGTCCCGGCAGTTCGCTCGTCCATCGAAAAGGGCGCCTGCCGACCAAGGAGAACTGCGCATGTCGAATTTGCCTCTTCCCGAGGAGATGAACGTATACCAGAACGCCGAAGCGCGCTTCGAAGTCGCCGCGCAGAAAATCGGCCTCGAGCAGGGCCTTTACCGTTATCTGAAATATCCCAGCAAGGAAATCACCCTCTATATTCCCGTGGGCATGGACAACGGCCAGTTGGAAGTTTTCACCGGCTACCGCGTCCTGCATTCCACCGTGCGCGGCCCCGGTAAGGGCGGCATCCGCTTTGCTCCCGACGTTTCTCTCGATGAAGTCCGCGCCCTGGCCACCTGGATGACCTGGAAGTGCGCCGTCGTCAACATCCCCTTCGGCGGCGCCAAGGGGGGCATCATCTGCAACCCTCAGAAAATGTCCAAGGGCGAACTCGAGCGCATGACCCGCCGCTACACAGCCGAACTGGCCAACTGGCTGGGGCCCGAAAAAGACGTCCCCGCTCCCGACGTGGGCACCAACGAGCAGACCATGGCCTGGGTCATGGACACCTATTCCATGCACACCGGCGAAGCCACCACCGCCGTCGTCACCGGCAAGCCCATCGAACTCGGCGGCTCCCGCGGACGCAAGGAAGCCACCGGCCGCGGCGTCTTGATGTGCTGCGACAAGGCCCTCTCCAAACTCGGCATAAAGCACGATGGCTGCCGCGTCATCATTCAAGGCTTCGGCAATGTCGGCTCCATGGCCGCCATGCTCATGCACGAATCCGGCTATAAAATTGTCGGCCTCTCGGACATCGCCGGAGGCCTCTACAACGAAAAGGGCTTCGACGTCCCCAAGGTTATCGACTGGGTCTACACCCAGAAAAAATCCCTCCAGGATTTTCCCGCCGGCGGAACCAAGCTCAGCTCCCGCGACGTTCTCTTTCAGCCCTGCGAGATCGTCATCCCCGCGGCCATTGAAAATCAGATCACCGAGAAAAACGCCGCCCAGGTCCAGGCCAGAATTCTCTGCGAAGGCGCCAACGGCCCCACCACCTGGCAGGCCGATGCCATCATCGACAAGAAGGGCATCTTCACCGTCCCCGACATCCTCGGCAACGCCGGCGGCGTCACCGTCAGCTATTTCGAATGGGTTCAGGACCGCCAGGGCTTCTTCTGGCGCGAATCCGAAGTTAACGAACGCCTCCATGACTTCATGGATCATGCCTTCGATGAAGTTGTGCGCTACGCCGAACTACACAAGGTCAATAACCGCATCGCCGCCTACATGCTGGCCATCGACCGCGTCGCTTCCGCGCTCCGCCTGCGCGGCATCTACGCATAACGCCGCACTGCCCGGCGGCCGCTCGCCGGAGTGACTCGCACGGAAGGGAATTATCCCCCGCCGGATGGCGCATGCGTAACAGCCGCGGGCTTTCCCTCTGGTTTTTCGCCCCCCAATGGGTGTAATCTGCGGGTCGCACGGGGCCTGCTCTGAATCCCAACCTTCGGAGCCGCTGCTGCTTTTTGCCCCCGCGGCCAAAGGAAAGGTTCAGCCGATGCCGTCGGAATCGCCCTTGCCGGGCCAAGCAAAATCGGAGCAGCAGCACCGCCAGGAAATCTGTTCCGTCGGCCGCTGGATGTACGAGCGCGGCTTCATCGTCGCCTGCGAGGGCAATATCTCCGTTCGCCTCGATGGCGCCCGCATCCTGGCCACTCCCACCGGCCTCAACAAAGGCATGCTCTCCCCCGATGACCTGGTCATCACCGACATGGCCGGCCACCAGATCAGCGGTACGCGCAAAGTCTCCTCCGAACTGGCCATGCACGTTTTGATTTACCGCCTGCGCTCCGATGTCCAGGCTATCTGCCACGCCCATCCTCCCACCGCCACCGGGTTTGCCGCCGCTGGCCGCGCTCTCGACCAGGCCCTTCTCCCCGAAGTCGTCGTCGGCCTTGGTCAAGTCCCTCTCGCCCGCTATGGCACTCCCGGCACTCCCGAATTGAGCGCCACCCTCGAACCGCTCGTCCCGCACTACGACGCCATTCTCATGTCCAATCACGGTGCCGTTGCTTTCGGCTCCGATCTCCTCTCCGCTTTCTTCCGCCTTGAAACCGTCGAGCAGTTCGCCAAGATCTCCCTCGTCACCACTCTTCTCGGCACTCCCAAGCTTCTCTCCGGCCGTGAAGTCGCCAAGCTCATTGCCGCGCGCGCCCGCTACGGCTGCGCTCCGCCTCCCGGCGCCAGCCCCGAACTCCCCATCACCGCTGAACTCGCCGATTCCGGCGAAGGCGAATCCATCACCTTCACCCCCAAGGAACTCGAAGCCCTCATCGACGAAGCCGTCCGCAAAGACCGCGCCCGCCGCTAACCCGCCGGGCGCGGTGTCCCCGCGGGGTTCCTGTTTTCCACAATGAATTCGCTTGACAGTCATATTCCGCCGGTACTAAATAACGGCTGCTTCGCGCTGTTCTTCCCGTCCCGTGGAACTTCGCGAACCGTGCGCGTGCGTTGCGGTTTTACTGTCCGCGGTTTCGAACGAAATATCTTCAACGGAGGGAATTGAAATGGGGTTCAAGAAAACAGGTTGGTCACGTTATTTTCTGCTTGTTCTGGCGCTCACGGCGCTCGTTCTTCAGCCCATGTTCACCGATCGTGCTTGGGCGGAGCGGCCGCCGGACGGCTACGCCCGTCCGCCAATTCACGTGAAGGGTAACGCCACTTCGGCCCCCACGGGTCTCTCTCCCGCCCTGACTCGCCACGCCTACGGCTTCGATCTGATTTCCAGTCAGGGCGCCAGCCAGACCATCGCCATCGTGGACGCCTACGACGATCCCAACATCGAATCCGACCTCGGTGTCTTTGATTCGCAGTACAATCTTCCCGCCTGCACCACCAGCAACGGCTGCTTCCGGAAAATTTATGCCTCCGGATCGAAACCCACGACCAACTCCGGCTGGTCGCTCGAAATTTCCCTCGACGTGGAATGGTCCCACGCCATCGCTCCGCGAGACCGCCTACGATACCCACTTCGCCGTCAACGGCGTCACCTTCACTGCCTCCTCGGGCGATGCCGGTCACGGCGTCGAATACCCCGCGGCCTCCCCGGACGTTGTCGCCGTCGGCGGCACCACCCTGAGCATCGATTCGAGTGGAAACTACATCAGCGAATCCGCTTGGAGCGGCAGCGGTGGCGGCCAGAGCGCCTATGAGTTCGAACCCCTCTACCAAGCCAACTTTCCCATCCCCAACGACCCCACCGGTGTGCGCGGCGTCCCCGATGTGGCCTACGACGCCGACCCTAGTTCCGGATTCTCCGTCTATGACACCGTTCGCTACCAGGGCCAGTCCGGATGGTTCAAGGTTGGCGGCACCAGCGCCGGCGCTCCCCAGTGGGCCGCTCTGTTCGCCATCGCCAACTCCGTTCGCGTTGCCGCCGGCAAAGCCACCCTCACCAGCACCGGCACCCCGGTCTATGCCGTCGCCAAGGCCAACTACTCCACCAATCTCCATGACATCACCTCTGGCACCAACGGCACCTGCGGCACGCTCTGCACTGCCACAACCGGCTACGACTACGTCACCGGTCTCGGCAGTCCCCAGGCCAACAACATCATCACCGCCCTGGCCAACTACTAACCGCGAATTGCGCAATCCCATCCAGGGGCGCTCGCCTCCACCGGCGATCGCCCCTTTTCCATTTCCAAGCAACAGGATGCCGCATGCTTCGCGCCTTTCGCGAAGCTTGCGGTTTTTTTCTTTTCCCCAGGTACCCTGAACGTCGGGTTTACGTGCGAGGCTTTTGTTTTCCTCTGTTCTTCTCCTGGGTGCCCTGCCCTCGATTTTCGAGGGCGGGGTCTTTGCCTTTTTCAATTGAACCCCGCCCAAAAATGAATTGGTCCCTCTTCGATCTCTCCCTCTATTCACAACCCCCTACCCCTGCGCTATTCTTGCTCTGAAAGAAGGACTCTCCTCATGAGCGACACCAAACCATTCTTCCAGGCCATCCAGGAAGGCAACGCCGCTGCCGTAGCCGCACTCCTCTCCGCCGACCCTTCCCTGGCTTCCTCCATAAACGACCGCGGCCAATCCGCCATCCTCGCCGCCGTCTACAGCGGTAAGACCTCCATCCGTGATCTCCTCCTCGCCCACGGCGTTCAACTTCATCTCCACGAAGCCGTCGCCGCCGGTCAGCTCGACAGAGTGAAATCCCTCGTCGTCCGCCGCAGCGAACTCGCCCGCGCCTCCTCTCCCGACGGTTTCCCCCTCCTGGCTCTCGCCGCCGCTTTCGGCCACCTCGATGCCGCTCAATATCTCTTCTCCCACGGCGCCGACGTCAACGCCGCCGCTTCCAACGGCAGCGGCTACACTGCCCTTACCGGCGCCGTCACGGGTGGCCATCGCGACATCGTCGCCTGGCTCCTCGAAAAGGGCGCCGACGTCAACCACCGCTACGGTCCCGGTTACTCCCCGCTTCTCGCCGCCGCCGCTAACGGCCATCTCGAAATTGTAAAGCTCCTCCTCGATCACGGCGCCGACCTCCGCGCCTCCAGCGACGACGGCCAGACCGCTCTGCTCCTCGCCGAATCCCGCGGCCACCGCCCCGTCGCCGACTTTCTCCGCTTCCGCGGCCTCTCCACATGAAACGCGGTTTTTCCCGCTCATTTCCCGGTGGGCGATTATCAAGAAATCGTTCCTTTTAGGCACTTGCCTTGGCACGGCAGTGGCGAGAAAATGCCAAGCGCCCCGTCGCATGGGCAATTACAGGCGCTTCAGTAACCTGAATCAGCGGAGGATGGAATGATCGAAGTAGCGAATGTCACACGGCGCGGTTTCCTGCAGGGAATGCTTTCCGCGGGAGCCTTCGTTCTCACCGTTCAAGTATTTCCGGAAACCCTGATCGCTTCCGCTTCCGCCGCTGGTGAAAATTCCTTCGCCGCCGCTGCATTCCATTCGGGCGTCTATCTCGCCATTGAAACCGACGGCACCGTTCACATCATCGCCCACCGCTCCGAAATGGGGAACGGCAGCAAAACCTCGCTGCCCCTCGTCCTCGCCGACGAACTCGATGCCGATTGGAAGCGCGTCAAGCTGCAACAGGCCGACGCCGACGAAAAATACGGCTCCCAGGATACCGACGGCTCCCACTCTGTCCGCGACTTTTTCGAACCCATGCGCCAGGCCGGCGCCACCGCCCGCCTCATGCTCGTCCGCGCCGCCGCGCAAAGATGGAACGTCCCCGAAAAAGAGTGCCACGCCGATCTCCACCGGATCGTCCACACTCCCTCCGGCAAGAAACTCGGCTACGGCGAACTCGCCTCCGCAGCAGCTGCTCTCCCCGTTCCCAAAAAAGAAGAGCTCCAGTACAAGCCAAAAACCGCCTGGCGCTACATCGGCAAAGGCGCCAAGACTTACGACCTCCGCAACATGGTTTCCGGCAAAGCCCTCTACGGCCAGGACGCCCGCATCGACGGCATGCTCTACGCCGCGATCGCCCATCCCCCCGTCCTCGGCGGTACGGTCAAATCCCTCGACGACAAGGACGCCCTCGCCTTCCCCGGCGTAAAACAGACTCACACCATTGACACCTTCAAAGCCCCTCACGCTTTCCAGGCCCTCGGCGGCGTCGCCGTTCTCGCCGACAGCACCTGGGCCGCTTTTCAGGGCCGCAAGAAACTGAAAATCGAATGGGCCCTCGGCGCCCACGGCGTCTTCACCTCCGACGCCTACAAGAAGCAGCTCCAGGAAACCGCGCGCAAGCCCGGAAAAGTTTTTCGCAACAACGGCGACGTTGACGCGGTCTTCGCCAAGGGCGGAAAAATCATCGAAGCCGAATACTACGCCCCGCTCCTCGCCCACGCCTCCATGGAACCCCCCGCCGCCGCCGCCGAATTTGCGGACGGCAAAGTCACCGTGTGGGCCTGCACGCAAAATCCCCAGGGCGTTCAGGAAGCCATCGCCGGCACTCTCGGCATCAAGAAAGAAGATGTCACTTGCCACGTCACTCTGCAGGGCGGCGCCTTCGGCCGCAAATCCTTTCCCGATTTCGCCGTCGAAGCCGCGGTGCTTTCGAAGAAAACCGGCAAGCCCGTCAAAGTCGTCTGGAGCCGCGAAGACGACATTAAGTTCGACAGCTACCACTCCGTCGCCGCCATGTACATGAAGGCCACTCTCGGCCCCGACGGCAAGCCCGAAGCCTGGCTGCAGCGCTCCGTCTTTCCGCCCATCAACTCCACTTTCATTCCCGGCACGGTCAATAGCGAGCCTTTCGAAATGAGCCTCGGTTTCACCGACGTGGCCTTCGCTCTCGCCAATCACCGCGTGGAAAACGGCGCCGCCGAAGCCCACGTGCGCATCGGCTGGCTGCGCTCCGTCGCCAACATCTATCACGCCTTCGCCATTCACTCCTTCGCCGACGAGCTCGCCCACGCCGCCGGCAAGGACCCGCTCGAATACGTTCTCTCGCTCCTCGGCCCTGCGCGCATCATGGACCGCAAGGAACTCCCCGCCGACTATCCCAATCAAGAAGCCGACTACAAGGACTACCCCATCGACATCGGCCGCATGCGCCACGTCCTCGAACTCGCCGCCGAAAAAGCTGCTTGGGGCAAGAAGCATCTTCCCAAGGGCCATGGCATGGGCCTCGCCGTCCACCGCAGCTTCCTCACCTACGTAGCCACAGTCGTTCACGTGGAAGTCACCAAGGACGGGGAACTCATCATTCATCAGGTGGACACCGCTGTCGACGCCGGACAGATCGTCAATCCCATCACCGTGCAGCAGCAATTCGAAGGCGCCGCTGTCTTCGGCACCAGCCTCGCCCGCACCGGGGAAATTACCGCCACCAATGGCGTGATTGACCAGTCCAACTTCAACGACTATCCCGTGGCCCGCATCAACGAAGCTCCTCGCGCCACCCACGTGCACATCGTCCCCAGCGACGCTCCGCCCGCCGGCATCGGCGAACCCGGCGTTCCCCCCTTCGCCCCGGCGCTGTATAATGCCATCTTCGCCGCGACAGGCAAGCGGCACCGCGAACTCCCGCTCACCCGCGTCCAGCTGGTCTGAGCGCCAGGGAGTAAAAAAAATCGCGGGGGTGTTCTGAATGAACGTTGCAAACCGGCGCGTCTCATCCGGCCACTTTCTGGTCCCTCTGCTTTGCGCGGCGCTCGCGCTTTGCGCAGGAGGTGACCCCATGTCCGCCGTTCCCAAGCCCACTCTTATCGCCAAACTCACTCTCACCAGCAGCGCCTTCGCACCCGGCGCTAAAATCCCGCACCACCACACTTGCTCCGCCGCCGACGTCTCCCCGCCCCTAGCTTGGAGCGAGCCCCCCGCCGGCACCCAAAGCTTCGCCCTCATCATGGACGACCCCGACGCCCCCGGCGGCACGTGGACCCACTGGGTCATCTTCGATTTGCCCGCGCAAACCCGCTCTCTCGATGAAAACGTCGAAAAACAAAAAGAGCTTTCGAACGGCGCCCGCCAGGGCCGCAACGACTTCGGCAAATTCGGCTACGGTGGCCCCTGTCCGCCCCCCGGCAAACCCCACCGCTACTTCTTCAAACTCTACGCCCTCGACCGCAAACTCGCCCTAATCCCCGGCGCCACCAAGGAAAACGTCGAAAAAGCCATGCAAGGCCACGTACTCGCCGAGGGCGAATTGATGGGACGGTTCGGGCGGTAAGCGCTAATCGCAATGGCGTCAAGGGTTCATCTCCGTGCTTGCTGTCTATTTTCGCTGCAGTACCGAGAACTAAACATTCACTTGACTGCTGGAGTATGAGAGAGGACTATTTGCATGGGATGTACCCCATACACCTAATCCGGCACAGTAATCCCGAGCTATTTTTTGCTATTGCAGCCCCTGTCGGTGCTGACGTCGAAAGGGTGTGTGAAGGTCTGGCTAAGGCGTTGAAATATTTTGACTACAATCTAGAAGTAATCAGTCTAATCGAGCAGTTAAAGCAAATAGAAGGGTATCTTCAAAATGAGCCAACCGCGCTTGATGAGCAAATTTGGAACAGGATGGATGAGGGCGATAGATTTCGCTCTGAGACACAGAAAGATGATGCTTTAGCAATCTTGGCAATACATAAAATCCTTCAGTTTCGTGAAAAGCACGATTCGAAAGATAGACCGATTCCTAGGCAGGCTTATCTTTTCCGCTCCCTAAAACGGCCCGAAGAAGTTACATCGCTCAGGCGAATTTATGGATCCAATCTGATTGTAATTGGTGCTCACTCTGGCCGCGAGAAGCGGGTCGAAAATCTCGCCGAACGAATTGCAAACTCACGTTTTTCGGCCCAGCGAGATCGGTATCGTGATAAGGCCGAGAAGTTAATTATCCGCGACGAATCCGATGAGTCTAGGCTGCATGGCCAGCGCCTGAGAAAGGCATTTCCGTTAGCAGATGTTTTTTTTGACTCCTCAAATCCTCAGGCAATCGAAGGTGAAATAAAACGATTCTTGAACCTTCTTTTTGGGAAGCCAGTTGTTACCCCTACTGCAGATGAATTGGGGATGGCCCATGCATATACCGCAGCTATGCGGTCTTCGGAAATGGGCAGACAAGTAGGAGCGGCGATTACAGGCAAAGACGGAAACGTGATCGCCGTCGGTACAAATGAAGTCCCAAAGGCACACGGCGGCTGTTATTCGGATGGGGATTCACCGGACGGAAGAGATTGGAGCCGAGGCGTCGATAGCTCTGACTATTACAAAATAGCGAACCTCGGAGAGCTTCTGCAAGCGCTGTCTGGCGCGAAATTGCTCAGAGAGGATTTCAATGGGCTTCCAACCCCTGAACAGATTGAGCAGATTTCTCCTATATTAAAACAGACTAGATATATGCAATTGATAGAATTCATTAGAGCAGTGCATGCGGAGATGAGTGCATTGGTTGATGCCGCTAGGCGTGGTGTCTCTGTCGCTGACAGCACCATGTATGTTACGACTTTTCCCTGTCACGAATGTGCGAGGAATATTGTTGCTGCTGGAATTGCGCGTGTTGTTTACATCGAGCCCTACGCAAAAAGCTTAGCGCTGGAACTACACGAAAATTCAATTCAACTTGACGTTGATACCGATTCGATGAAAATACCGTTCATGCCATTCTTGGGAGTATCTCCGAGGAACTATTCAAATATATTTGAGATGTCAGAGCGCAAGAAAGATGGAAAGGTGATTGCATGGGAGGCGGCGACAGCCAACCCGAGAGTGTCAGGATCATTCTGGTCTTATTTAGAATATGAAAAAGAGGATCTAGAGCGTCTTAGATCTCTGATTGACAAACTGAATTCGAAGACTTAAATTCTGTGCCTACAATGAGGAAGCCATGAAAGTATCGAAACAGCTCAATGAAGCACTACAGGCGATATCTAAGGAAGTTGAAGCATGGCCTCAATGGAAACGTAGTATCGACCCTCGAGATCATCAGGAGTTAACTACGAAAGGGGCGACTCCTTTTGAGAAGTCAAAGGGGAATGAGAAAGCGCGCTTATCAGATTGCGCTGCTCAAGGCTGAGTCGAATCAGCGACTCCAAAAACTGCTTTTCCGGCACTTTGAGTAGGCGATCCCCGGTTGCAGCAATTATTGGAGGTTTGCTTGAGTAATGGTGTAGTCCTCGCGATGGTTCTGGAAACAAGCCAAGTGACGCTACCCCCCCGTTGACAGGCGAAGAAAAAGCGGCAATACTGGCTCGCCATGATCGCCCAGTTGCGCGGCTCCCTCGCCGATAAGCGTCCCAACCAGGTCATTCTCGACGTTGCTGGCGTCGGCTATCTCGTGCACATCCCCCTCTCCACCTTCTCCGCCCTCGGAGAACTCCGCGCCGAAGTCACTCTGCTCATCCACATGCACGTCCGCGAAGACGCCCTCTCCCTCTACGGCTTTCTCTCCTCCCGCGAAAAACATCTTTTCGAAATGCTCCTCTCCGCCTCCGGTGTCGGCCCTTCGCTCGCCCTCAAAATTCTCTCCGGCATGAGCGTCGAGGAACTCGTCCCCGCCATCCGCGCGGGCGACGTGGCCCGTCTCACGCGCATTCCCGGCGTCGGCAAAAAAACCGCCGAGCGCATGGTCGTCGAACTCAAGGACAAACTCGAAGCCGTGGCCATCGAGCACGAACGCCCCGCTCCCTCCTCTCCCGCCGGCGCCGCCGCCGACGTCGTCTCCGCCCTCACCAACCTCGGCTACGACCCCCGCGCCGCGGAAACAGCCGTCGAAGATGCCCGCCGCGCTTCCGCCTCCGCCAACTTCGAGACGCTTCTGCGCGCCGCCCTGCATTCCCTGAGCCAGTCTCCGGCCCAGCCCCGACCCCGCGCCGCGCGCTCTTCGCCGTGATTGAATGGCTGTCATCCTGAGTCCCGGTGTTTTTTTACCGGGACGAAGGATCTCAACGTAAGCTTTGGCACGCCGCCGGCAACGCCAGCAGAGAACGACCAGTTGAGATCCTTCGGCTTCGCCTCAGGATGACCGAGTATGCGGAGGGGTAGCAGGAAAGTTCGAGTTTCGTATTTCGAGTTTCGAATTTCGCGGTTCGGCTCTAAACTGAAAACGGCTAACTGACAACTGTCAACTTTACCCATGCCCGACCAGAACAACCCGCCCCGCATCATCTCCGGCCAGGCCATCGACGAAGACGCGCGCCTCGACGCCAGCGTCCGCCCCAAATCCCTCGCCGAATATATCGGCCAGAAGCGCGTCAAGGACAACATCCAGATCGCCATCGAAGCTGCCCGCTCCCGCGGCGAAGCCCTCGACCACGTCCTCCTCTACGGCCCTCCCGGCCTCGGCAAAACCACCCTTGCCCAGATCATCGCCCACGAAATGAACGTCCCCATCAAAACCAGCGCCGGCCCGCTCCTCGACCGCAAAGGCGACCTCACCGCCGTCCTCACCGGCCTCGAAGCCCGCGAAGTTTTTTTCCTCGACGAAATTCACCGCCTGCAGCCCGCCGTCGAGGAAGTCCTCTACCCCGCCATGGAAGATTTTCGCGTTGACCTCATCATCGGCCAGGGCCCCGGCGCGCGCGTCCACCCCTTTCCTCTCGCGCACTTCACTCTCGTCGGCGCCACCACCCGCGCCGGTCTCATCACCGCCCCGCTGCGCTCCCGCTTCGGCATCGTCCACCGCCTGGATTTCTACGAACCGGCGGATCTGCTCATCATCCTGCACCGCTCCGCCAAAATCCTGAATATCCAAATGGACGAATCCGGCGCCGAAGTAATCGCCCGCCGCTGCCGCGGAACGCCGCGCGTCGCCAACCGCCTCCTTCGCCGCACCCGCGATTTCGCCGAAGTCCGCGCCGCCGGCCGCATCACCCGCGAAGTCGCCCAGGACTCCCTGCGCATGCTCGGCGTGGACGAGAGCGGCCTCGACGAAGTCGACCGCAACCTCATGCTCGCCCTCCTCGATAAATACGCCGGCGGCCCCGTCGGCCTCGGCACCCTCGCCGCCGTCCTCAGCGAGGAAGAAGACGCCATCGAGGAAATCTACGAACCCTACCTCATGCAGATCGGCATGATCGACCGCACCCCCCGCGGCCGCGTTGCCACCCCCCGCGCCTACGAATATTTTGGCCGCCAGCTCCCCAAACGCCAGCCCCGCCTCTTCTGAAATTTCCACCTTCCAAAATTTCTGTAGCCGCCCTCTTCAGTCGCAAGACTCCGGGCAGCAGCCGGAGAGGGCGGGCCTTTCCTTGCTATTGTCAGGTGCAGGGTCCTGAGCTATACTCCGCCACGTTTTGTAATTATTGCGCCGCTGCGCGCCATGGAGGAAATACACAATGGCCACCGCCGCTCCCAATTCCATGACTCGCTCAACCTTCCTCCAGGCCAAGCATGTCTTCTGGACTCTCTTCGCCCTGATGACGCTCCTCGTCCTGCTCACCCGCGAGCGCATGCTCCTCGACGCCCACTCCTTCTTGCGCCAGCGCTACGCCCCCATCCCCTGGCTCATGCTCGCCCATGGCGTTCCCGGCGCTCTCGCTCTTTCCCTCGGCGTCTTTCAGTTTTCCACCCGCTTCCGCCAGCGCCACCAGCAGCTCCATCGCGTCATGGGCCGCGTCTACGTCGCCTGCGCGATCATCTCCGCTCCCGTTGCCGTCGCTGTGGCCGTCGCTCTGCCCCTGCCAACGCTCCTCTCGGCTACCGTGATCCAAGCCTTCGGCTGGCTCGTCACCATCGCCACTGCCCTCTATTGCGTGCGCACCGGCCGCATCCAGCAGCATCGCGAATGGATGATGCGCAGCTATCCCTTCGCCGCCATGTTCGTCATCGTCCGCGTCATTCTCCTGATCCCCGCCATCGAACGCACCGGCCCCCTCGGCATCGCCTCCGTGGTCTGGAGCGTCCTCGCCGTTTCCTGCTTCCTCCCTTCCTTCTTCATCGCCTGGAAGTCCCTGGCCTCCACCCGCCGCCGCCCCGCATGAAAATTTTTTATGCGGTCATCGCGCCTGCCTTGCTCTTCTCCTGATTTTGTAGAGGCCGGGCTTTAGAGTCTGTGTGGGAACTCCTGTTTTCAAGGGGGTCGGAGTTTTAACTCCGACATAAATGCGTGCTTTCCAATGCGGCTTTAGCCGCTGGGGAACTGATTTTCGGGTTGTCACACAGGCTCTTCAGCCCGGCTTCTTTTCAGTCCTTTACCTGCTCGAAAACATTCCCTGCGCCAGTTTTCAGTCCTTTCCCGCAATCCTCTAAATCTTGATCCCCGCCGCCGCCATCCGCGCCTTCATCTCCCTCGTCAGGTGCGGCTCGACCCCGAACAGCCGCTCGATCAGCATCAACTGCCCCCGGTGATGCATCTCGTGTTCCTTCACGCTCAAAATCATCTCGAACCGGCTTCGCGATGCCGGGTTCGCACCGGGGGGCATCTGCACCCGCTCTGCCAGAAACTTCTCGCTCAGCCCCTCCAGAAATCCTGCCCATTGCTCCCCGTTGCTCCGCAGCAGCTCCACCACCTGCTTCTTGCTGCGCGCCTGTTTTTCCTCCGCCACCGCCTTCTGAATGAACCCGGCAAAATCGAATCCCTCGAACGAACTCCGCCGGTCCACCGCGTGCAGCCGGTACTGCATCCCGCACGACAAGGCGATATGCGCCAGCAACTCCCCTACGCTCCGCCCCTCCGCAAACGCCCGGAACCCGTACTTTTCCTCCGGCACATCCTCCGCCACCACAATCGTATTCTTCCGCACCGTCCGGAAACTCTCCGCCAGTTCCTTCGCTCCGTAGCCATTCATAGTGCCCCCTTCTCCTTGTGATCTCGGAAATACCCGCAAACCCCAAAATCGAACCATACACCTTTCTCCCCGCCGATGGCATATCCGTTTCGCTCCAGAACCAGCGGGGGTGCCGCACCCTTATGCTTTTTAAGGGTGCGGGTTTTGACTTTCCTCGCCATTTTTTCGCCGCCAGCCAGTCTCTCCTCGAAGCGTGACCCGCTTCCGCGCCGCCTCCGCCGCCAAAGCCCCGGCCAGCCAGTCCCCTGAGCCATCAACAAATCAACCGATCCCCATGCGCCAGCCTCAGAGTGGCACAGCCATTCCTGGCTGTGCGCCTTTCCCGTCCCCCGTTTTTCCCCATGAATAGACCAACCACGCCAGTAAAGAAACCTCCTGCGGAACTCCCGCGCCAGCCATGAGCATCCCACCGCCCTCACGGGCTACAATGGTCCAGCCATGCCCATGCAACAAATCTACCTCTCGCTCGGCTCCAACGTGGGCGACCGCCCCGCCAATCTCCGCTCCGCCCTCGCCGCCCTCGAACAAGCGGGCGTCCACGTTCTCCGCGTCTCCTCCCTCTACGAAACCGAGCCCGTCGACTTCCTCGACCAGCCCTGGTTCCTCAATTGCGTCCTCCACGCCGAAACCGAGCTTCCCGCGCGGGATCTCCTCCGCGCCCTCCGCGCCATCGAAGCCTCCCTCGGCAGCAGCAAGCTCATCCCCAAAGGTCCGCGCCTCCTCGATCTGGACATCCTTCTCTACGGCCTGGAAACCATTGCCGAGCCTGACTTACAGATCCCTCACCCGCGGATGCTCCAGCGCCGCTTCGTCCTCATCCCCCTCGCCGAGCTGGCCCCGGCCCTCCGCCATCCCTCCTGGGATGCAACCGCCGCCGAACTGCTCGCCCGCTGTCCCGACCGCAGCACTGTCCGCCCCGGTCCTACTGGCCTTTCGGACAATTAACTTATACGCGTTCTCCGTGCCCGTTTCCGTTGCCCCGTTCCGAGACTGCTCCCATCATCATAAAAGCACTAATCTTGCGCGAGGGAAACCGTTATGAAACGTATTGGCATCTTTGCCGCTCTTCTTCTGGCCTCTCTCCTGGGAACCCCGGCGCACGCCGCTCCCGTCAAGGTCCGCCTCCGTGTCATCCTCGTCGACGGCGACCTGAACCAGAAGCCCGTACCGTTCCTGACCGTCGCCTTCAAAGGCGCCGGCGCCTCCTCCGAAGTCAAAACTGCCCTCGACGGCACCGCGGAAACCAATCTCGCTCCCGGCGCTTACACCGTCTCGACGATCAAGCCCGTGGAATTGGCGGGCAAGCGTTATTCGTGGTCCGTTCACGTAACCCTTTCCGGCGCTGAGAAAACCATTGACCTGACCAACGAGAACGCCAAAGAGGAGGAATCCGCCGCCTCGGCTTCGCCGCGCTCCGCCGGAGCCTCCGCGGGCGACCTCACCGAGCAATTCAAAAGACTGAAAAATACCGTGGTCACCGTGATCAGCGAATCCGGTCACGGCACCGGCTTTTTCGTGGACGGCAAGGGCCTGGTCCTCACCAACCAGCACGTCGTCGGAAAATCCGAATATCTCGCCGTGCAGTTCGACCGCGAACGCAAAATCGCTGCGCGCTTGATCGCCTCCGATGCGCAGAAGGATGTGGCCCTGCTGTGGGTCAATATGAGCGCCCTGCCCAGCGCCGCTCCCGCCGTGCTGGCCCGCGGCCACGCCCAGGTGCAGGAGGGCGAACGCGTCTTCACCATCGGCAGCCCCCTCAGTTTGGACAAGATCATCACCACCGGCATCATCAGCAAGGTGGACGCGCACACTATCATGTCCGACATCAATATCAATCCCGGAAATTCCGGCGGGCCGCTCTTCAACAACGCCGGCCAGGTCGTTGGTCTGACCACCTTCGGCACCAGCGCGGCTGTCGGCCCCGGCGTTTCCGGCGTCGTGCGCATCGAAGAAGCCCTCGCGCTGCTCGATGAAAATCGCGCCAAGGCCGCCGGCACTCCGCCGCCGGGCGCGCTCCTTCCGGTCGAGCCGCTCACTCCCTATCCGGTGGAGGGATTGAAAGCCGCCTTGCAGGGAGAAAAATTCGATCCCAAGCCGTATTACCTGAGCGCCGGTGATTTCAATATCGCCCTCTCCACTCCGCCCTTTGATTACCGCGAAAAGGAAGAGAATCGTCTGCGCGCCGAACGCACCCAGAAGAAGCGCAACAAGCGCGGCCACGGCGGCGACGCGGAGCCCGCGGACGACGGCGGCGAGGATTCCCCGCGCGACTGGCAATCCGAAACCGGCGGCCACAAAGCCGTTTTCGGCATTTATGTTCAGCCCAAGGTAAAGGAAGGATTCGGTTCGTCTTTTTCCCGCAGCCTGCGCAATGGTTACGGCGCCGCCAAAATGAAGTTCAAGACCGACTTCCAGAGCATGAAACTCTTCTGCGGCGACAAGGAAGTTCAGCCCATTCTTCCCGGAAGAATGCCCATCACCGTCAACGTCCGCAACTCCTCCGTGCGCATGGAGGATTCCAGTTACAAGGGCGTCTACTTGTACTCTCCCGATGCCGTCAATCCCGATTGCGGCGCCGTGAAAATTGCCATCTATTCCTCGAAGAACGATGAGCCGGTCATCAAACAGCTGGATGGAAACACCGTGGACCACATCTGGGCCGATTTCGAGTCCTTCCGCCAGGCCGAAGCGCAGGCTCATCCCGGCGGCGGCAAGAAGAAGCGTTAGCGCCGGGCAGTCCGCCGCGGCGGATACGGGAAATAGCAGGGGCCCCGGTCACTCCGGGGCCCCTGTTTTTTGCCCGGGCAATCGCTCAGGACGTGCGCCGCACCAGCAGCCGGTGCAGCAGCAGCGGCTTCGGCGCGAGCGACTCCAGCTCAACCAGCGACAGATGCCCTTCGCTGATCTCCCGCACGCGATACACGCCGGGTTCGCTCTCCTCCTGTTCGTGCCCCGCCGGACGCCGCAGGAACTCGCGCGCGCTTTCCACCGTGGCGGTTTCGCGGAGGCCCGGCCGCGCCAGCGCCTCGACGGAGTAACTGCGCAGCAGCTTGCCCGAGTACTGCTCGAAGAGCGCGCCGGAAGCGAAGATGTCGCTCCAGGCCACTTCTCCGCCGTAGGCCACGATCACGCCCACCACGCGCTCGCCCTTGAGCCCGGCGGTGGCTTGCGCGAAGCGCTTGCGCAACTCCTCGGAGAAGCTGTCCACCGAAGCGCCCGCCCCGCTCTCCTGGTAGATCTTGGCGTAGGACTGCGTCGGCGCATCGGCGGCGATGGTGCGGGCGATCTCGCTGGCCGTAAGACTCGGCGCGGCTGCGGCCGCGCCGCCGGAGCGCATCTCCGCGGTCGAGCCGGAACTCACCGCGGCCCACACTTCGGCCTGCTTGTGGGCAATGGCGGCCTTCTCGCGCACGCTGGGGTGCACGATGATCTTCGAGGCGCTGAAGTTTGCTCCCGAGGACCAGCGGCCGTGTTCCACGCAGAAGACGTCGAGCGGCAGCGGCGCGGAGCCGGGCGGCACGATGCGGTCTTTGGCGATCACGCGGTCCTGCTTGCCGCCGCTGACCAGTTCTCCGGCGAGCAGCAGCAGGGGGCGCTTGCCGCGGTTGATGAGCACGAGGTTGTTGACCGATGCTCCGCGGTAATCATCGGGGGGCGTGGGGTGGCGGGAATCGCGGCTGCGGGCCATGCCTTCCGCGCCCTGTTCGCTGACCATCACCTCGCCGCTGGCCAGGCCCTGATCGAGGGTAAGAAAGGCGCTGGTGTCCGCGTCCGCCGCGCTGACCACGGGGAACAGGGTGATGTTCTCGTAGCTGACGGGAGCAAGAAGCCGCCAGACGGGTGCCGGGGATGACGTCCGCGGAGCGGCTCCGGCCGGTGCGCCGTGCCCGGCCCAGGCGGCGGCCAGGGTAAATAAAGCACAGAGAATGAGTATGTTGCGTGCGTGGCGGTGCAGGCGTGCGTGGTTCATGAATTCCTCCCTTTCGAATGCAATGGCATGTGCGTACAGGACGCTGCGGCGGGACTTCCGCGCAGCGCTCCTGGGAAGAGAACGGGCGGGCGGGGAATTCTTGCAGGGAATTTTTGCGTGTGCGAGACTGCGGTCCGGGAGAATCGGCCATGTCCAGGAACGGGATTCGAAACTTTGCGGTGGGGTTGAGTCTGGCGCTGCTGGCGGGAAGTTCGGGGAGCGCACAGCAGAGCGGCGGGGCTGCCGCCGAAAGGAACGTGCGGCAGGAGCGGCTGTGGTTGACGCTCGAAAAACTCGGTGAGTTTGGAAAAAATCCCGAAGGAGGAGTGAGCCGGGTGGGATTCACGGAGGAGGATCTGGCCGGGCGGGCGTACGTGATGGGGCTGATGCGCGAAGCGGGGCTGGAGGTGCGCGTGGATGCCGCGGGAA
Source organism: Terriglobia bacterium (assembly GCA_020072805.1). Lineage (GTDB taxonomy): Bacteria > Acidobacteriota > Terriglobia > Acidiferrales > UBA7541 > Acidiferrum. The sequence goes on from JAIQGC010000059.1 coordinate 41,525, forward strand.
ATATTTTCGGGCGGCGCGCGGGGCGCGAGAATCTCCCCGTGCTGCTCTTCGGCTCGCACATTGATTCGGTGCCGCACGGAGGAAATTTCGACGGGGACGTGGGCAGCCTGAGCGCCATCGAAGTGATCCGCGCGCTGGGCGAGCACAAGGTGACGACGCGGCATCCGCTGGAGGTGGTCATCTGGTCGAACGAAGAGGGCGGGCGGTATTATTCCGGGCTGTTTGGCTCTTCGGCGGCGGCGGGGATTTTGCCGGCGGAGGTGGCCGGGCGCAAGGATGAAAAGGGCGAAACGCTGGGAAACTGGCTCGCGCGCATGGGCGGAGTCGGCGCGCGGATCGCGGAGGCGAAGATTGCTCCGGGACGCGTGGCCGGGTACGTGGAGCTGCACATCGAGCAGGGCGCGACGCTTGACGAAGCGAAGACGCCGATTGGGGTGGTGCAGGGAATCGTGGGGATCAGCCTGCGGTATTGCACGGTTGTGGGATTTGCCAATCATGCGGGAACGACGCCGATGAACCGCCGCCGCGACGCGCTGGCCGCGGCAGCGCGGGCGGTGCTGGCGCTGCGGGAGGAAGTTCGCGCGGAGCCGGGACGGCAGGTGGGCACGGTAGGGGAGTTGAAGCTGGAGCCGGGGGCGAGCAACGTCATCCCGGGCCGCGTCGTGTTTTCGGTGGAGCTGCGCGATCTCGATGCCGATAAAATTGCGCGAATTGGCGAGCGGATTCAGCGGCGGCTGGAAATCATCGGCAAGGAAGAAAACGTGGCCATCGCCTGCACGGAGGCGGACCTGCACCGGCCGGCGCTGACGGCGCCCGCGTTTCAGGAGGCCATTCGCGCGTCGGCGCGCGAGGCGGGACTGGCGACGATGGATTTACCCAGCGGGGCAGGGCATGACGCGCAGAATGTGGCGCGGTTCGCCCCGGTGGGGATGATCTTCGTGCCCAGCCGCGGGGGCATCAGCCATTCACCGCTGGAGTTTACCCCGCCGGAAGCGGTGGCCAATGGCGCGGAGGTGCTCTACCGGGCAGTGCTGCGGCTGGACGGGGTACTGGATAAGTAGGTTGGATGTGGGGTTATCTTGAGGCTGCATGAAATCCAATGATTATTTGGCGATTTGCGGAGAAATGATATGCTCGCGCGGCATGGGGGAATCCAGAAAATAAAGCCGGAAGGCGAGGGTCAGCGGGACGATGAGCAAACCACTGCTGCCGATACAGGAGATTGCGCGCAAGCTGGGCATTTCGGAGGCTCACTATGAGCCTATCGGGAATTACGGCGCGAAACTCAAGCTGGAACTGCTGAACGATCCCGCGTTTCCCCGGCGCGGCAAACTCATCCTGGTGACGGCCACGACGCCGACGGCTTCGGGCGAAGGCAAGACGGTCACTTCCATCGGGCTGACCCAGGGGCTCGAGAGGATCGGCAAGAAAACGGTCATCACCTCGCGGGAGCCTTCGCTGGGGCCGATTTTTGGGATCAAAGGGGGAGCGGCGGGCGGGGGCATGTCCCAGCTAGAACCCAGCCAGAAGATTAATCTGCACTTTCATGGCGATTTTCATGCGGTGACGACGGCGCACAATCTGCTGGCCGCGCTGATTGACGCGCATCTCTTTCACGGCAACGATTTGCAGTTGGACCCCGAGCTGGTGAGCTGGCCGCGCACGATGGACATGAACGACCGCGCGCTGCGGCGCATTGCCGTGAGCTTGGGCGGAAAAGAGGATGGCGCGGGGCGGCAGACGGGTTTTGTGATCACCGCGGCCTCGGAAGTGATGGCCATCCTGGCGCTGGCCAAGAATCGCGAGGATTTGCGGCGGCGGCTGGGAGAAATCGTCGTGGGGGTTTCGCGCTCCGGGAAGAAAGTGACCGCGCACGATCTGGGCGCGACCGGCGGCATGCTGGCGCTGCTCACCGACGCCATCCTGCCGAATCTGGTGCAGACCAGCGAAGGCACCCCGGCGATGGTGCATGCGGGCCCGTTTGGAAATATCGCGCATGGAACGAGCAGCGTGATTTCGCATGAGATGGGCCTGCGCCTGGCGGAGTATGTGGTGAACGAGGCGGGATTCGCGGCGGATCTCGGCGCGGAAAAGTACATGGACATCGTGATGCGCACGTCGGGGATTGCGCCCGCGGCGGCGGTGCTGGTGACCTCGGTGCAGAGCCTGAAGCTGCAGGGCGAAGGGGAGTTGCAGCGGGGCTTCGCCAATCTGGGCAGGCACGCGGAAAATCTGCGGCGTATGGGGCTGCCCACCGTCGTGGCCATCAATCATTTTCCTAAAGACACGCAGGACGAACTCGAGCGCATCGCCGCATTTTGCGGAGAACTGGGCGTGGCCCATGCGCAGAGCGAAGCGTTCGCCAAGGGCGGCCTGGGCGCGGTGGCGCTGGCCGAGAAAGTGGTGGAGACGATCGGAAAAAATCCCGATGCCAAACCGCGGTCCGTCTATCCGCTCGAAGACGCGCTGACGGTGAAGATCGAAAAAGTGGCCAAGGAGATTTACGGGGCCAGCGGTGTGAACTACAGCGAGAAAGCCCAGGCCAAGCTGCAGCGATTCAGCGAGTGGGGCTGCGCGGGGCTGCCCATTTGCATCGCCAAGACGCAGTACTCTTTTTCCGATAATCCCAAACTGATGGGAGCGCCGCGGGACTGGACGTTGCAGGTCACCGACGCATCGCTTTCGGCCGGCGCGGGCTTCGTGGTGGTGATGGCCGGAAACATCATGCTCATGCCGGGCCTGCCGAAAGTTTCGCGGGCCGCGCAGATTGACGTGTCACCGGGGGGAGAAATCCTGGGCGTGTGAGGGAATTTTTAGCGGGATGATTTTGTCGAGGGCGGTGGGACAGGCAAGCGTGGTTATGCCGTAGGGGCACGGCATGCCGTGCCCCTACGAAAAAGGTCAGGGCAGGATGATGCGCGGTTCTTCGCGCTGTAATTCGGGCGATTGGGGAAACTGGGTGCGGAGAAATTCCAGGAAGCGCCGCGAGCGCGGGCGCGCGTTGCCGCGCAGAAGCCCCATGCGGTAGAGAAACACAATCAGCAGGAAAATCTGGGAATCATTGGCGGGAGGAACGCCCGCGGGGGCGTCGCCCTGCCGCTTCGTCTCGGTCAAAAATTCCATCAGTGCGGCGTAGAGTGCCTGCTGCAAGTGATGCCGCCGCGGAGCGTTTTGTAGGTTTCGCCGAGAGCGTGCAGAGCGGACATGGCGTCGGAATCGGTGGCGGCGGGATTGCCGGATGCGAACCTGGCGATGGTAAAGGCGATGCCGGAGAGCAGATGCTGCTGCTGGTAGACGACTTCGCGGGAAAGGTCCACGTCGAGGAAGGGAGCATCGGCGGGAGCGGGGCGGGGATGCTCATTCTCGTAGCGGTGCGCCGCATGAAGATAGGCGCAGGCGGAGGGGCAGTCGATGGTGACTTCGCGCTCGGTGCCGCAGCAGACCGGGCAGATGGTTTCGCCCTTGGCGGGGCAGAAGCGGCCGGGTTTTCTTTTTTCGCAGATGGGACAGGCCACGGACGTTTCCTCGCAGGAGCCGGTAAAAAGAAAGGATACGCGGAGCGGGGTTAAAAGACAAAAGTGCGGCGGAGGAGGGTTTCGTCGCCAGAGTGATGGGGGATGGAGTCGGGGGGGCGAGAAGAAAAAGTTTTGCCGGGGATTTCGGGGAGGCCGGAAGAGCGGCTGACGACGGAAAGTTTCAGCGTGGCGGGGCCGCGGAGGATGAGTTTGAGTTCGATGCCTTCGGCGGGGGGATTCGAATAAGTCAGCATCCAGTTTCCACCGGGATTGAAGCGGGCGGCCTTAGGGTCGCCCAATTTCTTTCCATTCACCCAGGAGTCCACGATTTGCGAATCGGAGACGGAAAGGGAGAGGACGCGGGCGGGGCGAGGAGCGGTGATGCGCAGAAGGAGAGTGCGCGTGTCGGCGGCGACGGTGGATTCGAGGAGACGCGCTTCGGGCGGGGGGAGCGGGAGGACGGGAGCGTCGTGCTGGAGGAGTTCGGCCTGATGCCACGGGGGGAAGAAGGCGGGGAGTTTGGCGCGGATGGGTGAATCGCCGACGAATTGCTGGGTCCAGGAGTCGGCGCGGAAGGAAGTGGAAGCCCAGAGGGCTTTGCCGGAATCGGCGTCGAGGGCATAGACCAACATGCTGGGCTGGGGATGATCGGGGCTGTAGCGGGTGAAGAGCGCGCCGGCGGCGAAGAAGAGGAGGGCGGCGGCCAGCGCATTCAGCGGAAGGAGGACGCCTTCCGTGGCGAGGAGAGCTTCGATGGCCGGGGCCAGGGACATGAAGAGAAGAGCGAGAAGAAGAGCGAGGAGCGGAGCGCCCATGGTGGTGAGGCCGAGAGCGACGTAGAAGCCGTGGAAGAGCGGAAGGATGAGGAGCAGAGCGGGGAGGGAAATGAGGCACAGGACGACGGCGTAGGCCACAGAGGCGAGCGTGGCGGCAGCGGAAGTGTGTGAGGCCGCGGAGGAGTTTTCTTCGGACGGAGTTTCTTCCTGGGGCGCGAGCGCGGGCGCTTCTTCTTGCGGCGGTTCGGGAGCGGAGAAATCGAGCATGGCCTGGAGGACGAAGAGGGGCCAGAGGAAGGCGTAGTTGCCGCCGGGGAGCCATTTGGCGAGTGCGAGAGTGACAGCGAGGAGAATGAGCGCGCCGCCAAGATTGAGCGGGAGCGGACCCCAGATTTTTCTGCGCCAGAGGAGCAGGGCGGTCCAGAGAGCGGCGCAGAGAGCGATCAGGCTGAGGAGGTACCAGACGTTCTGCGTTAGATCGCCCGCGGGAAGTTTTTTCCCGTGCAGCCAGGCGATTAATTTTATAAAACCGAAAGCCACGAGGGGAAGCGCGAGCAGGGCCAAAAGATTTACGCCCAGGCCTTGCAGGACGCGCTTGTAAGAAATTTGCGCAGCGGGGGAGCGCAGATAGAAAAAACGGGCGAAAGAAATAGCGGTGAGAGCGAGGGCCACGAGGGAGAGAGGCCAGGTCCAGGAAGCGGGGTAGTGGAGGAAAGCGATGCCGGGGAGGGAGAAATAGACGGCGTCGGGCTCCTGCAATTTGGCGAGATCGGCATTGCCGAAAAAGCGGGCGAGGGAGAGAGCCGCCTCGCCATGCTGCTGGAGGCTGCCGCGGTCGAGTTCATCGGGATTATCGAGCGGCGTGTGATAGGCGGCCCAATGGCCGATGAAGGCGAAGTTCATCGCGGGAGCGCCGGATTTTTTGAAAATGGTCAAGTCGGTGTCGTTGGGCATGCGGCGATAGATTTCGTAGGTGAAGGAGGAGCCGGCGGGGTGGGGAGATTTGGCGAGGGCGGAGATGAGCAGGCCGTTCTGGGAGCTGGTTTCGAAAAGTTGGGAGACGCCGGAGTTTCCGCGGGCTTCGAAATTGATGGCGATGCGGACGTCGGGCGCCCAGGGATGTTCGGCCATGAAGGCGGAAGCGCCGAGCAGGCCGTCTTCCTCGGCATCGGTGAAGAGGAAGATGACGTCATGGAGCAGGGGAGGGGAGGCGCGAAGGGCGCGGAGAGTTTCGAGAAGGGCGGCGACGCCGGCGGCGTCATCGCCCGCGCCGGGACCGGCGGCGACGGAATCGTAATGAGCGGCGAGGAGAATGGCGCCGCCGCTGCCGGACAAGCCGGGAAGGCGCGCGGCGATATTTTCGACGGAACCGGCTGCGAGATATTTTTCGGTGACGGCGGTGGTGCGCTGAATTTGCGGGTCGAGGCCGAGGCGGGTGAGTTCGGCGACGAGGGCGTCACGGACGCGATTGTGTTCGGCGCTGCCGGAGGGGTGGGGTCTGCGGGCGATCTGGTATTCGTAAGTCATGGCGCGCTCGGCGGAGAATTCGGCGGCGGGGGCGGTTTCTCCAGCGGGATGAGGAGGAATTTCGAGGAGGATACAGAGAGAGGAGGCAAGGAGAAGGAAAAGCAAGATTGCCGAGTTGGCCGCTTTGCCGCGCATGGGACTCCCTGAGCAAAACCGGATGGGAGCGCTTTGCCGGAGAGGGCCAAAGCGAACCGGGGAAAAGGGTAGGCTGAAACTGGGGGAGGCGCAAGTGGGGGATGAAAGTCAGAGGCCGTTGCGCACGTCACGGAACGGCGTCCAGGAATCGTTTCCGAGCGGGAGAGGATTCGTCTGGAGGTTAAAAGGTCAATTTGTAAATGTTGTCCTTGTTGTCTTTGGCGACGCCTTTGATGACGCCGGGGCTAGACCCCGGCGGTGCGTTATCAGGCTTGTACATTTCCACAGTGAGGATGCTTCCGCGATTTCCGGAGAGAACGGAGCGGGCCAAAAACCGGGTGCCCAGGATGTTGGCGACAAAATAGCCTGGCCCGTAAACGGCATCCCACTCGGCGGACAGGGAGTTGGACTCGGGAGCGCTCGGAGCATGTGGTCCGGTGGTGGCGAGGTCTTGGCGGACCAATCGCCAGTGTCCTTTGCAGACTTCGCCATCAGCGAGGGTGACGGAAATGTTCCCGGAGTTGAATATTTCGGTGACCCTGGCGTGGAGAATGGGAGGAGGAGTTTGATCGGAGAGCGGGCCGCGGACCGGATAGAGCCGCGCGAAGTTGATGCAGCCGCAGAGGAGGGGAATTCCCAGCAGGAAAAGGAAGAATTTGATCTTCATGGAAAGGCCTCCGGGAAACGAGAAAGCAATGCTGAAGCCTGGTCCGGGCCGGTGCACCGGAAAGGCCGCGGCGCGGGCGAAGAATAGAGGCGCCCGCGATTGCGGTGCAGGTAGTTAGTGTAAGGCTACTTAACCTGGCAAACAAAGGAAAATGAATGGCGACCTGGAGCGGCTCGGCGGCCGGCGGAGAAGACGGGGCAATCGAGGTGCGGGCGGGAGGAGAACGGAGCAGAAAAAAAAGCGTCCCGGCTGGCACCGGGACGCTGGGGAAAGTTGGGTTGATGGAAAAAATTATTTCAGGGACTCTGGGTCGGACATATTCTTCGGGGATTTCTGGTTGAGGGTGTTGACCAGGGTGTGGCCCGAAGCGGGGACGCCGGCGGCGCCTTTACGGATGATGTCCTTGGCAGTGAGACGGCGGCCATAGATTTTTTCGTTGGCCTGGTTGTCCTGGCGAAGGGTGGAGCCTTCGAGGGAGATGCCGGCGAAAAGGCCGCGCGAGCGGGAATAGCTGAGGATTTCCGCGCGCATGGTGATGTCGCTGGCGGCGGCGGCGTCGCGGCCCTTGGGGCCGGCGGCGGCCGCGGCGTCAGCGCCGAGCTTTACTTTGCTCTTCATGAGGGATTCGGCGCCGCGGGGATTCATGACGAGCAGGACGAAGTCGGTGGCCTGGCCGCCAAGCTGGAAGCCGATGCCGATGCCTTCGAGGCGCATCATGGAGGGAGCGCTCCAGGGGCCGGTGAAATGCTCGCCAGTGCGGCAGCTCATGGCTCCCTTGCCGGCATTGCCGCTGACGCCCAAGGCGAATTTGATGACGCTGGGAATGACGATGACGCACTCGGCCTGGTTGAGCAGGTCGGTGGGAATATCGTCGGGGATGTTGAGAATTTCCTTGAGGACCGTGCCGCAGTTTTCCAGGCGTTCGGTTTCTTTTTTATCTTTCTGTGCAGCGAGCGGAAGGGCCGCCAGGGAGAGAGCCATCAACAGAGACGTCATTTTCTTGATCAATTTTCACCTCGCAGGATACTGGGCTTGTTTATCATACGTAATTTTCGAAGTGGAGCGCAATGCTGGGCGTCAAATTGGATGTGGGGGGAGGGGGGCGGGTTGTTTGGGGTGAGAATGGCGAAGCCGGGGGATTGGGCAACCTGCTAGACTAGCGATTATTCGGAAAGAAGCGGGAGAGTGCGTGATGGTTTGTCTCGATTGGCGGAAGAGAGTTTACCTGGCGCTGGCGGTGGCGGCGGTGGGGATGGGTGTGCCGGGGGCATTTGCGCAGCAGCGGACAACGAAGAGCGCGGAGGGTATGGCGGTTTGCTGCGCGGGGAATGGGGCGGAAAAGGGCGGAGGAGCGGCGGCGGAAGCGAAGAGGAGATTCGCGGAGAGCGCGGAGAAAATCGTGGAAGGGCCGGCGGGAGCGAAGGCAGCGTGGGGAATTCTTGTGGTGGATGGAGAGACGGGCGCGACGCTATACGAAAAGAACGCGGACCGGTATTTTGTGCCGGCTTCGAATATGAAATTGTTTGCGACGGCGCTGGCGCTGGAGCGGCTGGGGAAGGGCTACCGGTTTCACACGACGCTGGAAACGCGGGGAACGCTGACGAAGCAGGGGCGTCTGCGGGGGGATCTGGCGCTGGTGGGGCGGGGCGATCCGAATCTTTCCGGGAGGAAATTTCCGTTTGCGCGAGAGGCGGAGTTCGACGGGCCGCCGGAGCGGGCGCTGGTGGATTTGGCGGAGCAGTTGAAGGAGCGCGGGGTGCGGGAGATTGACGGCAACATCGTGGGGGACGACAGCTATTTTCCGCGGGCGCGGTATCCGTCGGGGTGGGAAGTGGACGACATGGTGTGGTCGTACGGAGCGGCGGTGTTGGCGCTGGCGGTGAACGACAACACGGTGACGATGACGGTGCAGCCGGGGGAGCGGGCGGGCGAGGCCGCGCGAATTGTGGTCGAACCGGCGACCGGGGATTTTACGGTGCGCAACGGAGTGGTGACGGCGGGAGCGGAGACGAAAGCGGCCCTGCGGCTGGTGCGCGAGCCGGGAGCGCGCTGGGTGGAACTGCAAGGGACGGTTCCGGCGCGCGGAGCGGCGCGCAAGATGACGCTGGCGGTGGAGGAGCCGGCGGAGCAGGCGGCGGAGATGATGCGGCGGGTGCTGGAAGAGCGCGGGATTCGCGTGCGGGGCGCGGCGCGGGTGCGGCACGAGGCCGGGGAGGAGAAGGAGGAGGCGTATGTGCTGGCGGAGCATGTGTCGGTGCCGCTAGGGGAGGCGGTCGCGGCGGTGAACAAGATGAGCGAAAATTTGCACACGGAGCTGCTGCTGCGGACGGCGGCACGGCAGGCGGGCCTGTGGCGGGAGTTTTCGGACGTGGCGAAGTATGCGGGGGAGTTTTACGCGCAGGCGGGGATTGCGGCGGGAGACGTGATGCAGAGCGACGCTTCGGGACTTTCGCGGAAGGATTTGGTGACGCCGCGGGCGATCGTGGCGCTGCTGCGCTTTGCGGCGCGGCAGGCGTGGTTCGGCGCGTATTATGATTCGCTGCCGGTGGCCGGGGTGGATGGAACGCTGGGGGAGCGGATGAAGAGTTCGCCGGCGGCGGGAAAGATTCATGCGAAGACGGGGACAGTGGAACATGTGCGGGCGCTATCGGGGTTTGCGGAAGTGGGCGGAGGGAAGCGGGTGATTTTTTCGTTCTTGACGAATAATCAAGGCGGGAGAAACGGAGAGGCCGCGGCGGCGCTGGATGGATTGGCGGAGGCGGTGGTGGAGGCGTTTGGGGAGTCGGCGGTGGCGGCGCGGTAGGCACGCAAGAGCCGGCCTGAAGGCCGGCCTCTACAGAAGTGCGGGAAAGAGAGTTTAGCTGCGATGAGTGAAGAGCGGGCGATGATTACGGTGTTTGGGAGTTCGCGGCCGCAGGCGGGGGAGGCGGAATACGAGGAGGCGCGCGAGTTGGGCGGAGAATTGGCGCGGCGGGGATTTGCCGTGTGCAGCGGAGGATACGGCGGAGTGATGGAAGCGGTGTCGCGGGGAGCGAAAGAGGCAGGCGGGCGCACGGTGGGAGTAACGGCGGATTTTTTCAGCGTGCGAGTGAATGAGTGGATCGAGGAAGAGATTCGCGTGGCGACGCTGGCGGTGGTGTGGGAGATGGTGAACAAGCAGGTGATTGCGGGCAAGCCGCTGGTGGTGCTGGGGGATTTCTGGCAGCCGGTGCTGGAGCGGGTGCGCGAGGTGGAGCGCGTGCCCCGATGGAATCGGGGCGGGCATGCTTCGCGGTGGGGCGAAGCGAACGGAGATTTGGTGCACGTGGCGGCGACGGTGGAGGATGCGGCGGGGTATTTGGGGAACAAATTGCGCAGGCCCCAATAAATCGGGGCGGAAGAGTGCGAATGGCGAGAACGGCGGAGACGGTGCTGGAGTTTGACGGGCTGCTGGAGATGTTGCGGCGGAGGACGACGTGTGCGCCGGGCAGGCGGGCGGTGGATGGGTTTGTGCCGCGCGGGGAGCGCGCGGAGCTGGAGGCGGAATTTGCGCTGGTGAGCGAGGCGCGGGAATGGCTGCGGTGGGGCGGGGAGATGGGATTTGGAGGGCTGGCGGATCCGCGAGAGTGGATGGGGCTGCTGGTGCAGGAAGAGGAGGGCGCGGGCGGTTCGGCGGCGGGAGCGATCCTCGAGCCGAAGCAGTTGCTGGATGCGGCGTCGTTGCTGGAAACGGCGGCGTGGCTGAAGCAGCAGTTTCCGGAAGATGTGGAGGAAAAATATCCGCGGCTGGCGGCGCGGGCCAATGCGCTGGGGAATTTTCAGGCGCTGCTGGGGACGATCAAGCGGGCGATTCTGCCGAACGGGGAGATCAGCGACGACGCTTCGCCGGCGCTGCGGAGGATCCGGGCGAGCGTGGTGGAGACGCGCGAGTCGGTGCAGAAGCTGCTGAAGCAGATCTTGCGGAAGCGCGAGGCGGCGGGTGGAGAGGACTACGTGACGCTGCGCGGCGACCGCTTCGTGATTCCGGTGCGCGCGGAGAACCGGCGGGCGGTGCCGGGCGTGGTGCACGGAGCGAGCGGAACGGGGCAGACGCTCTTTGTGGAGCCGCTGGAGGCGCTGGACGCGAATAACCAGTTGGTGCAATTGAACGAGGAAGAGGCGGCGGAGATTTTGCGCATTTTGCAGGAGCTGACGCGGCGGCTGCAGATGGAGCTGGGCGGATTGCGCGCGGCGGCGGAAACAATTGCGGAGATGGACGGAGTCTTTGCGCGGGGAAGATTCGCGCGGGAGTTCGACGCGGCGATACCGGAGTTCAGCGAAGCGGGGGCGCTGCAACTGGTGGAGGCGCGGCATCCGGTGCTGGAGGACAAGCTGCGCCGGGAGAATCGCGCGATTGTGCCGATGACACTGGCGCTGGGCGGAGACGAGCGCGTGCTGGTGATCAGCGGGCCGAACACGGGCGGGAAGACGGTGGCGCTGAAGACGACGGGAATGGCAGCGCTGGCGGCGCAGGCGGGAATACCGGTGACGGCGCAGCGCGCGGTGCTGCCGCTGTTCGACCGCGTGCTGGTGGATATTGGCGATGAGCAATCGATTGCGGCGGACCTTTCGACGTTTTCGGCGCACATGGTGAATTTGAAGGCCATGCTGGAAGCGGCGACGCCGCGTTCGCTGGTGCTGGTGGACGAAATGGGAACGGGGACGGCGCCGGAAGAAGGAGCAGCGCTAGCCGTGGCCCTGCTCGATGAGTTTCGCGGGAAAAACTGCATCGTGCTGGCGACGACGCATCACGACCGGCTGAAGACGTACGCCTCGACGACGGCGGGGGTGGTGAACGCGGCGGTGGAGTTTGACGAAGTGAATCTGCGGCCGACGTACCGGCTGATGGTGGGAGTGCCGGGCGGGTCGAGCGGGATCGCGATTGCGAAGAGGCTGGGGATTGGCGAGGCGGTGATCGAACGAGCGCGGGCGCTGCTGTCGCCGGAGACGCTCGAGGCGGCGGATTTGATTGCGTATTTGCACCGCAGCCGGGACGAGCTGGACCGCATGCGCGCGCAAATGAACGAAGAGCGGCGCGGCCTGGAAGAGGAAAGAAAAAAGTTGCGCGGGGAGTGGGTCGCGCGGCAGCAGAAGAGGATTGCGGAGCTGGAAGCGAAATTCGCGGAGATGCAGAAGCGCTTTGACGCCAACGTGGCCAGCGTGGTGGAGGCGGTGAAGGAGCGCGAGCTGCGCGGGCAATTGGAGAAGACGGCGCGGCGGAAAATGCAGGAGGCGCGCGGCGAGGCCAAGGAAGAGCTGAACGCGGCGGTGGTGCAGACGCTATCGGAGTCGCAGGCGGATCTGGGCGCGGTGGTTGCGCCGGCGGGAGCGGTGAGCGCGGAGCGGCTGGTGCCGGGGGCGCGGCTGATCGTGAAGGGATTCCGGCAGCCGGTGGTGCTGCGGCGATTGGAGGGAACGTCGGCGGAAGTGGAGGCGGGGCCGCTGCGGATGAAGATAGCGGTGGAGGAGATTACGGGGATTGAGGCGGGGGGAGGCAAGGTTTCGCGCGGGGTGACGGTTACGGCTGCGCCCGGCGAAGGCTCAGTTTCGAATGAAATTAACTTGATAGGGATGAGGGTGGAGCAGGCGATCGAGCGAGTGGATAAATTTCTTGATGAGGCGGTGATTGCGAATCAGCAGCGCGTGCGGATCATTCATGGACATGGCACGGGCGCTTTGCGCAAGGGGTTGGCGGAGTTCTTGAAAACGCATCCGTCGGTGGAGTCGTTTGAGTTTGAAGTGGAAGAGCGCGGCGGCAAAGCGGTTACGGTTGTAGAATTGCGGACTTAGGAGCCATGGCTGAAGCGGGATCATTCGCGGAGAAGGTGAAGCAGCAGGCGGACATTGTCCGCGTGGTGGGCGAATACGTGCGCCTGCGGAAGACGGGGAAGGATTTCAGCGGGCTGTGTCCGTTCCATCAGGAGAAGACGCCGTCGTTCACGGTTTCTCCGGTGAAGCAGATTTTCTATTGTTTCGGGTGCGGCAAGGGCGGGGATGTTTACAACTTCGTGATGGACATGGAGAAGTGCGAGTTTCCGGAGGCGGTGCGCACGGTGGCGGAGAAATGCGGGATTGCCATCCCCGCGCCGCGCGAGCGGTCGCCCGAGGAGCGCAAGGAGAATCAGCAGCGGTCGGTGCTGGTGGAGATGCACCGCGAGGCGCAGAGTTTTTTTGTGAAGCAACTGGAAGCGACGGCGGAGGGGCGGGCGGCGCGGGCGTATCTGGAGGACCGCGGTTTGGATAAGGAGGCGCTGGAGCGGTTCGGGATTGGCTACGCGCCAAGCGGCGGAGATATTCTGCTGCGGCAGTTGAAGGCCAAATACAAGGAAACGCAACTGGTGGAATCGGGGCTGATTTCACGGGACCAGCAGAGCGGACGGCTGTTCGACCGCTTCCGGCGGCGGATCATGTTTCCGATCGCCAATGATTCGGGAAAGATCGTGGCGTACGGCGGGCGGGCGCTGGGCGACGACATGCCGAAATATCTGAATTCGTCGGAGACGCCGATCTATTCGAAGAGCAACATTCTGTATCACATGGACCGTGCCAAGGAGGCACTGCGACGGCAGGACTACGCGGTGCTGGTGGAAGGATATATGGATGCGATCGCGGTGGCGCGCGCGGGAGTGAGCAACGTGGTGGCGGGTTGTGGGACGAGCCTGGCGGAGGCGCAGATCAAGCTGCTGGCGCGGTTCACGCGGCGCGTGGTGGTGAACTACGACCCGGACACGGCGGGGCTGGCGGCGACGGAGCGGTCGCTGGCGCTGCTGCTGGAGCAGGGGTTCGAGGTGAAGGTGCTGGCGCTGCCGGCGATTGGGGACAAGAAGGCCGACCCGGATCTTTTTATACGGGAAAAGGGAGCGGCGGCGTACATCGAGCAATTGAAGGGCGCGCCGGAGTATGTGGATTACCTGATTGCGCGTGCCGCGAAAATGGATTTGACGAGCGGAGAGGGAAAGCTGCGCGCGGTGAATTATCTGCTGCCGTATTTGCAGCGCATCCCCAACAAACTGCTACGTTCGGAATGGGCCACGAGGATTTCGCAGCAGTTACGCATCGAGGAGCCGGTGCTGCGGGAGTCGCTGCGCAAGGCGGCGGCGGAACGCAGCGGGGTGGTGAAGACCAAGCCGGAACTGGTGAGCCGGGCGGGGCGGCCGGCGGAGCGGCGGTTGCTGCAAATGCTGGCGGAGGCGGAAGAGTTCCGCATGGAGCTGGCGAAAAGACTGCAGGAGGAGCGGCTGTATCAGGGGCTGGAGACGGAGAAAAGTTTCGTGGCGCTGATCGTGGCGAATCTTTCGGGCGAGCCGGTGCAGGTGAGCGAGCTGGCGGGAATGCTGGAGGAGCGGGAGAGGCGGCTGCTCTACGAGATTCTTTTCGAAAGCGGGGCGGAGCCGAGTTGGGAGGAGGCCGAGAGCTGCCTGGAGGCGCTGCGGCGGAGGAAAGTGGAAGTGGAGCTGGGGGAGGTACAGAGGGCGCTGGAGTCGAAGCCCGCAGCGGGGGAATTGAACGGGCTGCTGGAACGCAAGATGACGCTGATGCGCAAGCTGGCGTCGCTGGCGGGGTGAAGAAGGAAAGTGACTCGTGATTCGTGACTGGTGACTCGTATTGAGAGCACCAAGCACAGAACTTTTATAGCAATGCCGCTGTTGGCGTCAACGCACAAACCAGTGGCACGGAAAAGAAAACATCCCTGGCGGAAATTACCAGACGCGGCAGACCTTCGGGCTGACCATTTTGTGGCCCTCTTTGCAACCGAAAACCTTGGCGAATTCGGAATTGTTCTGAAGAGCGCCGATGACGCGGTAGCGGCCGGGGGAGTGCGGATCCACCTTGGCGAGAAGGCGTGTGCTTTCGGGGGTTCTGTTTTCGCACCAGATTTGCGCGAAGCTCAGGAAAAAGCGCTGTTCGGCGGTGAAGCCGTCCTTTAGCTGGCCGGCGGCTTCGCTCTTTGCGCCGGAGAGAACTGCGCCGCGGAGAGCGAGGAGGGCGATGGTCACGCCGCCGTTGTCGGCGGTATTTTCGCCGAGGGTGAGGCGGCCGTTGAGGTGAACGTCATCCACGGGAACAAAGGAGGAGTACTCGTCGGCGAGGCAGGTGGTGCGCTTTTCGAATTCGGATTTGTCCGTTGGCGTCCACCAGTCGCGGAGATTGCCTTCCGGGCCGAACTTGCTGCCCTGGTCGTCGAAGCCGTGAGTGAGTTCGTGGCCGATGACCACGCCGATGCCGCCGAAATTGACGGCGTCGTCCTCGGACTTGTCAAAGAAGGGCGGCTGCAGGATGCCGGTGGGGAAGTTGATGTTGTTCTGCAGGGGGCTGTAGTAGGCGTTGACGGTGGGCGGGGACATGCCCCATTCGGATTTGTCCACGGGCGTGCCGATTTTACCGAGGTCGCGCTGGGATTCGAATTGCCGCGCGCGCAGGGCGTTGCCGAGCAGGTCGCCGCGCTGGATGGCCACAGTGCTGTAATCCTTCCATTTATCCGGATAACCGATCTTATTGGTGATGGCGCTGAGTTTGGCGATGGCCTGCTTTTTGGTTTCCTCGGACATCCAGGAAAGAGTCTGAATGTCCTGCCCCAAGGCCTTTTCGAGGGCGTCCACCATCTTCAGCATGCGTTCCTTGCCGTCCTTGCCGAAGGTTTCCTCGACGTAGGGCTGGCCGAGGGCTTCGCCGAGAAGCTGGTCGGTGGCGACGACGCAGCGCTTCCAGCGCGTCTGGAGTTCCTTCTGGCCGTTGAGGAAGCGGCCGAAAAAGGAAAAGTTTTCCAGGACAAAAGGTTCGGAGAGCAGCGGGGCGGCGGCGCGGGAAGCGTGCGCGCGGAGATAGGATTTCCAGTCCTCGAGGGAGGCGGATTCGATCAGGGAGTTAGTTTTCTGAAAGAAATCCGGGGGAGCGACGTTCAGTTCAGAGAAAGCGGGGGCCTGGGTGGCGGCGAAATATTTTGGAAACTGAAAATTGGGAGCGAGCGCGGCGAGTTCGCTGAGCTTCATCTTGTGATCGCGGCTCTTGGGGTCGCGCATTTTTACGCGGTCGAAGGAGGCTTCGGCTAGGCTGGTTTCAATGTTCAGCACGGCGCGGGCTTCCTGGGCGGCGGAGTCCCTGGAATCGCCGAGGAGAAAAAACATGTTCTGGAGGTGTTCGGTGTATTTCTGGCGGGTCTCGCGGGATTTGGCGTCCTGGTTGAGGTAATAATCGCGGTCGGGGAGGCCGAGGCCGCCCTGGCTGATGCCGGCGATGGTCTGGCTGGCGTTGTGGAAATCGGACTGCGGGCCGAAGTTGAAGAGGACATTGATTTCCCGGGATTGGAGGAAGGCGATGGCGCCCATCAACTGGTCGCGGGTGGTAATTGCGGCAATGCGCTCGAGGAGCGGGTTCAGCGGCGCCGCGCCTTTGGCGTTCACGGCAGTCTCGTCCATGCAGGAGGCGTAGAAGTCGCCGATTTTTTGGGTGACGGGGCCGCGCTGGGGGTCGTTGGCGGAAGCTCTTTCCAGAATTTGGTGGAGCACCTGGCGGTTGTATTCGGCGAGTTCGTTGAAGCGCCCCCAGCGGGCCTGGTCGGAAGGGATGGGGTTGTTCTTGCGCCAGGCGCCGCAAGCGTATTCGTAGAAGTCGTCGCAGGGATTGACGGATTTGTCCATGGCGGCGAGGTCGAAGGACTTGGGGCGGACGACGGGCCGGGCTTCGGCAGGAGCGGGGGCAGCGCTATTTTTCCCTGTGTCCGGCGCTTGCTGGGCGGAGGCAATGGGGCAGTGGGCCGCTGCCAGCAGCAGGCCAAGGATGGCGATGGTCTTTTTGCGGAACATGAGCACCTCGATGGAGTGGGGGAAGTCCAAGAGAATCCGCAATCTAAACCGGAAAGAGGGCCGCGTCAACGGGCAAAAGGAGCGATGGCGAGAAAGGGAGGGAGGGGCGGAAAAGCAACAAATGCGTTGACAGGAATGGACTTAGCCGTGTAGCGTGGTACGGTTCAAGCGAGTAACGGTTCCCGTGTTCGGCGCATCTATCTCCATGTGGAAGAGCGCACGAGCGCGAAGGGCGGGATTGCGTCCACAACAAGGAATTGCGCCGGGAGCGGAAAAACGTTCCGCGGAGCGCCGCGGGATAACAAGCGGGATAGTGTTCGCGCCCGAGAGCAGCGCGGCGGCGGAGCGGGAAAAATCAAGATGAGGGTGGGAGGCGTTTTGTGGCGGTAGCGCTAGAGGAAAAATACGACGCAGTACGCCAGCTGGTCGCCTTGGGCAAGGAGCGGGGATACCTGCTCTACGATGAGGTGAACGACACGCTGCCGGCGGAAGTGCATTCGTCGGAAGAGATTGACGATTTGCTTTCGACCTTCGAGCGCTACGGGATCGATATCTACGAGGATGCGGCGACGGCCAAGGCGGCGCGGGCGACGCTGGAGCTGGCGGAGCCCGGCGCGGAAGCGGAAGTGCGCGAGGAGCCGCAAGCGGAAGAGTCCGAGCTGGACCTGACGCCGGGCGCGCTGGAGAAGACCAACGATCCGGTGCGCATGTACCTGCGGGAGATGGGCACGGTGCCGCTGCTGACCCGCGAAGGGGAAGTGGCGATTGCGAAGAGGATCGAGCGCGGGCAGCTGGTGGTGATGAAGACGATCACGCGTTCGCCGATCGTGGTGAAGGAACTGCTGGCGGTGGCCGAGGACCTGCGCAAGGGAGCGCGGTCGATCAAGGAAATTGTTCAGTTCGACGACGAAGAGCTGACCGAAGAGAAGATCGCCAACAAGACCAAGGCGACGCTGAAGAAGATCGACAAGATCGCCAAGCTGTACGAGGATTCGCTGAAGCTGGCGGTGAAGTTCGAGAAAGCGCCGAAATCCAAGAAGAAGCAGTACATCCGGGCGAAGTGGGAGCTGAGCCGGACGCGCATTGAGATTTCCCAGGCCATGCGCGATTTCGAGTTCAATCCGTTCGAGAAGAAGCGCCTGATCGACAAGATGCGCGGAACGATCGAGCGGCTGCAATCGCTGGAGCGGGAAGCGGGGCGGCTGGAACGGCGCGTGGACGCTTCGAAGGGCGACACGGCGGCGGAGGCGCGCAAGGAGTTGAAGAACCGGCGCTCGGAGCTGCGGGACATCGCCGAACAGAGCGAAGTGGGCGCGACGGACCTGAAGCGCACGCTGGTGGTGATTCACCGCGGCGAAGCGGAAGCGGAGCAGGCCAAGAAGGAACTGATCGAGGCCAACCTGCGCCTGGTGGTTTCCATCGCCAAGAAATACACCAACCGCGGATTGCAGTTCCTGGACCTGATTCAGGAAGGAAACATCGGCCTGATGAAGGCGGTGGACAAATTCGAATGGCGGCGCGGGTACAAGTTTTCGACCTACGCGACGTGGTGGATCCGCCAGGCCATTACCCGCGCGATCGCCGACCAGGCGCGCACCATCCGCATCCCCGTGCACATGATCGAGACGATCAACAAGCTGGTGCGCACGAGCCGGCAACTGGTGCAGGAACTGGGGCGCGAGCCGACCAGCGAAGAGATCGCCAAGCGCATGGACATTCCCGTGGGCAAGGTGCGCAAGATTTTGAAAATTGCGCAGGAGCCGATTTCGCTGGAGACCCCCATCGGCGAGGAAGAGGATTCGCACCTGGGAGACTTCATCGAGGACAAGGCGGTGGTGTCGCCTTCGGACGCGGTGATCAACCTGAATTTGAAGGAGCAGACGTCCTCGGTGCTGAAAACGCTCACGCCGCGCGAAGAGAAGGTGATCAAGATGCGCTTCGGGCTGGATGACGGCTCGGAGCATACGCTCGAGGAAGTGGGCCAATCGTTCGCGGTGACCAGGGAACGCATCCGGCAGATCGAGGCCAAGGCGCTGCGCAAGCTGCGGCACCCGTCGCGTTCACGGAAGCTGCGGGCGTTTTTGGAAGGGTCTTCGAGGGATTATCTGTAGAGAGGGTTGAAAGTTAACAATTGAAAGTTGAAAGAGAGAGCGCCTCCGGGCTGACCGGGGGCGTTTTCATTTTTTGGAGCAGCTTGCACCGGGGGGAATCAATCTGGGAATTCGACGCAGACGGCGTAGGAACAAGGGGCAGGGAGGGGCTGGCCGTGAATGCGGAGGGAGTCGAGATAGGAGGCAATGGCCTGGCGCATGTTTTTTTCGAGGGCTTCGCGGGTGTGGGCGGTGGAGGACCAGCCGGGGAGGTCCGGGGAGGATGCGAAAAAGCCCGCGTCAGTTTGTTCGACCACGATTAAATATCGCTTCATTCGATCTCGTGCCGGGAGATTTCTTTCATCATTGGAAGCGGATAGCAGAATTTCGGTTGCCAGAAGGGGCGGGCCGGCCGCAAAAAATTTTTGGAGCGCCGATTAGCGTCGTCATCCACTAAAAGAATTTTCACGAAACACTCTTCTCTCCGGCGCAGACGCACGGACAGTCAGACCCCTTATCGCCCGGGGGCGGGGAGAGCTTTATGGGGAAGGGGATTTGTTCCAACGTGAAACAGATTACGGGTTGTTAGAGGGCGGTGCCCGCGGCTTTGACTTGTTCGGAGGTGGCGCCGAAGAGCGGAGGAGCGGCGACGCCGAACAGACCTAGATAGTGGTAGACCTCGCCGCGATGATGGATTTCGTGCTCGGTCATGGCGCGGAGGAGAACCCAGACGGGAATTTGCGCGCCGGTGGGCGTGGTGCAGAGGCGCTGGAGATCGGCGTCGGAGAGGCGGGAGAGGAGTTCGCGGGATTCGGCGTGGAGGCGCTCAAGGAGGGCGAGGACGTTGTCGAGACCGTCGGCGAGCTGTCTGCTTTCCGTGGTGTAGCGGTGGGGATGGCCGAGAACGGTTTCGGCGAACATGAAGCGTTTGGTGACAGCGATGTGGCGGAGGAGATCGCCGGCGGTGAATTTTCCGGGGGCGCAGAGAGATTCGAGTTTGTCCGCGGGGATGCAGCGGGCGGCGCGAAGGGTGCGTTCGTGAATGCTGTCGAGATATTCGAGGAAGGGCTTGATGGTGCGGATTTCCATGGGAGCCTCCGTGCCGGGGATTATGCCACAGGTATGCAGTCATGTGGCAGCCGTAGGGGCGCGGCATGCCGTGCCCCTACGGTGATCGAGAAAACTGCGGGCTTAGCGGAGAAGCTGGCGGGCGCGGGCGGCGGAGAAGGTGGCGGCGAGATAGAGGAGGGCGAGGAGGAAGAAGCCGGTGGCGATGCCCACGGATTGAGCGATCCAGCCGAGGGCCACGCTCATGGTGACCTGAAGAGAGGTGGTGAGGATGGCGATGGCGGATTGGGTGCGGCCCATGAAGTGACGCGGGACGATGGTGAGCAGCGCGGATTGTGCGACGACGCCGCCCGTGGCGCGGCAGAGTCCGGCGACGGCCTGCAGGGCGACGGCGCCGGCGAGGAAGGCCACGAAGGGAATGGTGATATGGACGAAGACGAGAAGAGCCATGGCGGCGACGTAGCCGGCCAGGCGGATTTTTTGCGGGAGCTGGCTGGCGATGAGACCGCCGGCGACGGCGCCGAGGGCCCATCCGGATTCGAGAAAGCCGAGGCCGGTTGCGCCGGAGTGCAGGACGTCATTGGCGAGAGCCACGAGGACGATATTGCTGCTGACGACGCTGGCCATCATGACGGCGTGGGTGAGGCCTAGCGAGCGCACGACGGGCTGGGATTTCAGGTAGGCGAAGCCTTCTTTGAGGTCGGCGTAGATGGCCAGAGAGAGGCCGGCTTCGGCGACGGCGGGATTTTCGCCCGATTCGAGGGCTTCAGCGGTGGCTTCGGTGGCCGGAGAAAATTCGCGGGGATATTTCAGGTGCTCGCGGGGGGAAACATAGCCGCGGCGCACGTGAAAGAGGCAGAAGGCGGAGACGAAATAGGTGAGGCCGTCAATGAAGAGAATA
>JAIQGC010000147.1 GCA_020072805.1 Terriglobia bacterium
ACATCCTTTCACAGGAGGTGGGAATAAATCCAGGCGGGGCTGACCGGGGGGGAATAAGATGGCGTAAGTGCATGGCAATCAACCCTACCTGCCGCCTTCTCCCGATGGCACACCAGATTTGAAGCACTCATGGCCGAGGCGGAGGCAGCCGCCGCGTCCCGGCCAAGATCGAGGAGTTGTGGCAGGCCTACCGGGGAGCTTTTCAGAACGGCACCAATCTTCTACAAGAGTCTTTTCGCGCATAAGCCTCACCCCCCAACCGTTTATCAAAAAAATCGGCCATATAAACTTGTTTTTTTATTGACAAAACACTATTTTTATGAAAAAGATTTGACATGAGTAAAGAAATCATGTCAAATAATGAAAAATACTATAAAATACAATGGGTTTTCGACAAATAAAGTAAGCGCTATGACGGGAATCTCAGCTCGGCAACTGCGCTGGTGGGAAGAGCAGAGGCTTATAAAGCCAGGCGCTCTGCCTGGCCGCAAGTCAGGGCAAACGCGGCGCTATACTCTTCAGGACTTAATATGTATAATTATAGTTAAGGCACTGAGGGATAAAGGCGTGAGCCTTCAGAAAATCAGGAAAAGCGTCGATAGTATCAAGCGCACCGGCGTTCAAAACCCGCTTTCCCAACTCAGAGTTGCTTGCTTGGCCAATCGAGTCGTATTCAAGAAGGGTGACAATTATTTAGAGATTTCCGGTCAGGCAGTCATTCAGGAAACTTTGGAGAAAATCCGCCCTGAATTGCGGCGCAGAGGCATATCCGAGCAGGAGGTCGAGATAGCGAATAGAGATTATCTGGAAAAGGTGGCAGCCTTTTAATTTTCATGGGATGAAAACTTGCATTCGTTTCCACTTAGTAGCTGGGCGCAAGGGCCTTATCCACGTGGAGGTGGCCGTGGATATTGCAAGCATCCAATACCAAAAAAAGCTAGCAGAATTTTGTCAAGGCCTTGCGATTTTTCACAGTTTGTGGATAAAATCACATTTTGTGGAATTTTTCCATTCACTTCATTGACCGAGCTTTATAAAGGCTTAATTTTTGGAAAAATTATGTCTACACACCATACTTTCTCGCGCGAAGAACTCTTTGAAATGGCAAACCGCATGACGAATGGAGAGATTGAGAGCCTTCGCAAGCTAAGGAAAACAGTTGTAGATCTTGATCTCACCCAGCTATCTCCAAAGATCGAAGATACACTATTTGGAGCCATATTTTTTTCCAAAAAAATAACTGGAGATATCTGGGCAAATTTGTTCACAGATGCATCCTTCGAATTTGATGAGCAAAAACTGAAAGAGTTCACCATTTCCTTTGGTGAGACTTTGAAAGTTATGCTTTCTGATGGGGTTGACAATAAATCCCTGTCTTTTCAGCTTGGTAACTTGGCTTGTCGTTTGTATAAATATTTTTACGAGTGTTCAATCAACCCCGGACACCTAACCGAAGGAGGGATTGTATGAGCATTCTTACATTGGATTATCGGACTAGACGGGCTTTTGAAAAGGATAAACTGTGGTCAGCCCGCGAGTTTTTTGAAAAGCCTGGGGTTATAAAAGCCAGCCGCCATGGTTTTCGAACAGGCTCAATGGATGATTATTATTTTGACTTTGACTATTTTATTAGCGAACCAGACAAAAGTGCAATGGTTTTGGATATTTTTGCCAATCTTGTCAACGAGATTAGACAAGAGGCCAATATCGATATTCTTGCTTTCCTTGAAAAGGCCTCTGGTGGAACCGTCGGTGCTATCCGTCTTTCAGTTGCCCTTTCTATCAGAACAAATTTGTCTCACGTTATAGTGAGACCCGCTAAAGGGATAATTTGGGAAAGGGTGAAGGGTCTAAACGCTAATAATCGAGATAAAAATCTTCGCGCCATTATTGTCTCAGATCATTGCACTACCGGTGATGAACTCATGGAGGCTGCCTCTGAATTGCGCGCAAACGGGGTCATAGTTAATTATGCTGTAGTTTACACTATTCGCCGCGACAAGATTGAAGCTCAGAAGTTGAAAGATGAAAATATCTATTTGCGTTATGCTTTTGCATTACCTGCAAAGTTTACTGGTGTGGATTCGATTGCAATAAATTATTAATATTATAAATATTCCATTTATGAAAATATATTGGCGGGAGCCTATCCTTGGATATAAGAATAGATTGGAATATATCTTTAGATCGGCATAGAAGGGCAAATAATAACGCAGCTATAACTATCATTGATTACGATAAAAATCTAAGGCAAGAATTTAGTGTAATTAATCTTCGTCAGATTTCTGATCCACGTCTATCTATTAATAATAACATAATAAACGTTAGGAAAAATATTAAAGAAGATTCCATCGCTTATTCTTGGGACCTAACCGAAATTGTTCAATTTTGTCCACAACCCCTCCCAAATCATATAATTGCCCAATTGTCTTTTTTTGAAGAAAATGCTACCATCGAATTTGGTGGCGTTTCGACATTTAACCTTTTTTATAATACTCAAGGTTTAAGGGCCTCTATTTTAAATGTTAATGTTCATTTGCCTGACCCTGGATATTTGAGATTTAAATCAGATTCAATATTAAAACCATTTTTAAAAGTCTTTAAAAAAACAGAACATATACCCCATGAGATCGGAATATATGAAGTAAAGCAACATCCGGGGGGTGAAGTAGAAA
Organism: Terriglobia bacterium; assembly: GCA_020072805.1. GTDB lineage: Bacteria > Acidobacteriota > Terriglobia > Acidiferrales > UBA7541 > Acidiferrum. The sequence continues at coordinate 2,676 of JAIQGC010000147.1, forward strand.
ATATTCATAGTATAAAAAATGGACGTCAACCAATTATCACCTTCAGCAAACCATCTAGAGGAAGTAAATTCCCTTGTATTGGGTTTAGTTTTAAAAAATCTGTAAAAGATTATCTAAAAGGTTTTGTTTCGGGAATTATTGGAGAAACCGTTGCGATCTCCCTGTATTATAAATTATTTAAATAGCTAATAGTGGAGATAAAAATGGATAATTTTCATGGGGATTATGGTATAATTCCTGCCTGTGATGTGACAAACATCGATTCTCTGATTAATTTGATAAAAGAAACATGTAAATTGAAATTTATTCAAGGATATAAAATAGGTATGAATATGACTGTTATTGAGGGAGCAAAAACTATAATCAAAGAGATTAGAAAATATTCTAAGTTACCAATTATTTATGACCATCAGAAATATGGTACTGACATACCAGAAATGGCGGGTGGAGAAATTTTAGAAAAAATAAAATCAACTGGAATAGATGCAATAATCGTTTTCCCCTTTGCTGGTATTGAGACCCTTAAAGCTACCATTGAAGGTTGCAGAAGGGCAACGCTCTTTCCAATAGTAGGCGGGGAAATGACGCATCCAGGATTTTTGGTTTCGGAAGGTGGTTATATTGCTGATGATGCTCCTTCAAGAGTATATCAGGATGCTGCAAGACTGGGTGTAGATACTTTCGTTGTTCCTGGAACAAAGCCAGCAAAAATTACGGAATATGCCGAGATTATTGGCAAAATTATTTCAAATCCGAGATTTCTATTCCCCGGGGTTGGCAAGGGTCAAGGAGGTGATATTGCAGAAGCCTTTAAAGCAGCTTTGCCTTATAAATGCTCTGCGATTGTCGGTCGGGGACTTTATGGGGCTAAGGATATAAAAGCCGCAGCTATCGCACTCTGGGATAGTGCTTCCTATGTTTTATGAGGTAAAGGCCTTTATATAATACTGCCTCCAATTTTTTCCTCAATAAAAACTCCTTAAAATTTTATTAGAAAATTCTGGCAGGCGAGAAGGATTCGAACCTTCATCGGCGAGTCCAAAGGCCGCCGCAGTCAGGCGCTTATCTAACTGGGTTCCATGAGATTACTTGACTCAATAGTCACCAAAATTTCCTTAACATTTATTTTTCTTCCAGACATGCCAGCCAGAGGCCGGCGGTAAGCCCC
>JAIQGC010000115.1 GCA_020072805.1 Terriglobia bacterium
GAGGTTTCCGAGCTCCTGCACCTCATGGTGCATTCGGTCTATTCGGAGACCGACATTTTCCTGCGCGAGCTGATCTCCAACGCTTCCGACGCGTGCGACAAGCTGCGCTATGAGGCGATCGCCAATCCGGCGCTGATCGCAGACGGCGAGTTGCCGAAAATCCGGATCATCCCGAGCAAGAAAAACAATACGCTTGCGATTGCCGACACCGGTATCGGCATGGACCGGCAGGAGTTGATCGACAATCTCGGCACCATCGCCCGTTCCGGCACGAGGTCCTTCCTGTCTCGTCTCAGCGAGGCGAAGGACGGCGCCGGCTTGATCGGGCAGTTTGGCGTGGGCTTCTATTCCGCCTTCATGGTCGCCGACCGCATCCTCGTCACCAGTCGCCGGGCGGGGACCGACGAGGTCTGGACGTGGTCATCGTCGGGCGGGGCCGGTTTTGAAATCGCGCCTGCCGGCAGGGACGGCGAGCAACTCCCGGCACGGGGAACAGAAATCGTCCTCCATTTGAAAGCGGACGCGGCCAAATACCTGGAGGCTTACGAAATCGAGCGCATCGTCAGGTCCTATTCCGACAATATCCAGTTCCCGATCGAACTGGTCCCGGAAGAAGGCGAGCCGCGGCAGATCAATTCGGCGAGCGCGCTCTGGCAGCGGCCAAAGTCCGAACTCAAGGCGGAAGACTACACGCAGGCCTACAAGTCGATCGCGGGTGCATTCGATGAACCGGCCATGACGCTGCATTATCGCGCCGAAGGACGATACTCCTACGCGGTACTGCTGTTCGCGCCCTCCACCAAGCCGTTCGATCTGTTTGAGCCGTCGCGCAAGGGCAAGGTGAAGCTCTATGTGCGCCGGGTGTTCATCACCGACGATGCCGATCTGCTGCCGGCCTATCTCCGCTTCGTTCGCGGCGTCATCGACAGCGAAGACCTGCCGCTCAACATCTCGCGAGAAATGCTGCAGAACAATCCGCAACTGGCCCAGATCCGCAAAGCCGTCACCGGCCGCGTGATCGGGGAGCTGGAAGCGCTCGGCGAGAAGCAGCCGGAAAACTTCGCCAGGATCTGGGATGCCTTTGGTCCGGTGATCAAGGAAGGCATCTATGAGGATTTTGAGCGGCGCGAGAAATTGCTGGCGCTGTCGAGGTTCACTACAACATCTGGCGAAAAGCGCACGCTGAAGCAGTATGTCGCCGACCTGAAGCCCAACCAGACCGAGATCTATTTCCTGGTTGGCGACAGCATCGAGCGGCTGAAATCCAATCCCAAGCTGGAATCGGCGGCCGCCCGTGGCATCGAGGTTCTGCTGCTGACGGATCCCGTCGACGCGTTCTGGACTTCGGCACCGCTGGATTTTGAAGGCAAGCCGCTGAAGTCGCTCAGCCAGGGAGACATCGACTTTGGCCTGATCCCGCTACTCGACGACAAGAAGGAAGAAGCCAAGTCCGATGCGGACGAGGCGGCGATCATTGCCGTGATCAAGGCAAACCTCGGCGATCGGGTCTCCGATGTGCGTGCCTCGCAACGGCTCACCGCCAGCGCGTCATGCCTGGTCGCCGGCAGTCACGGTCCTGACCGCGAGCTCGAGCGGCTATTGGCCCGGCAAAATCGCGGCGTCGGAACCAAGCCTGTTCTTGAAATCAACCTTCGCCATCCACTGGTTGCAGCGGTCGCGCAGGCCGGCGCGAACGCCGCCGATCTTTCATTCCTGCTGCTGGAGCAAGCGCAGATCCTTGACGGCGAACTGCCGGAGGACCCGGCCGCTTTCGCGAGCCGCCTGAATCGGCTGGTGATGGGCGGGCTCTCCAAGGCCTAGCTGACCGCTGGCCGCCAACTATTGGCTTGGGGTACCACGCTGCACTATGATGTTCTGATCCACACCCGGGACCGCATCCATGCAGCCAAAATTCGACCGCGCCGCCGAAGATCTCGGCAACTCCATCCATCTGGAACACGTCAACGTCCAGGTGCCCGACCAGCATCTGGCAGCATTGTGTTACGTCTCGGGGCTCGGGCTGACCCGCGACCCCTATCTGATGGTCTCCTACGACAATATGTGGGTCAATGTCGGCAGGAGTCAGTTTCACCTCCCGAGCGGCAAGCCGCAGGTGCTGAGAGGCCATACCGGGCTCGTTATCCCGGGCCGCAAGGCGCTGCTCGACCGGCTCGCATCCGTAGCGAAAAAACTCGATGGCACGAAATTTTCATTCCGCGAGCACAACGACTACGTCGAGGCGACATGCCCCTGGGGCAACCGCGTACGCTGCTATGAGCCGGACGCCGCGCGCTTCGGGCGCATCACGCTCGGCATTCCCTATGTCGAGTTCGAGGTACCGTCGGGCACCGCGAAAGGCATTTGCGACTTCTATCCGCGGGTCATGGGCATGCCGGCCGAGTTCAAGAACGGCGATGCCACCGTCGCATCCGTGAAGATGGGCAAGAACCAGCATCTGCTGTTTCGCGAGATCGACCGGCCGCAGCTCGAATATGACGGCCACCACGTGCAGATGTATATCACGGACTTCTCCGGCCCTTACCGCAAGCTGTCGGAGCACGGCCTAATCTACAGCGAGGACAATCAATATCAATACCGCTTCCGCGATATCGTTGATCTCGCCAGCGGCAAGCACCTGTTCAGCGTCGAGCACGAGGTGCGCAGCGCCACTCACCCGATGTATTTGAGGCCGCTGATCAACCGCAATCCGGCTCAGACCAATCGCACATTTGCCTCCGGCCACGACCAATGGCTCTGGGCGATGGGACCGGACCAGTACGACCCGGGATAGCCAAGAAGAACATTCCCTTAAGGTCCGCTTTCCCTCACACCCCGCGCTGACCTGATTAGGCCTGGAAAGGCTCGAATCGGCCGCGGGGGAGTTACTTCACTATCTATCTGAGCAGAACGGGCATGGCGGAAGCTCGCCAGGCTATTGGCTATCTCAGACATTCTCCATAACCATTTGAAGTTTCCCAGAACAACAAGGAAAAACCTTCGCCAGTTCGAAAGATCGCATTTGCCGCGACAGACATCGCGCTCTCATAATTCATTTTACCGTCATACGATCGCTATATTCGGCACAACAAAAAATGCCCGCCGATGCCTCCGACAATCCGGTCACGCGGCGCGCTCCCGGCCAAGCCCACGATTTGGCTTGCGAAAATCACCCGATCGCCTCTCAAGAAAACTCAAGCGCTCTCGCGCCATTGCACGCGCATCGCTAAACGCTCGCGCGAATTTCGTCGATTGTTCACAGATTCCTCCGCAAAGACTGTGCTGCTCTCTGTTGTCTCGTCATCGACATGAAACATGTGGCTGCCAAATTCGCAGTGGCTTACGCCGCAAATAAAAACCCACGGAGAGAATTTATGATTTTGAAAAAAATTGCCCTCGGTATGCTGGCCGGGGTCGCCCGTGGCGCGACCGCAAAGGCCGCCGACATCAATCATGTACTGCTGATCAGCGTCGATGGACTGCACGCGCTGGACGTTGCACGTTTTGTCGAATCTCATCCGAACTCGGCCATGGCCGAATTGTCCAGGCATGGAATCACCTACAGCAACGCCCGCACACCTGCGAACTCGGACTCGTTCCCTGGTCTGCTGGCCCTGGTGACCGGGGGCTCGCCGATCACCCACGGTCTTTTCTATGATGTGAGCTATGACCGCACCTTTTTTTATCCGACCAACGTTACGTGCAAGGGCACGCCCGGCAACATGATGGTGTTCGACGAGAGCATCGATCTGTACAGCGGCAATGTTTCCCAGAACGTCATCGACCCGACCAAGCTGCCGCGCAGAAAGAACGAGGCCGGCCAGTGTGTCCCGGTGTTCCCGCAC
>JAIQGC010000099.1 GCA_020072805.1 Terriglobia bacterium
ACCTATGACGTTTTCGACGAATCGCGCTATTTTCAGCCCGCCGCCGAACAGTCCGTCTTCTCCTTCGGCGGCGTGAAGCTGGGCATCACCATCTGCGAGGACGTCTGGAACGACAAGAATTTCTGGTCCAAACAGCGCTACGAGCGCGATCCTGTTGCCAGCCTTATGCAGCAGGGAACTGACGTCCTGATCAACATCTCCGCCTCGCCCTGCACCATCGACAAGCGCTCCTTGCGCCGCGAGATGCTTCGCTCGCTGGCCCTCCACCACAAACGCCCGGTCGTCTACGTCAATCAAGTCGGCGGAAACGATACGCTGGTCTTTGACGGCGCCAGCATGGCCGTGCGCGCCGACGGGGTCATTGCCGCGCAGGCCTGCGCCTTCGCCGAGGACATGGTCTTCTTCGATACCGCCACCGGATTTGGCGACCTGCACTCCCAGCCCGCCAACGAACTCGAATACGCCTTTCAGGCGCTGGTGACCGGCACGCGCGACTACGTGCGCAAATGTGGCTTCAGCAAGGTCATTATCGGATTAAGCGGCGGGATTGACTCCGCTGTCGTGGCGGCCATCGCCGTGGAGGCCGTCGGCAAGGAAAATGTCATGGGCGTGGCCATGCCCAGCGCCTTCTCCTCCGCAGGCAGCCGCAGCGACGCCAAACAACTGGCCGAGAATCTGGGCATCGAATTTCTGGTCCTGCCCATCAACGACGTCTTTGACGCCTACCGCAAGTCCTTGCGCCCCGCTTTTGGCGACCGACCTGCCGATGTCACCGAAGAAAATATCCAGGCGCGCATTCGCGGCAATTTCCTGATGGCCCTCTCCAATAAGTTCGGCTCCATGGTGCTCAGCACCGGCAATAAATCGGAAAACGCCGTGGGCTACTGCACCCTCTACGGCGACATGGCCGGGGGCTTGGCCGTGATCTCCGACGTGCCCAAGCTGATGGTCTACGCCCTGGCGGACTTCATCAACCGCGAAAGGGAATTGATCCCTCGCTCGACCATCGAAAAGCCTCCTTCGGCCGAATTGCGCCCCAATCAGAAGGATACCGACAGCCTGCCGCCCTATGACGTCCTCGTTTTGACCTCGGCCTGGTCCGCGACATCGCATTGCGCGTGGACCGCAACGAGTACAAACGTAAGCAGGCCGCGCCGGGACTGAAAATCACTTCCCGCGCGTTTGGATTTGGCCGCCCGTTTCCCATTGCGCAAAAATTTATTCCCTAAAGACAGGAGACTCATCGTGACTCATTGCCGTTCGTTCGCCCGCCTGGCCTTGCTTGGCGCATTCTTGCTGGCCGCTCAGGTCGCTCCCGCCCGCGCGCAGGACTCTGCCAAGCCGCCGCAGGCTCCCAAGCCGGCTGCCGCACCCGCCTCCGCGGGGAATGCTGAGATTCCCCGGAAGATTGAAGCCTATCTCCGCGATCTCTATGCCTGGGGGCCGGAGGTGCATCTTGCGGTGGGGCCGCTAAAGGAATCGCCCGTCGCCGGCCTGCTGGAAACGATGGTGGATCTCGACGTCTCCGGACAGAAAGAGACCGCGAAATTCTATGTCACTCGCGACGGCCAGTACCTTCTGCGCGCGGAGGTCACCGACCTTTCCCGCAATCAGTCCGCGGAAACAATGAAAGCCATCCAGTTGGCTGACGCGCCATCCACCGGCGATCCCAAGGCATCCATCACGCTGGTGGAATTCGCCGACTTCGAGTGCCCGGTCTGCAAGCAGTTCCATGACGCCGTCCGCGCCGTCCTGCCCAACTATCCGCAGGCCCGCCTGGTCTTCAAGGATTTTCCCCTGGAAAACATCCATCCCTGGGCCAAGACCGCCTCGATTGCCGCCCGTTGCGCCTACCAACAGGACCCCAAGGCCTTCTGGACCTTCTACGACCGCATCTACGACGACCAGCCCGTCATCTCCGCGGAAAATGCCTGGACGAAGATGAGCGACTTTGCCGCGCAGGCCGGCCTCAATCTGGACACCTTTAAGTCGTGCATGGCTGGCCCGGAGGCCGCCGCTGCCGTGGACGCCAGCTTCGAGAACGGGCGCAAACTGGAGGTCAACAGCACGCCCACCGTATTTATCAACGGCAGGCGCATGGTTGGCGCTGACGCGACCCAACTCGAACAGTTCATTCGCTACGAACTAGAACAGCAGAAGAGCAAGGCAAAGGCGCACTAGTCACTCAACTTATTCATTCCATGTAAGTTGGGAGAGAATAAGGGGGCATGGACGGGACTGGAGAGGAAGGCCGGGTGTGAAATGGACCCAAAATCGAGGTATTCTTATTAGTTTACATAATATCCGTTATAGGACGCGATGTCAAGTCTTTTTTCATATATTAATGTGGCGTGCAGGGCTCCTTTCCTCTCTTCGCTCTCTCTTGCTCTTCTGGGCGAGGCTGGCGTGGGGGGAGACGCCAGCCTCGCCGCCGCGCGCTGTGGCTGCTTGAATCTGCCGGCCTTTCTTCCTCACAAGCATCGGTTTAGCCGAAAGAATTAACAAATCATCGCCGCGCACTGGCCGCGATGGCTCCGGCTGCGGCGCCTACTACAAACCATTTCGCCGCGCGTTCGGCGCGCCGCCAGAAGCCGCCGCCGCGGGCCAGTTTGGCCTCTGCCGCGAGTTCCCTTTCCACGGCCAGACTCTTCTGCCGCTCGTCGGCCAGGGTGGCCTCGGAAGCCGCCAGGCGCGCCTTGCAGGCCTGGCAGTCCAGAGTGAAGTCGTAGAGCGGCTTCAGGTCCTCGACAGGCAGCGTAGCTGCGGGAAGCTTAACCGCGAGAGCCTGTGCCGATGCCCCGTTCGCTTGCGGACCTTCCGGTTGCCGCGCCTCCTCTGCAGGCAGCGTGATCGGTGCGGGCAATGGCAGTACCCGCGGGAACGCCTCCACGACCTCGCGCGGCGTATTCACTTGGAGCTTGCGTTCGGCGATTTGCCGTAATGCCTGCTGCAGCTCGGATTCCCGCTGGCGTTGCCTGCTCCCGGCTTCCCGTGCAACGGCCTGCGCAGCGCGGATCTCTGCTTCAAGCCGCCCGCGCTCTCTTCGCCAGGCAATCTCTTCGCGCAACAGAATTGTGGTCACAAGGATTCCGCAAAAAATCACCATTACCAGCCGCAGCTTTGAGAAATAATTCATCGTCGCCTGTTGTTTCCTGCCATACAGCTTGCCAATCAGGAATATCTGCTTCTGCGCGCCAGCACTTGCGCCGGATAAGCGGCGTTGCCCCCGCCGTTCCATGCCAGCAGGCCGCGGTTGAGGTCGCCGCCCGCGGCCGCCAGCTTCTTGGCCAAGACCGTGCAGCCCACGGCAAGGTTCGCAGGGGGGACGCATAACTCCGCCAGATAGCGTCCTGAAAATCCGTTTTCCCGGGCGACTTGTCCCATCACCTGCATCAAGCCCCAGGAAAATGCGCGCGCCTGCGCCTCGGTGGGACTGAGCGCATTGGCCCCACATAGCGGGGCCACGTATTTGGCGTAAAACGCGGGCTCGAAGCGCATGGCCCAGGGATTCCACGCGGACTCCTGCTCGATCACGGCGCAAACCAGCGCCGCATCAAGCCCGTGAACGGCCGCGGCCTGGCGCGCCAGGGCCAGCAGATCTTCCGGAGGATTGCCCATGTTTTCGATTTCTCCCGCATTTTGGCGCCGGGCGGCTGCGCCAGCGTCCCTTGCCGTTCACTTCGATGAATTGCACCAGCGGCGGCTCGCTCAGGCGCACGCCCTGGTGGCCGGCAATCTCGCGCAGCGCGGAGTAAATGTGCGGCAGGTGATTGACGGCCACGTCGCGCACGAAGGTGCGCGCGATTTCGTCGTCGCGCATGCGCCGGTGCAGCCAGCGCAAAAACAGCCCGAACTGCGCGAGCGCGGCCAGCAGGCTGCCCACAACGGCCATATTGAGATGCGGCAAGAAGTTTTTTCCTTTCCACAAAGCATTTCGCCGCGGACTAGAGAAACATTCCGGGGACGGCGCCCAGGGTGCTGCCCAGCGACGAGCCCAGCGAGGAGAAAAATCCGCTTCCTCCGCGCGAAGCGCTGGCCCGCGCGTTGATCAGCTCCGCGGGAATCCCCAGGGTGCGCCCGAGCAGGCTCGAATCCACGCCAAAGAGTCCGGAAAGCCCCTGCAGCGCGGCCATGCGCCGCCGGTAGGCCTCGTTCGAGAAGTCCAATTGGTTCTGCTGCGCCAGGCCCGCCGCTTCCCTGCCGCGCTGCCGCGCCAGGTCGTCGGACAATTCGCCGAAGCCCGCCGAATTGCGCGTGCGCGCCACGCGGTTGGCCGCCGCCTGCTGCAGCGCGTCATAGGCGCTGCCCAGCGCGCCCATGGATTGTCCGGTGACCGCGGCCTTGTCCGCCGCGCTCAATCCCGGATTCTGCGCCTGGTCCTGATACTGCGGGATCAGGAAATTGCCCAGCTGTGACTGTTGCCCCAGAAACTGCTGGTTCAGCGCGTTGATGCGCGCGCGCTCCTGATCGCTGGCCTGCTGCGTTGCTGCCTGTGCTCCGCGTCCCATAGTGCCTCCTGAAAATTATCAATTTCGAGTTGCCAGAGAATTGTCCGTACGCTGCTGCGCTGATCATCCACTGGCCCCGCCCAGCCGCTTGCAATAAGGCGTCCAGGCGTCGTCGCGGACCCATCCGCGCCGCGCCAGCCTCCTCCCGAATTTTCTTGCGATCTCCGGCGGCAGCCATGCGTGCACGTCGGCAAGCCCGCGCCGCCAGGCATCGGCTTCCGCGGCGCTCTCCAGCGCCAGGATGCGCTCCCAGCGCTCCCGCGGCGTTCCCGAGCGCGGATCGAGCAGCAAGT
>JAIQGC010000060.1 GCA_020072805.1 Terriglobia bacterium
GAAGGTATTTCTTTCGCCGCGGAGTTTCGACCAGCGCGCCGCGTTTACCACCTGGCTCTACAAAATCACCGTTAATGAATGCTGGGACTATTTGCGGAAGAAGCGGGTGCGCCCGCTCATGTATGAAGCGGATTTAAGCGAGGAGCAGGCGCGGCGGTACGTGAGTACGCGAGAGACGGGTTCGGCGGCGGGAAGACGCCGAGGACGTGGTGCAGCAGGTCTTCGTGAAGGTATTTCTTTCGCTGCGGAGTTTCGACCAGCGCGCCGCGTTTACCACCTGGCTCTACAAAATCACCGTTAATGAATGCTGGGACTATTTGCGGAAGAAGCGGGTGCGCCCGCTCATGTAAGAAGCGGAATTAAGCGAGGAGCAGGCGCGGCGGTACGTGAGTACGCGAGAGACGGGTTCGGCGGCGGGTCTGGATGCGGGAGTGCGCATGGTGACCCGGGAGCGGGTGGAGAGCCTGCTGGAGGCGCTGGACCCGGTGGACCGGAGCATGCTGATTTTGAAGGAAGTGGAGGGGTTTTCGGTGGGCGAGATCGCCCGGATGATGGAGTTGAACGGCAACACGGTGAAGGTGCGGCTGTTCCGGGCGCGGCGCAGGATGGTGGAGCTGCACCGCAAGCGCGCGCTCAAGGAATCGCGGCAGGATTGAATGAAACCGCGAAGGTCCGGAATTACGTCTAAGGGAACAGGAGTGCAATGAGATGTGGAACTGGCTGAAAGCGCAAAAGAGGCAATGCGGGGCGGCGCAGAGCCGCACGCAGGACCTGATGAATGGCTGGGCCGGGACGGATGCGGCGGAGTGCCTGGCCGCGGCGGATGGAGAATTGCGCCAGCACCTGGAGACGTGCGCCGATTGCCTGGACGGGATGGAGCAATCGCTGGCGGCGCGGCGCATGCTGCGGCAAAACGCGGCGGCGGCTGCGGACCCCGGGGCGGCATTTACCAGGCGCATTATGCTGGCGGTGAACGCGGCGGCGGAGCAGAGCGCTGCGGTGGCCAATCCGTGGATGGCGCTTCCGGCAGTGGCCTCGCGCATGGCCTGGGTATGCGCCGTGGCGCTCCTGCTGGCGGCTGTCTGGCTGCATGAGACGCGCGCCTATGTGCCGCCCGCGCGATCCACGGTCAGCGGGGAGATAAGCCTGGTTTCGGATAGCGCGGCGGAGAACGAGGAAGTGCTGGTGAGTGTAGCGAGGAGCGAACCATGACGGAGATGCCCGCATCGCGGAAGGCGGCGGTATGGCTGGCTCTGATTTTCCTGCTGGGAGGAACGCTGGGTGCTGTTTTTGGATTTGCTATGGGCAGCCACCGGGCCCAGGTCTCGGCCAGCGACAAGAAGACTCCGGAAGCGCGGCGTGCCGACATCGTGGAGCGGCTGACGCAGGAGTTGAGCCTGACCGAGGCGCAACGGAAGTCGCTGGACCCCCTGCTGGCGGAGTTTCAAGGAAAGATTCAGGTAATTCATAAACAGTTTGAACCGCAGATGAACGAATTGCGGGAATCCACCCGAAAGAAGATCCGGGCCCTCCTCACACCCGAGCAACAGACCAAATATGAAGAGCATGTGAAACGGGTGGACGAGGAACGCAAGAACGCCGGATATTAGCGATCCCAGGGCGCCTGCCTTGTGGCATGGGAATGCCGAAACCATGATGACGAGAATGCGACAGGCATTGGACTTCGTGCTGGCACGATGGGTGCGCTCGCGGCGCGACCGCGTGCTGATCGCTTGCGGGGGAGCTGGCATTGTTCTGGGGGTATGCTGGCTGGTTTACACGGCGGTTTGGGGCGGGGCGCGGACGGAATACTATACGAGCCGGGTGGAGCGCGGGGATATCGTGCAGATTGTTTCGGCGACGGGAACCATCAATGCGGTAACGACCGTGCAGGTAGGCTCGCAGGTTTCGGGGAATATCAAACGGCTGTATGTGGATTTTAATTCAAAAGTGAAGCAAGGGCAGTTGATCGCGGAGATCGACCCGGCGATTTTTCAGGCGCAACTGCAGCAGGCCGAAGCGGACCAGGCCAACGCGGAGGCCAGCGTGCAAAGCCTTGCGGCCCAGATCGAAACGCAGCGCGCGGACCTGCTTTCGGCAAAGGCGGACATAGACAAGGCGCAAGCACAGGCGAACGACGCGCAGTTGCAGTACGAGCGCGCCAAGGGATTGGCCGACCAGGGAATCGTGGCGATATCGCAGCGGGACACGGCGAAGGCAACGACGGACTCTGCGCAGGCTTCGCTGCATTCCGCGCAAGCCATGCTGGAACAATCCAAAGCGAAGTTGAACGTATCGATCGCCAATCTGGAGCAGGCGAAAGCGCAAGTGAAGCAGCGCAAGGCCGCGGTGGACCTGGGGCGGCTGAATCTGCTGCACACGCACATCTATGCGCCGATTGACGGGACGGTGATCGCGCGCAACGTGGACCAGGGGCAGACGGTGGCGGCCAGCCTGCAGGCGCCGACTCTGTTCGTGATCGCGCAGGACCTGACGAAGATGCTGGTGTACGCGAAGACGGACGAAGCGGATGTGGGGCGGATTCAAGCGGGGGCCACGGCGACATTCCGCGTTGACTCTTTCCCGCGGGAAATATTTTCGGGGAAGGTGATGCAGATCCGGATGAATGCCACGACGGTGCAGAACGTGGTGACCTATGACACGGTGGTGGCGTTCGACAACGCGGGGCAGCGGCTGTTTCCCGGGATGACGGCGTATGTCAGCATTCCGGTGGCTTGGGAAAATGATGCGGTGAAAATTCCCAACGGGGCGCTGCGCTACAAGCCGGAAATGAAGGAAGCCGAGCGGCTGGCGCTGCTGGCGAAATATGGCATTGCGGAAGCCGGGCGCACCGCAAACAAGAAGGAACCCAAAAAGGAATCCGCGGGAATGCGGACGGGAACTAACGGCGGACCGCCTTCCGGCTCCGGCGGAAGCAGCGTGCGGGAAGATTTTGCGCTGGTATGGAAAGTGCGGGCGGACAAGTCGCTGGAGCCGGTGCGGGTGAAAATAGGAGTGACTGATTTTACGTTTACGGCAATGAAAGAAGGAGCGCTGAAGGAAGGTGACGAGCTGGTGATCGGGGAAAGCTCCAAGGGCGCGCGGGCAGGACAGCAGCAGAGTCCCGTGGGTGGGGCGGGCGGCGGAATGCCGAGGCGGATGTAGGGCCATATCGTGAAGGAATTGCAAACACAAAGCGGCGGGGCAGGAGCGGGAACGCTGATCCGGCTGGACCGCGTGACCAAGACATATGACCTGGGAGAGGTGCAGGTGCATGCGCTGCGCGGGATTTCGCTGGAGATTCAGCGCGGGGAGTTCGTGGCCATCATGGGGGCGTCGGGGTCAGGCAAGTCCACGCTGATGAATATTCTGGGGTGCCTGGACCGCCCCACCAGCGGGCGGTATTTTCTGGATGGCGTGGACGTTTCGGGGATGTCCAAGGAAGAGCTGGCGCGGATACGCAATCGCAAGCTGGGATTCGTGTTTCAACATTTCAACCTGCTGGCGCGAACCAGCGCGCTGGAAAACGTGGAACTGCCGACGGTTTATGCGGGTGTTCCGCCGGAAGAACGGACGCGGCGCGCACGGGAAGCGCTGGAGCGGGTGGGACTGGGGGAGCGGGCAGAACACCATCCGAGCCAGCTATCGGGCGGGCAGCAACAGAGGGTGGCCATCGCGCGTGCGCTGGTGAACAACCCGCAAATCGTGCTGGCGGACGAGCCGACGGGGAATCTGGACAGCCGGACGTCGGTGGAAATCATGGAGATTCTGCAGCGGCTGAACGAGGAGCAGGAACTGACGGTGGTAATTGTGACGCACGAAACGGACATCGCGCACTACGCGAAAAGGGCCATTGAATTTCGCGATGGGCGCGTCCGGCGCGACCAGGTGATCGAAAAACGGCTCGTCGCACACGAAGTGCTGGCTTCACTGCCAACGCGCGAAGAGATGGACGCGGAAGAAGAAACAGAAGCAAAAGTGTAGAATTTCCCGGACATGGATTTCCTGAACATATTCCGGATTGCCTTGCGTGCCCTGGCGCGCAACAAGATGCGTTCCGCGCTGACCATGCTGGGAATCATCATCGGAGTGGGCGCGGTGATCGCCACAGTAAGCATCGGGCAAGGCGCGGAATATCTTGTACAGCAGGGTATACAGAGCATGGGGACCAACGCGGTGTTCATTTCGGCGGGGAGCGGCCGGCCGGGAGGAGCGCGCATGGGGTTCTGGGCGGTAAAGTCGCTGACGCTCGACGACCTGCAAGCGATCCTGCGCGAAGTGCCGCTGGTTCGCGAGGCTGCGCCGGCGGTGGTCAGCCGGTCGCAGGTGGTCTATCAGAATCAGAACTGGAATACCGGAGTTTTGGGGACAACGCCGAACTACTTCGAGATCCGCGCCTGGCCGGTGCAGGCGGGGTCGGTTTTCAGCCAGGAAGAGGTGGAGTACGCCGCCAATGTGTGCGTGCTGGGGACGACCGTGGCGAATTATCTTTTTCCGAACGAGAGCCCTATTGGAAAGACAATTCGCATCGGGACTTTGCCGTTTCGCGTGACGGGAGTGCTGGAGTCGAAGGGGCAGTCGGTGATGGGCGACGACCAGGACGACCGTATTTTTGCGCCGTTTACCACGGTGCAGAAAAAAATCGCGGGGATTACCTGGATTCAGTTCATCAATGCGTCGGCGGTGACGCAAGAGGCCTCGGTGGCGGCGGTGCGGCCCATCACGCAACTGCTGCGCGAGCGGCATCACATCCGGGCGGGCGAGGACGATGACTTCTTTGTGCGCACGCAGTCGGAGGTTGCGGATCTAGCCGATCAGACTTCGCAGGTCATGACTCTGCTGCTGGGATCGATCGCTTCGGTTTCGTTGTTTGTGGGCGGGATCGGAATCATGAACATCATGCTGGTGAGCGTGACGGAACGGACGCGGGAGATTGGGGTGCGCATGGCGGTGGGTGCGACGCCCGCGGATGTGCAGAATCAGTTTTTGGTGGAAGCGGTGACGCTGAGCATGCTCGGCGGGGTGATGGGCATCGCGGCGGGGCTGGCGGGTTCGGCGCTGATCAGCAGTTTCCTGAAGTGGCCGACACTGATTTCGGGGAAGGCCATAATCATTGCGGCATTATTTTCGGCAGGGGTGGGAGTTTTCTTCGGGTATTATCCGGCGCACAAGGCGGCGCGGCTCGATCCCATCGAGGCGCTGCGCCACGAATGAGAGTCTTCTCAGGCAAAACGATTTGCGTCGATTCACGAAGATTTCTTCAGCGGGCAGATTGGATTCTACTTCTTCTTTGCGGGAAGGGGCGGAGCAGCGGGAACCGTGCCGGTCACCCGGAGGGACAGGACAGCGCGGGGCTTGCCGGAATCCGCCTCGTCTGGTTTGGAATTAATCCTCATGTCGCTGAGCGTGAAGACCATCGTGAATCCGGGCTGGCGGGTGGAGAAAACGAGCACTTCGGTGGGGTCGGAGCCGCCGGCGCCGTTCTTTTCCGTAAATTGCCATTCGGGGAAACAGGCGCGCAGTTCGGCCATGTCCTTTTCGTAGGCCAGAGTGGCGTCGGCGACGGTGTTGTACGGGCCCAGGACGCAATAATAGGTTGAGGGAATGACCTTTTCGTTTTCCTTGTGGCGGATGAACAGGTCGCAATCGGAATAGACATCGGGCGCGAGCGTGCCTTTAAAGATGGTGTGGTCCGTCACGGCGCCCTCGCGGCGTCCTGCTTTTGCGATTGGGGAGTTGCCCCCGCAGAGGCGTACAACCCGGCCTGACCAAGCAGAATAGCGCCGGCGAGGACGGGGAACAGTGCGAGGGCCATTCGGAGATATCGCGGACTCATCCGTTCGGACCCGTACCTAATAGGGCCTGGGACCGTGTCCAGGAGGGTCAGGGAACTCTCGCAGGGGATGATCTTCCGCGTGCAGCTGTACGGTTACGGGGGCAGTCACGCCGGTTGTGGCGGTCTCTTGCCAGGTGAGAGAGGGCACTTCAATCCACTGGAAGCGCCATTGCTTCGCGTCATAATAAACCTTCTTTTCGATCTGATTGTAAATAGGATAAGCGCCCCCGCCTTGTTCCGTGACAAATGGAATGTTGTAGGAGAGCGCATTCGGATCGCTGCCAAGAAGATTCCTGCCGTCCCTGCCGGCCGCGCCTCTGGACCCACCGCCAGGAAGTGAGTACGCAGAAAAGGTGTGAGTGAATTTCAGGACGTACTCTTTTTCCCCGGATCGGACGAGGGGTTGAAATCCAAGGTCCACTTCCAGGGGCACTCCCGCGGCCCAATTGGCGGGGGTATTCGGATCTCCGACGTAGAAGAGATTCTTGGTCTTATCTTCCACCGTCACATAGCCATACAGCGCGGAGGGGGCGCCGTTGTGAGGGTAGATTTGGTGAGCGGTCCTGCTCAGTTGCGGAGCGGGGCCGGCCGTGCCGCCGGGCAGGATGGCAAGGGAGGCTGCGCCAATCAGGATTCCAGCAAAAGCGATAAGTCTTTTCATCGTGGTGAACTCCTTAGCTGCGTGATGGGCCGCGAAGCCGAAAAGTCGGTGCGGAAAGGCGGATCGGGCCTTACCTCAACCTTGGCCGCCAAGGGATTGATCGGACGGTTCGCCGAAAAATCGGTGCGGTAGGGCGGATCGGGCCGCACCTCGGTCTTTTCCGCCAGGGGGTTGATCGGACGGCTGGCGGAAAAATCGGTGCGGTAGGGTGGGTCGGACTTAGGAGAACTGGATTGAGCGCGGGCCCCGATCAGATCGGGGCGGGCGGCGATCCAGGCAAAGGAGAGAAAGAGCGTGAGCAGCAGAGCGCCGGTTAAAGCGCGTTTACTGGTAAAGCTTCGCGAACCAATCGAGGTTCTCATCATCGAAGCATCCTATCGGGCAATATGGGGCGAAAAGCCGTCTTGAATAGGAGCAGCATACTTTGCGACGCGGACGAATTCAAGAAGGAACGAATAAAAGTTCCATCTCCGCGAAGGCCGGCGCCGCGGCCGCTTCTAGCGCGGGCCGGAGGAGCTTCCATAGAATTCCGGAAGACCGGAAATCGGGGGCACGGCGCGGAAGTCAACGACCTCCGAGTAGGAGGTGGACCCGAAAGTCTGCGCGGGCTCCTGCCAGCCGAAATGCCGGAGCTCCACGGAAAGATAACGCCATTTCGTGGAGTCGTAGTAGATCGTGTTATTCATCGGCGTGTAGCTGGGAAAGCTCCCATGATGGGAATCCATAATCATGTGAATGTAGTACCAGAGAGCGGTGGGAATGTCCCCGGAATTGTGCGGGTTTCCGCGATAGGCGGACATTGGATGTGTGACGGGCACCTCGTATCTCTGCGAGGGGTCCGCCGTGCCGCGAAAGATGACGAAGACGGTAGCGAGCATGGAGCCGCTGGGTTTGCCCGGCGCATTGGCAAAGTAGGGGTCATTGGGGTTGCCGAAGTAATGCGTATTGGTGGACGGGTCCAGCACCGTGACATAGCCGTAGAGATCGGGAGGCTCGGGTTTGGAATTATCCGGGGCCTGAAGGCGCAAGACGGATTTCTGCGCGTCCATAACCGGGATGCGCGACGGGGTCTGCGCGGCGAGTTTCGCTTGCTGTCCCGCAAAGACGGCTAAAGCCGCAGCAATCAGGGCGATGGAAAGAATGAGCGTGTTTTTCTTCATGGCTACTCCTTAAAGTTTCTTGCGAATCTGTCGGATGGGCGTCATGGGCCGCGTGCCCTGGAAATCGGTGCGCGCGGGAGAACCCACTGTCGCGGGAGCTAGGAAGCGTGTCATGGGCCGCGTACCCTGGAAATCGGTGCGCGCGGGGGAACCCACCGTCGCGGGGGCCAGGAATCGCGTCATGGGGCGTGTACCCTGGAAATCGGTGCGCGCGGGAGCGCCTGTCTGCGGGACCGTGGATTGCGCGCTCGCCCCGATTGGATCGGGGCGAGCGGCGACCCACGCGGAGGAAAGGGAAACGGCCAAAAGAATTGTGACGGAGAGTGCCCGACACCAGGCAGAGCCTATTGGCCCGCGCATGATTCCAGTCATCGAATCATCCTGTTTTACGATTGCGGAGTGCTCAAGCCTGAAAATAAATCACCGTCTTGATGATTGACGATAGTCCTTCAGCGGGCACGCGGGCAAGAAGGGGCTGCGCAGGGAGTGTTCAATGGGGCAACCGGTTCGTGGCAGGGATCAGAGTTTGACGACGGTTTTTCCGATGTTGCCGCCGGAGAAGAGCATGGCCAGGGCGTCGGGGGCGTTTTCCAGTCCCTCGACGACGGTCTGGCGGTCCTTGAGCTTGCCCGCGAGCATCCACTGGGCGAGTTGGGTGACGGCTTCGGTGAAGCGCGGAGCGTAATCGAGGACGATGAAGCCCTGCACGCGCAGGCGTTTGATGAGCACGGTGCCGAAACTGGCCATGCCGGGGTCTTCGGCGCTGTAGCCGGAGATGAGCCCGCAGAGGACGATACGCCCGAAAGGATTCATGCGGGACATGACGGTGTGCATGATCTCGCCGCCGACGTTTTCATAATCAATATCGATGCCCTTGGGGCAGGCGGCGGCCAGTTCCTGCTTCCATCCTGATTTCTTGTAATCAACGGCGTGGTCGAAGCCAAGTTCGCCGGTGAGCCAGGCGCATTTCTCCGCGCCGCCGGCGATGCCCACGACGCGGCATCCGTGAATCTTGCCGATCTGCCCGGCGACGCTTCCTGTGGCTCCGGCGGCGGCGGAGACGACCAGGGTTTCGCCGGCTTTCGGCTTGCCGACTTCGGTCATGCCGAAGTAGGCGGTGATGCCGGTCATGCCCAGCGTGCCGAGAAACGCGGAGAGGGGAACGCCGGGGAGTTGCGGCAGCTTGCGGAAGGGAACCGGTTCGCCGGCGCCGAGAAGAACGTACTCCTGAAAGCCGGTGAGGCCGAGGACGAAGTCGCCTTCGTGGAATTCCGGATTCTTCGAGGCAATAACCTGGGCGATGCCGCCGGCGCGCATGACTTCACCGATGCCCACCGGAGGCATGTAGCCTTCGCGCTCGGACATCCAGATGCGCATGGTGGGGTCCACCGAGAGGAAATGGACCTTGGCAAGGGCCTGGCCGTCGCGAAGTTCGGGAACAGGCGCGGTTACGGAGGTGAAGTTATCGCGGGAGATGAGATCCTTGGGGCGGGATTTCAGCAGAAGCTGGCGATTGGTTGCGGGCATGGCGTAGTCCTCGGCGCGATTCTGGGGACGCTGGCGAAGAGTGGGCGCGATAAGGTCACGCTCTTCGCGTCGCCCGGGATTTCCGATTTGGGCCGCCGCCGAAGGTTTCCTCGCCTGGCCCGGCTTGGCTTTCGGCATCACCGCCGCCCGCGTGCGATCCCGCGCCCGGGGCATGACCGCCGCCATCGCCGCGGCCGCCGAGCATGCGAAAGTTCTCGACGACAATTTCAAAACTGGTGCGCTTCTGGCCTTCCTTGTCCTGCCATTCGCGGGATTGGATGCGGCCTTCGACGTAGACGAGCGAGCCCTTTTTCAGGTATTGCTGGGCGATTTCCGCCTGTTTCCCCCAGACGACCAGCTTGTGCCATTCGGTCTGTTTCTGGCGCTCGCCGTTTTTGTCCTTGAAGGACCGGTCGGTGGCCAGGGAAAAATTGGCAACGGCCTGCCCGCCGCCGGTGAAGCGGGTTTCGGGGTCGCGGCCCAGACGGCCGACGAGGATGACTTTGTTGACGGACATGGTTTCCTCTGAAGCGGAAATTGACTTTGAAGTGAGGAAGATAACACGGCGGCCGGGAAAATGGAAATGCAGCCAGCCTCGCCCGGGCCGTTGCGCCTAGCGACGGCGGCGATAGTGATAGGAGGCCGGGGCGGTGACGCCGAGTTCCTTGAGTTTGGCGCGGGCGCGGCGCTCTTCCTCGGTGCCGGGATAGCGGCGAATGACTTCGCGGAGTTCGCGCAGGCCGGTAGCCTTCTGTCCGATCTCGATGAGGGCCATGCCCTTTTTGAGGCGCGCGGGGGCCAGCTTGAAGCTCTTGGGGTAGTTGGTGAGAACCTTGTCGTATTCGGTGACCGCCTGGTCGTACTTCTTCTCGGAGTAGGCGATTTCGCCGAGATAAAACTGCGCGTTGGAGGCCAGGTCGGTGTCCGGAAAATATTTGAGATAGTCGATAAATTCCTGGCGGGCCAGATCGTATTTGCCGCTGTCCTTGTCGCGCAGGCCGTTGGTGTAGAGATTATCGGCGGAGGGAGAAGAAGCGGCTGCGGCGGGGGTGGAGCTGGCAGCGGCGCCGGGAGCGGGCGAAGAGGCGCCCGCGGCGGGGAGCTTGGCGTCGAGACTCTGGATGGCGCTCTGCACGTCGGTGAGCTGCTGATTGAGTTTGCCGACGCGGGATTTTACTTCCTCGAGATTATCGGAGAGGCCCTGAATCTGCGTGGAGAGGGTATCGAGGCGCGCGCCGGAATTGGCCTGCACGTCCTGCATGGATTTCTGCAGGGAACCCATGGTGGAGTTGAGTTTAAGAACGTTTTCGTTGGACTGGTCCACTAAAGTTTTCAGGACAGTATGGTCCTGGGTGATGGAAGTGGCCAGGTCCTTCTGGCCCTGCAAGATGGTGGTAACGTCGCGCTGGAGTTCAATGATTTCGCGAGCCACGGCCTGGACCGGACTGGGGCCGAGCAGGCTGCCGGCAAACGCTCCAGCCAGCATGGCGCCGCCGAAGAGAACCAGATTACGAGTGCGCATTGAAAAGACCCCCGGTAAGTATCCTACCAAAACTATTTTCCCGCGTTGCGCGGAAATTCAGAACAAAAGCGGAAGAGCCGCGGGCGGGCATGAATACTGCGCCCGCCGCGCGGCTCCGTGAAACCAACCATGCGCCCAGGCGTTACTTGGCCAGGACGGGATGACCGCGGCGGTTCTTCTGCCAGCAGTCCTCCGTGCTCTCCGTGCACGAGGGCTTTTCCTTGCCGTAGCTGACGGTGGTCAGGCTGTCGGCAGGAACGCCCAGGGAGGAGAGGTACTTCTTTACGGCGGCGGCCCGGCGATCGCCGAGAGCCATGTTGTATTCGGTGGAACCGCGCTCATCGCAGTGGCCTTCGATGACCACCTTGATGCCGGCATGAGCCTTGATGAAATCGGCATCCTTGGATAGAGCAGCCTTGGCGTCTTCACGGATATCCGCCTTGTTGAAATCGAAGTAGGCGTCGTGGACATCGCGGGCGAAGAGTTCCTCAAGCGTGGGCTGCGGGGGTGGCGGAGGCGGCGGAGGCGGCTGGGTGACATTCACCGAAGCCGTGGCGTCAATGGAGCCGCCGGGGCCGGTCGCGGTAATGGTATAGGTGGTGGTGGCGTCCGGGGAAACCTTGGTGGAGCCTTCCGGAGCGACGTTGCCGATGGCCGGCTGGATGACCAGCGCGGTGGCATTGGTGGACGACCAGCTGAGGGTGACGGATCCGCCCTTTTCAATCGTGGTGGGCGCGGCCTGCAGGGTCACGGTCGGCTTGGCCGGCGGTGGCGGCGGAGGCGGCGGGGGTGGCGGTGGAGCTGCCTGTTTCTTTCCGCAGCCAGCGGTAAGCGCCAGAGCGGCAAAGGCAACCAGCAAGGACGAACGGTACAGCCGTGATGCTCGAGTCATTCCTTATCCTCCTTGTTATGTGTGAAAATCCGCATTCCGTAAATCCGCCGGAAGGAACATCTTACCATCGCAACGGGACAATGCGGAAAAAGAAAATCGCGCGGAGAGTGGAAAAATATCCGTGCTGGTCGGACCGTGGCCGGATGCGGTTTTCATGGCCTTCAACGGCTCCATTGGCATCACCGCTTTCATCGGGGCGACCAGTTGGGAGATTCATTCGCGCCGCTCTGGGTCAAGGCATGCGCATGTGAGCCGTCGGCCAGCATGACCCAGATCTGCCGCGAACCTCCGCGTGTGGATTCAAAAACAATGTGGCGGCCGTCGGGCGCCCAGGAGGGCCGTTCGTTGCGGCCGGCATCGCGGGTGATTTCGGCGATTTGATGCGAGGTGACGTCCATGACGTAAATGTCAAAATTGCCGTTGGGGCGGCGCCAGCTGAAAGCGAGCAACTGGCCATTAGGGGACCAGGCCGGGTCGATGACGTAGCCCATGTCCGGCAGGTCCATCTTGCGGATGTTGGTGCCGTCGGAATTCATGAGGTAGAGCTGGGGGAAGCCGCCGCGGTCGCTGATAAAGGCGGCGGACTGGCCGGTCTTGGGATTCCAGGCGGGAGAAGTGCTGGCGCTGTCGCCGGCGCTGAAGGTGAGGCGCTTAAAGTGGCTGCCGTTGGCGTCAATCGAATAGATCTCCGGGTAGCCGGACATCGAGGAAGAAAACATAAGTTGCGAGCCGTCGGGAGACCAGGCCGGGGCGCTGTTGCTGCCGTGGAAGCGCGGGAAAGTAACGGGGCGGCCAAGCTCCAGGGAAAACATGCAAATCTGCGGGCTGAGGATGCCAAAGGCCTGAATATAGCAGGCAAAGGCGATGCGCGAAGTGTCTGGAGACCAGCGGGGCATGAGCGAGATAGTGCGCAGGGCGGTGAGGGCGTGCTGGTTGGCGCCGTCGTAGTCCATCACCCAGAGTTCCTTCGAGCCGGTGCGGTTGCTGATGAAGGCAATCTGCGTGGAAGCGACGCCGGGAAGCCCGCCGGAAAGTTTGCCGATGATTTCATCGGCGAACTGATGAGCGAATTTGCGGATTTGGGCGTCGGTGGGAGCGCCGCGATAGACCTTGGCGACGACCGGGGGAGAGGAAGGATTGCGCACGTCGTAAAGCCAGGCTTCGATTGCGGCTTCGGAGGAGGATTCCTGGAGATTGCCGAAGGCCACCATTTGTGCCGAGGCCGGGGCGTCGCTCCAGGCTTTGTAATTGAGCTGGAGAGGCATGCCGGGAGACTGCAGGGGATGGAAGCTGGGGCTGACCAGTTCGAGGATGCCGCTGAAATCGAGATCGCCGCGCACCACTTCGGTGAAGAGTTTGCCATGGGCGGTGGCCTCCGGTGCGCGCGGAACCAGGTCGGCGACGGCCACGCGGGGACGCTCGACGCCCAGGCCCGTGCCGGTGCGAAACCAGTCTTGCGCCAGAGCTGGAGAGGCGGCGAGAAGGAGTGCGGCGAAAAACCAGTGCAGTTTGAGCGCGATGCGCGGCGTTCTTGGCTGTCTGATCAAGGGCGGCGTCTCCTGTCGTGCAGCGAAATTATGGCCATGGCGTTCATCTCTTGAAATCGAAGAAAAATTCAACGTTCACGCTGGAGGCCCCGTAGTCATTGGGCAGGGGCGGAAGCGGGCTGGAGCCCAGCACGGCGCGCTGCGCGGAATTGTCCACGGAGAGATTGCCGCTGGATTGCGTGACGCGGATATTGCTGATGGCTCCGTTGCGCTGGATGGTGAAAGTGACGGTGGCGCGCGGCGCGATTCGCACGGAAGAGTCCACGGTGGAAACCAGCCAGTTCTCGCTGATGCGCCGCTTGACGGCGGTGACGTACCAGGAATAGCGCGCTCCAAAATCAGCGCCGCCGGGGCCCTGCATGCCGATGCTGCCCTGCGTGCCTCCAGTCATGGAAAAGGAACTGTAGGGAAGTGTCGGCGCGCCGCCCTGTCCGAAGGGAACGGCGTTGGGCGGCGGAGGAGTTTTGTCTTCCAAGACGCGGGACGGGCGTTCGATGGTCTTGGGCTGTTTTTCCTTTTTGAATTCGGGAATTTTTTCGGCGTCACGCGGCGGCGGAGCCTTGGGTATCGGTTCGGCCTTGTAGAGGCCCTTGGTGGTGTCCACGACGCGGTTGGGCGTGACCACCGCCGGCGCGGGCAGGGGAATACCGGGAAGGTTGCCGACCATGTTGACGGTCACCGCGCCGGAGCCCCCGCCGGGCGGGCCGCCCCATTGTGCGCCGCGGTGCTGCAGATAAGCGGAGGCCAGCATGGCGATCGTGAGAAAAACATGCAGCAGCAGGGAATAGGTCAGCGTTTTCTTCAGGTTCAGTTCGCTGTAGCGGGCTGCGGTGGCGGTGCTCATGGCGTCAGCGGCTCATTGGGTGCGCGGCCGGTCGGTGATGGGCTCGGTGACCACGTTGATATTGGAGATGCCCGCCTGGCGCAACGTGTCCATGACCATGGCGAAGCTGCCGAAGGGAACGGATTCATCGCAGCGGAGAAATACGCCGTCCTGAGGGCGGCGCATCAGGGCGCGAACTTTCTGCCCGATCTGATGGATGTTCACCGCATCGTTGCCGATATAAACGCGCTGGCCCTTGTCCAGCGTGATAACCACGCGGTCCTGGTTGAGCTCCTTCACGGTGTGCGTCTTGGGGAGGTCCACTTCGATGCCGGATTGCAGGATGGGCGCGGTGATCATGAAGATGATCAGTAGGACCAGGACGACATCCACGAACGGGACCATGTTGATCTCGGAGAGCGAGGTCTGCGTCTGTTTGCCGATCTGGGCCATCTTCGGTGCGCCTCTTCCTTCGGGTCCCCGGCCGCGCTGCGGCTACGTGTGCGTTTTTTCGATCAGCGCGGTGACTTCGGCGGCGAAATTATCCATGCGCTGGGCGAAGTCGCGGATATTCTGCAAAAAATAGTTATAGAAGATAACCGCGGGAATGGCCGTGGCCAGGCCCGCGGCGGTGGTGATGAGGGCTTCGGCGATGCCGGGAGCCACGGCGCGGAGGCTGGCGGCGCCGGCGCTGCCCAGTCCGGCGAAGGCGTCCATGACGCCCCAGACGGTGCCGAAAAGGCCGATGAAGGGGGTGATGGAGCCGGTGGTGGCCATCCAGGACATGCCTTTTTCCAGGCCGCGAACCTCATCCGCGGCGGCCAGTTGCATGCTCACGGTAATGGCTTGCAGGCTCTTGAGTTTGCCGCCCGCGGGAGTGACCTGGCTGTGCAGTTCGCGCAAGCCCGCGGTATACAGTGCGGTGAAGGGAGAACCGGCGGTGGCCAGAACCTTAGGGTCGGCCAGGCCGCGAGCGGCGCGGAAAAGCTGCAGGAAGCGTTCGCTATCGCGGCGGATCTGTTTGAAGAGGCCCAGCTTCTGAAAGATCAGGGCCCAGGAGATCACGGAAAAAACCAGGAGAATGAGAAGAACACCGCGCGCCACCCATCCGGTCTGCGCGATGATATTGGTGAGATTGCTGTCAATCAAGAGAACGCTGGCGTAGAGAAGATTTACCATAGCCCCCGTCAGGAAAAATTGTTCAACTCAGAAAACCGTAACACACGCCCCGAAAGCGGTCAAAGAGTTTTGAGTTAAATTCAGGTGAAAGGGTTGCTTGGGGCGATCCTATTCGTGGCGGAGGGCTTCGATGGGGTCGAGAGCGGCGGCGCGCCGGGCCGGGTAGTAGCCGAAGAAAAGGCCGGTGAGCGTGGCGATAACAACGGCGATAAAAACCGTAAAAAGGGAGATGGTGACCGGCCAGGCAAAGAGGCGCCCCAGCAGGTCGGCGGAGAAAATGCCCACGGCGACGCCGAGCACGCCGCCCATAAGAGTGAGGACCACGGCCTCGCTCAGGAAGCGCAACTGAATCTCGCTTTCGGTTGCGCCCACGGCCAGATGCACGCCGATCTCGCGGGTGCGCTCCGCCACGGAGACCAGCATGATGTTCATCACGCCGATTCCGCCCACCAGCAAGGAGACCAGCGCGACGGACGTCAGCATTAGAGTGAGGGTGTTGCTGGTCTGTTCCTGCTGGCGAAGCATCTCCTCCGGGCTGCGAATATTGAAATCATCCATGGCGCCGGGAGGGATGTGGTGGCGCTCGCGGAGGAGCAGCGTGATGCTGTCCCGAGCGGGACGGATGGCGTCCGCGGAGACTGCGGAACAGAGGATGTCGTTCAGCCAGTCGATGCCTTTCACTTTTTTTTGTGCGGTGGTGTAGGGGATCAGGACGAAGTCGTCCTGGTCCTGCCCGGTGGCGGAGACGCCTTTGCCATTCAGCACGCCGACCACGCGGAAGGGAAGATTGCCGATGCGGATGGTTTTGCCGAGGGCCTGTTCGCCGGGAAAGAGATAGCCGAGAACGGTCTGGCCGAGCACGGCGACATTGGCCGAAGCATCTACTTCGTCTGGGGAGAAAATGCCGCCTTCCGTGACGGACCAGCGGCGAATCGAGAGGAAGTCCGAGGAGACCCCGCGGAAGACCGTGTTCCAGTTCTGATTCTGATAGACAACCTGGGTGCGGCCGTCCACCTGCGGCGTGCAGGTCTTGATGAGGGGGAATTCGCGCACGATGGCTTGCATGTCGCTCAGGCGCAGGGTTTGAGTGGCCCCCGTGCCGGTGCGGGCGCCGCTGATGGAGCGGCCTCCGGCTTCGATCCACACAAAATTATCGCCGAGCAGGAGCATTTGCTCGCGGATCTGCGCCGCTCCGCCTTCGCCAACGGCGACGGTGCAGATGGAAGCGCCGATGCCGATGGTGATGCCGAGCATGGTCAGGGCGGTGCGCAGTTTGTTGCGCGCCAGAGTACGCAAGGCCATGCGCAGGGTGGAAGAGAGCTCCATATTTGATGACCGGCAGGGACTATCCTACCGCAAGGACTCGGCGACGGTAAGACAGGAGACGCCTCCGAGTAGGCGGGCGCTGGCCGGGAATCCTTGCGCGGGGAGCAATCTTTCCGGCCATCAGCGCGGCCCCTGGAAGAGCAAAAATCCGGCCAGGCCGGCCAGGAGGATCAAGACAGGCTCCGGGATTTTTTTCGTGGCCAGGAGAACGGCGAGGGTGACGGCGGCGATGAACAGGGAAGGAATGTCCACGAGGGCGCGTTTGCCCAGAATAAAGACCGCGCCGGTGATCGCGCCGATGGCCGCGGCTGTGACGCCCTGGACGAAAGCGCCGACCTGTGGATTGCGCGTGAACTTTCTGTACAAGGGCGCTGCCAGCAAAACAATGAAGTAGGGCGGAACGAAGACGGCCAGGGAGGCCAGGAGGGCTCCGGCGAGACCCGCGACGAGGTAGCCGATGAACCCGGCGGTAATCACCACCGGGCCCGGCGTGATCATGGCCACCGCGACGGCATCGAGAAACTGCCTCTCGCTCAGCCAATGGGTCTGCACGACCACGCCGCCATAGAGAAAAGGGACGATGGCCAGTCCGCTGCCGAAGACAAAAGCTCCCGCCTTGAGAAAAAACAGAAACAGGGCCGTGGTTTTCTGCAGTGTGGCCGGGCCTTGCAGCCCCTGCGTCAGCCAGCCGAGTCCGCCGAGTGCGGCGGGAGCGGAGGGACGGCGAAGAAAAGCGGGAGGGGCCTTTAGCAACAGGGCGACGAGTCCGCAAATAAGAAAGAGCCAGACAATTTCCGCGGCGGTCCAGGCGGTGACCAGCGCCGTGGCGGCAAACAGAAGCCAGAGCAGCGGGTCGCGCTTGAGCGTGGAACGCATGAGTTTGTAAGCGCTGCGGAGGAGAATCGCGATCACCGCGGCGCCGACACCGTAAAAGACAGCCCTTATCCAGCCGAGGGAGCCGTAGTGAACGTAGAGCAGAGCCAGACCGAGGACCATCAGAAAAGAGGGAAGAATGAAGGCGATGCCAATCAGCGTCGCGCCCAGCGCCCGGAATCGCACCCAGCCGAGATACATGGCCAATTGCGCGGCGAGGGGGCCGGGAGAAAGCTGCGAGAAAGCCAGGCCCTCGACGTAGTCGCGATCGGTGATCCATTGACGGTCTTCGACGAGGTCTTTGTGCATGTGCCCGGCAAGAGCGATGGGGCCGCCAAAGCCCAAAGTGCCCAGGCGAAGGAAGTAGGCGGCCATCTCGCGCAGGTTGCCGCGCTCACCGGCATCGGGAAGCGAAGAGGACGAATGGGGTGGCGGCGTGGGCATAAAAATTCGGGAGGAAATTTAGGGAGCAGAGGATTTTCCGAGCTGATCCAGTGCGGCGCGGAAGCCCTGGGCAAGTTGCGCGGCGGAACCGCGGCCCCAGTAGTGAAGGAAGATGACGGCGGGCTGCGTGTTCAGCATGTGCTGGTGAATGGCCACGATGTTGAGGTTGTGCGCGCGCAGGGCTTTCAGCACGGGGAGCACTTCCGATTCACGCATGGCGATATCGCCGGCAATCTGCGCATCGGCATCGGTTCCGGCGAAGGCGGCCCAGGAGTTCAGTCCCATGCGCGCATTGATGACCGCGCCCATCTCGGTAAGGTGAAGATCATCGCGGCCCACGGTGAATTTTTTCACAGGGCCAAGAGTTTCGCAGGGATAGCCGATGAGCTTGGAAAGAGCGGCGGCGTCGAGAGAGAGAGGTGGGAGCGGGACGGGTGCGGGGTTTGCCGGAGGCGCGGATGGGGCGTGCCCGATGAGGTCGAGGGCGGGCTTCAGGTTTTGCGCCAGATCCATGGCCTTGCCGTGGGCATGGACATGGAGATAGAAAATCCGCGGCTCGTCCCAGAAAAAGTGGTTGTGCAGAGCGCTGGCCTCGATCCCGTGGTCGAGCAGCGTGGAAAGCACGGGGTTCACTTCTTCCTGGGTCAGGACGAGGTCGCCCATGAGAACGTCCATTCCGTCGGCGGATTTGGTCAGCCCGATCCAGCCGCCAAATCCGAAAGGAGTCGGCGTATCGCGGCCGGCGATTTTCACGTGCAGATCGTTGCGGGGAATGCCGGCCTTGAGGACACCGGCCTTGTAATCGCCGCTGCGCCCCAGGTAATGAAGAACGTCCTGATAATCGGCGGGAATTTCCTGTGCGCGGAGCAAAGAGCCCGGAAGGAAAACGAAGAGCACGAACAGGGTGGCGCAACGGCAAATCTTATTCATCGTATACCTCCCCGGAATAGCAACGGAGTGTAGCGCACCGCGGGCTGCGTGGCCATTGCCAACGTTGGGGGAGGGCAGAGGCCCGCCGAAAGCGGCAGGGGGCGTGTGTTAAACTAGCCGGGAGTTATGAGCAGACACTTCGATATCGGGCTGGAGACGCTGGCGGGACGGGCGGTTGCGGCATCCGTGGATGCGGGCGCACCTGCGCGCGGAACTTTTTACATCGAGACGTTTGGCTGCCAGATGAACGACCATGACACGGAAAAGGTCGCGGGATTGCTCCTGTCGCGGGGTTACCGGCAGGCGGATTCGCCCGCAGCGGCATCTTTTCTGCTCTACAACACATGCAGCATCCGCGAGAAGGCCGCGCAGAAGGTCTTCTCGCGCCTGGGAGAATATCGCGAGCAGCCGGATTCGGGACGGATGATTGGCGTGATCGGCTGCCTGGCGCAGCAGGAAGGTGAAGACATTTTCGCGCGCTCGCCGTGGGTGGGGCTGGTGTGCGGCTCGGCGAGCTATCACAAGCTGCCGGAGTTGCTGGCGCGCGTCGAGGCGGGCGAGCGGCGGGTGACCGGACTGGAGTCGGACACTGACGAGACGTTCGAGACGGAACTGACGCGGCGCGACAATCCTCTGCGCGCCTACCTGACCATCATCGAGGGATGCGACAAGGCCTGCTCCTACTGCGTGGTGCCGTTCACGCGCGGGCCGGAGCGCAGCCGCACGAGCGAAGCCGTGCTGGAAGAAGCGCGACAGCTTGCCGGACTGGGCTACACAGAGATTCAACTGCTGGGGCAGACGGTGAACTCCTATTGCGACCCCGGGCCACGCGGGCTGCGCTTTTCGCAACTGCTGCGGGAGGTGGCGGAGATTCCCGGCGTGCGCCGCCTGCGCTTCACCACGTCCCATCCGCGGGAGTTTACGCCGGACATCGTGGCGGCCATTGACGCGCATCCCGCCATCTGCGAGCACGTGCACCTGCCGGTACAGAGCGGTTCTACGCGGGTGCTGGAGGAGATGCAGCGAGGCTACACGCGCCAAGAGTATCTGGAGAAAGTCGCCATACTGCGCGCGGCGCAGAGGGAGATCAGCATCACCACCGACCTGATCGTGGGATTCCCAGGCGAGAGTGAAGCCGACTTCGAAGCCACGCTGACGCTTATGGACGAAGTGCGCTTCGACGCCGTCTTCGCTTTCAAATACTCGCCGCGGCCGAATACTCCGTCATTGCGCATGGCCGATGCCATCCCCGAGGAAGAAAAAAGCCGGCGGCTGGCGGTACTGCTGGAAAAACAGCGGCAAATTCAGACGGCCCGGCACGAGACGTTTCTAGGGCGCACGTTCGAGGTGCTGGTTTCCGGCAAGGCTCGCCAGGAAAAACAGTGGGCCGGCAATACCTCCGGTTACCGGCTGCTGAATTTCACTTCGCCGCTTCCCGATCTTCTGGGACAATACATTCAGGTGCGGGTGACCGGCGCCGGGGCAAACAGTTTGACCGGCGAGCAGGTGATTTAATTCGCGGGGAGGAGGCTCGATGGAAGTGGAAATGAAGATTCGCAGCCTGATGATGGATCCCGTGACCAACATGCCCATCGTGGTGCTCAAGGACGTGCAGAGCAGCACCATCCTGCCCATCTGGGTGGGCATCTACGAGGCCAACGCCATCGCTCAGGAAATCGAGAAAGTGCAGACGCCGCGGCCGATGACTCACGACCTGCTGCGCAATGTTTTTTTCGGGCTGGACGCGCGCGTGCAGAAGGTGGTGGTGAGCGAACTGAAGGACGATACGTTCTATGCGCTGATCTGGATCGAGCGCGACGGCCAGGTGATGAGCCTGGATTCGCGCCCCAGCGACGCCCTGGCTCTGGCCCTGCGCGTGGATTGCCCCATCTTCGTGGATGACGAAGTGCTCAAAAGTTCCAAGGTATCCAGCGCCTTGAACGAGAGCAGCAGCAACGAGCAGTTGCGCAACTGGCTCGAGGGCCTCAACGACGACGACCTCGGCCGTTATAAGATGTAACCGGGCAGGGCCTTCCGGTTCATCTCCTCGCGCAGGCGGTTCACGGCGCGCCGCCATATCAGCAGCAAAATACATCCAATCAGAATCAGCGAAAGGCTCAGGCCGATCCACAATCCCGTTACTCCCCATCCGTGGCGAAAGCACAGCCAGGCGCCCAGGGGCAGGCCAATCAGCCAGTACATGGTGAAGTGGCAGAGCATGGGCGTGCGCGTATCGCCCGTGCCGCGCAGCGCGCCGGTGGCCACGGCTTGTATGCCGTCGAAAAGCTGAAACGCGGCGCAGACCGCCAACAGCGTGACGGTGCTCTCAATTATCTTTTCCTGCGGCGTGTACATGCGCGCAATCCACCGCGGGAAAACCAGCAGCACGACGGAGGCCAGGGACATGAACGCCGCGCCGATAAAAATGGCCGCCGTCCCGGCATTGGCCGCTCCGGGAATATCCTTGCGGCCGATGGCTTGCCCCACGCGCACGGCCGCCGCCGAGGAAATTCCCAGGGGAACCATGTAGGTGAGCGAAGCGGTGTTCAGGGTGATCTGGTGGCTGGCCAGCGCCACGGCGCCCAGGCGTCCGATCAACGTTGTGGCCAGGGCAAAGACGCCGATTTCCACGGTGATCTGCAGAGCGGCGGGAAGCCCCAGCGCGAGCAGCCGGCGAATGCGCGGCAGATCCACGTCCACCGGAGTCTTCAGCAGGTCGGTGCGATGCTTGCGGTCGTACCAGAGCAAGTAGGCGATCAGCACCGCGGCCATATAGAGGCGCGCAATGGCCGTGGACCAGCCGGAACCGGCCACGCCCAGCGCCGGCGCTCCCCATTTTCCATAAATCAGAATCCAGTTGCCCAGAAGGTTGACGCCGTTGGCGGTGATCAGCGCGAAGGCCACCGGGCGGACGAGGTTCATGGCCTGCATGGCGCGGCGCACGCTGAAATAGAGCATCAGCGGAAACAGTCCCACCGTGAGCGCTTTCATGTAGGGCAGGGAAAGGGCGGCAACTGCGGGGTCCACGTGAAAAAATTTCAAGAACGTGCCGAAGAACAAAAGGGGAATCGTGAGCAGCGGGGTCATCACCATGCTGAGGTAGATACCGTTTAGCAGCGAGCGGTGGCAATCCTCGCGGTCGCCGGCGCCGAAGGCCTGGGAGACCAGCGTATCCAGGCCGATGAGCAGGCCCACGCCGAAAAACGCGATCACGTGAAACAGGTGCGAGCTAATGCTGACGGCGCCGATGGCCGTGGCGCTGTCCGGCAGTCGCCCGACCATCATGGTATCCACGATGGCCATAACCATCCAGCCCAGTTCGGCGAGGACCAGCGGCAGGGCCAGGCGAATCATAGGGCGCATCTCGGCGCGCAGCTTGGGCAAGGTCAGCATGGGCGTGACCAACAGTTTACGCGGAGTGGGCGGGCGGCGGCAAAGAAGCAGGAAAGACTTCAGGGGTAACTAGTGCAACTCCCGCGGGTGGCAGGCGTATTGACCGGATTGCCGGGTATCGGTAGTCTCAAGGCAGAATGAATCTACCCGAGGAAAAACACGCCGGACATTTCCGCTCCGCCGCGCGCCTGAATTCGCGGATCCTGCTGGCATTGGAATGGAACGACGCCGGGCGCAACCTGCACGTGGAGGGTTACACGCTGGATATCAGCCCCGAAGGCTGTCTGGCGATTGTGCCGCAGGGATTCGTGGTGGGGCAGCGGCTGAAGCTGATCAATCTTTCCAACCGCAAAGAAGCGCAGGCGCTGCTGGTCTGGCGGGGTCACGAGGGCCATGGCGGCTGGGAACTGGGATTGAAGCTGGAAAATCTGGCCGACGATTTTTGGGGCGTGGATAAATAAATAGAAGTAGCGGTCGACTTTTTTAACGCCGGTGTCGGCACGACGCGGACGTTCCTTCCTGAAATCAGCGCAAAAACTCCATACACCCACGGGTGGAATCTGCCCGGCAACCCAGCCAACGGGATGCCGGCCCCGCGGGGAGCCGGGTGCCCGTATTTTTCGCTTGCGCTGGGACGGCAAAGAACCGTACATTGTCACTAGCAATAGGGGGTTATTTGCAGGGAGCACCTACATATAGCCAGCCAGTTGCCGCACCGCGACAGCCCGTGCCCAATAGCGCCGGCGGAGGCAGAAACGTATGACTGCCATCATCACCATCGCGAACCAAAAAGGCGGCGTGGGCAAGACCACCACGGCGATCAACCTTTCCGCGGCTCTGGCCCAGCGCGGCAAGAAAACGCTGCTGATTGATCTGGACCCGCAAGCCAACTCCACCATCGCCTTTTTCGATTCCAGCGAAATCAGCCAGACCATGTTCGAGGTGCTCAGCGATGCGCACACCGAGCTGGCCGGAGTCATCAAGCCCACGCGCGACCCCATGCTCTATGTCGGGCCGGGACGCCTGGCCCTGGCGAAACTCGAGCAGGTCCTGGCCGGTCATTTCGACGCGCCCTATAAATTGAAGGATGCCCTGGCGCCGGTGCTGCGCGACTACGATTACGTGGTGCTGGATACTCCGCCGTCGCTGGGCATCCTGACGGTGAACGCCATGGTGGCCTCGACGCACCTGCTGGTGCCCATTCAGGCCGCGTATTTCGCCATCGAAGGCACCGACGACTTGCTGGAAACCTACGAGCGCATCCGCGCGCGGCCCAATCCGGCGCTAAAAGTCCTGGGAGTGGTGATTACCATGTTTGACCGGCGCACGAATATTTCCCGGGATACGCATGGACAGATCAAAACCGTGTTCGGGGAAGTTCTGTTCAAGACGCGCATCGGGAAAAACGTGCGCCTCGAGGAAAGTCCCGCCTACAAGGAAACCATACTTACGTTTGCGCCGAAGTCCCCGGGCGCAATCGAATACAAAAAGCTGGCCGCGGAGGTTATCCAACGTGTCGAAGAAGATCGGGTTACCCGTCGCGCTGAAGATGCGGCATGACGCCCACTACATCGAGCAACTGACCACCTACAGCGGAGCGGCCATCGGCCGCATGATCCCGGTGGAGAAGATCCGGCCGAATCCGGAGCAGCCGCGCAAGCTGCTGGGAGATCTGCGCGACCTCACCGATTCGGTGCGCGAGAAGGGCGTGCTCGAGCCCTTGCTGGTGCGCTACGTGCCCCGCGAGGATTGCTTCTTCATCATTTCCGGCGAGCGGCGCTATCACGCCTCGCGCGCCGCGGGACTGCGCGAAGTGCCCTGCATCGAAAAGGTTGCCGACGACGCGGAAACACTGGAAATTGGCCTGATCGAAAACATTCAGCGCAAGGATCTTACCGCCTTCGAGGAAGCTGACGGCTTGCACCGCCTGGCCACGCAGTTCGACTACACCCACGAGGACATGGCCAAGAAGATCGGGCGGGCGCGCTCTTCCGTCTCGGAAATTCTTTCGCTGCGAAATATTCCGGAAGCGCTGCGCAAGCAATGCATCGAGAGCGGCGTGACTTCCAAGTCCCTGCTGTTGCAGATTGCCCGCCAGCCCACTGAAAAGAAGATGGCGGAAATGCTGCAGCGCATCCAGCGCGGCGGCCTGACCCGCGACGAAGCGCGCCAGGAGCGCCGCGACGAACAGCAGAGCGGTCCCCGGCCGCAGCCCTTCATCTTTCACTTCGAGCCGGAAACCGAGAACTTCAAGCTGCGCATCCAGTTCCGCAAGAGCAGCGTCTCGCGCGAAGAACTTATCTCCACCTTGCGGGCCATCGTGGCTTCTCTCGAGGAGTCCACGGAATCCACGGCGGCTTCCAGCAGCGCCGCTGTCGCCTGATCGCGCAGCACGGACTTCTCCGGACCAGCCCAATGGCTGAACTGTCTCCGTTACAACTCCGCATTATCGAACGGCTTTTCGCGGCCGGGTGCCGTCCCTTGACCCTGGCGCCGTATGAAAACGGCGTCTGCTTGCGTCGCGGGGAGTGCGCCGCCGTGCTCGCGCCGGTGGCCAACGGCGGCTTCCGGCTGCTGGCTCCGCCCAGTTATCTGGTGGAAGGCCGCTTGAGCGTGCTGTTGCGGCGCGGCAACAGGGAGTTTTTCGTCTGGAAAAGCAGCGAAGTGGAAGCCACGGCGGAGCGCCGCGCCGAACTGGAGCAATTCCGGCGGGAACTCAGCGCACTTCTGGAAGAAGGCGGTCCGCAGTAGCCGGCTCGGTTTGCAATTCCGGCCTCCTCCCGGCAAACTCAATCTTTCCATGAACTCTTGCGAACGAGACCGCTCATGACCATCCCCGTGACCACCTATGACGTCATCTGCATCGGCGCCGGACCCACCGGACTGGCCGCCGCCATCGAAGCACGCCGCGCGGGCCTGAAGCCTCTGGTGATTGACAAGGGCTGCTTGTGCAATTCGCTCTACCACTATCCGGTGAACATGGTTTTTTTCACTACCCCGGAACTGCTGGAAATCGGCGATCTTCCCCTGGTCTGCGCGGGTGAAAAGCCGCTGCGCATGGAAGCCCTGAAGTATTACCGCAAGGCCGCCGAGCATTATCAGCTCGAATTGCGGCTCTATGAGCGAGTCGAGCGCCTGGAGGGAAGCGACGGTCAGTTTGTGGTGAGGACCAGATTGGAAAACGGGACGCAGCAGCGCTACGCGGGGCGAAAAATCGTCGTGGCCACGGGTTATTACGACCTGCCCAACCTGCTGGGCGTCGAAGGTGAAAACCTGCCGCACGTCTCGCACTACTACACCGAGCCGCACGCCTTCTGGAACCAGGACGTGGTGGTCATCGGCGGAAAGAATTCAGCGGCCGAAGCGGCGCTGGATCTCCACCGCAACGGCGCGCGGGTGACCCTGGTGCACCGTCATGCGGAGCTGGGCGCCAACATCAAATACTGGGTGCGCCCGGACATCGAAAACCGCATCAAGGCGCGGGAGATTCAGGCACACTTTAACACGCAGGTCGTGCGCATCACGGAGAACGCCGTCATCGTGCGCGGGGCGCAGGGCGGGGAACTGCCGCTTCCGGCCCGTCAGGTCTTCGCGCTGACCGGCTATCATCCCGACTATACGTTTCTGGAAAGCCTGGGCGTGCGGCTGGACCCGGAAACGCGCAAGCCCGAGCTGGATCCGCAGACGCTCGAAAGCAATGTGGCCGGCTTGCATCTCGCGGGCGTGGTCATCGGCGGCCGGCAAACCAGCGAAATATTCATCGAAAACGGGCGCTTGCACGGGAAACAGATCGCGCAGGCCTTGCGTTAGGCGGCGCCGGGCGGGAATCGCCGTCCCTGCCGGGGAGCATTTGCCCGGTCCCTGCAGGTCTGCTAAAATCGGACAATTATGGCCTCCATGCTTCGTGAAGTGGGTGAGACGTTCAGCGCGCTGGTAAAGGGTTTTCACGTGACCTTCCGCAATATGCTGCGGAAGACCACCACGGAGAACTACCCGGACGAGCCCGTGCATTTTCAGGCGCGCTATCGCGGCATCCACGTCCTGCATCGCGACGAGAACGGACTGGAGAAGTGCGTCGGCTGTTTCCTCTGCGCTGCGGCCTGCCCGGCCAACTGCATCTACATCGAAGCGGCGGAAAATACCGAAGCCAAGCGCATGTCCGCGGGCGAACGCTATGCTTCGGTCTACAACATCGATTACAGCCGCTGCATTTTCTGCGGCTATTGCGTGGAAGCCTGCCCCACCGACGCCATCACCCATGGCCACGGTTTTGAGCTGGCCACCTACAACATCAACTCCCTGATTCACCGCAAGGAACAATTGCTCGAAAAAAGCGCCGCCCGCGCGGGCTCCTCCCTGCACCCCGGCCCCGCCGCGACGTCCTGATCAGTCCCATCCGCAATAAATAGTCTCGTTCTGTTTTAAGGGCACTCTTGTTTGCGCGTGCGGACATGTGTTTCTGCCCAAGTTTCTTCCTCTCTGTCTCTTCGGCTTCCCCTAATAAATACACATATTCCTCGACATAAGGAGTTTGCCGATAGCGTGGGAGGGTGCGATGAGGGGAGCGTGGTGGCGTCGGGATGGTGGCGGCGGGAGTGGGGCGGGAGACACCCGTGGCGGGGACGGGAGCGGGGCCCGGGTTGCGTCGCGTTTGGGAAAGACACCTCCGAGGGATGCCGGAAAATCGGCTGCGCTGGTCTTTGGGTTGCCGGATTCGCCGAAACGGCGGCAAACGATGGCTGCCGGGCTAGAGTGCGTCGCGCGGGCGGCTGCTTTCCTCCAACCCCGGACGCCGCGGCCTCGCCGGGCGGCGAGCCGAGCGCCTCATCGCGCACGGAGCGCTCGCGCTGCTCGATCAGCCAGCGGGCCAGCATCGCGCAGGCGTTCTCCTCGAGCCACTGGTCCAGCAGGCGGCCCATCTCCTTGCGCAGGTTGGCGGCGTGGTTCAGTCGGGACAACTCGTAGGAGTGCAATGTGAACGGGGAGGCCGAGAAAAGAAACTCCCACGGCGGTTGAGTCTTTTGCGTACTCAAGGGTCCTCCAGAAGGGAAGCGGCTGTACGGTAGCAGACTGGTAATACCAGTCAAGGGTAATGATGGAGTAAGGGGCTGTGGAAATCTGTGCAAATAAAGAAAATCTTAATGTAGAGCTTCCGGAGCCGGTCCGGGAGGCTTGCAGCGCCTGCGCCGGGGACTATGAAGACCCCGATCGAACGGTTCTCGATGACGAGGATGAGGACGAAGAAGGCTTTGAGAACTGAAGCAGTACGGTACGGTCTGTGAATCGACCAAGGTAATGACCTCGGCGGGGCCGGGATGACGTACGGGAGGCGGCGATGAGGCAACGTAGTGCGGACGCGGGGAGTTTTCAGCGAAGGCAGAACCGCAAGACGCCGGCGCGGCGCCTGACCCAGCGGGAGATTTTGTGCGCTGTGCTGCTCCGGGCGGCGCGGGAGGAGCGCGGGGATGCCGCGCGGAGCCGCCTGCCGATGCAGGCGCGCGGCTGGATGACGCTGGGGGAGCTGGCGGGAGCGACACGCTTTGGAGAGGCCAGCATTTCCGCGCAACTGCGGCATCTGCGCAAGCCGGGCTGCGGAGAGTTCGTGGTGGAGAAGCGCCGGCGGGAGACGGCCGGGATGGCGCGGCCGGAGCAGGCCGGGGCGTTGTGGGAGTACCGCGTCTGGAGGGAACGGCGGAGGAAGAGGAAGAAGCGGTAGCGGGTAGCGGAAGATCGAAGACAAGAGCCGGGCTCCCGACCGAGTCGGGATGAATTCCGCCCGGCCTCTACAAAGGCTGGAGAGGGAAGAGCTTTTCAACAGACTGCAAGGGGAGCTGGCGAGCGGAAATAGCGACAAATTGGCGGCGGAGGAGGAACGATGGGGGCGAAGCCGGAGCTGGCGTTTGACGTGTGCTGGGAAGTTTACCGCGGAGCGCGCGACGTGCTGGAAACCAGGAGGGGCATCTCCGCGCTGGACTGGTCCGCTGGAGGCGGAGCCAAGTTCCTCTGGAAGCCGGACATCAAGCCACGGCTGAACGAATACGTGGCGGACTTTGCGCTGGCGGGGCAGGCGGCGCTGGGCGAACCGGGGTGGGCGTCGCGCCTGGTGCTTTTTCGCACGCATTATCTCGGGCTGGTGCCCTATGAGCGGGCTCGACCGTTCCTGGGGCTCAGTCCGATGGGCTGGGTGAATTGGACGGAGGAAATCCGCCGTCGGTGCGGCCAGGAGATGCTGCGTCGGGGGATGTTTCCGCCGAAGAGATATTTTCTGGAAGCGAGCTGATCAGTCTTCGCGTTTGCTGCCCGGACCGGGCAGCGCGCCCCGCGCGGAGCGGGGCGCGCAGGTGGTGGTTCAAGGACCGGCGTAGGACTGGAAGAGGAGGAAGAGTCCCAGCAGGCCGGGAG
Organism: Terriglobia bacterium; assembly: GCA_020072805.1. GTDB lineage: Bacteria > Acidobacteriota > Terriglobia > Acidiferrales > UBA7541 > Acidiferrum. Next base: position 28,516 of record JAIQGC010000060.1, read on the forward strand.
TGTAGAGGATTTCTGCGCGGGAGGAATGGAGCGCGGCGTAGCCGATGAGACCGATGCCGATGGCGGCGTAGATGCCGCGGAGGATGGTGGAGAAGGTGAGTGTGCGGGGCATGGGTTTGTGTGATTGAGTCGTTGCGGATCGATTATAGCGCGGATTGGGTGCGGCGCGTTTCATTTGCGGTTGGGCGGAGAGAAAATCGCCGGCCTAAAGGCCGGCCCCTACAAAGGCTAGAAAAGCTCGACGGTGTCACCGATGCGGAGGAGTTTGCCGCTTTCCGTGCCGGGGACGCGGGTGTTGGTGGCCAAGCGGTAGAAATGGTCGAAGCGGGCGGCGGGGGACCATGAGGGGAGCGTTTTCTGGCGCAGGGCGCTGAACTGTTTTTGGAAGGCGGGAAGTTCTTCGGCGGTTTCGGGATCGCGTGGAGGGACGGGGCAGCGGGCGCAGGGATTGGTGCCTTCGAAGCAGACTTCGCCGATGCGGAAGCGGCGCGGGTAGTTTTCTTCGGCGGTGAAAAGCTGGTCTTCCCAGAAGGCAGGAACGCCCGCAAGTTCGAGCGTGGCGCGGAAGCGGCGGCGGGCCTGATCAAGGCGGGGTAACGCGCCATCGAGGAGTTGCTCGGGGAACCAGGAGCAGACGGCTTCGAGCGAGGCGGTGGAGACGATGGTGGGGCCGGAGGCCAGGCCGTCATCGGGAAATCCTTCGCGGGCATAGCGGACGGTTACGGGCAGCTCGAAATAGCGGCTGAACCAGTCGGCCGCGCCGTGGGTGTCGCCGGGGAAGGCGAAGGTGGCGGAGGGAAGCGCGCGCCGGTCGTGCGGGACAGAGAGCGTGACGGCGGAGAGGTCCGGGGCGTAGGCGGCGCGGATAAAGTGCACGGCGGGGGTGCGCTTGCCGGTGATCAGGCGTCCGTCGGGGGAATGCAGCGCCCAGACGCGGTCGAGTTCCAGGCCGCCATTGGGCCCGATGCGGGCTTCGGAGACCGCGGCGGGATCGAACGATTTGATGGGATGAAGGCGGATGAGGGCAAGGACTGCCAAATGAGGAGGGGCGAACACGGCGACAGTTTAGCACCACCCTCCCGGAAGGCGCACGAAGGGGATGCCCGGCGGCACGGACGGTCCGGCGCTGCTGAATGCCCCAGACGCCCTGTCAGGTACTTTTTAAACATACTTAGTAATCACGCGACTTGAAGTTGCGGGGAAGGACATGGAACATAGCAAAAGCTCCCGCCCAGCGGGGGAAGCGAGGGTGGTCTTAAATTTATTGTAAGAGCCAACTTGATAACAAGAAAAGAGGTTCCATGAATGGACTGAAACGTTTGGGCATATTTTTCGTCGCTTTGTGCCTGCTGGCCGTTCCGAGCACGGTAAAGGCGGACGATACCAAGAGTGCCGGCACGGATGCGGCCACGATAGCGAGCGAACTGGCCAAAATGCGTGAGGCCCTAGCCGACCAGCAAAAGCAGATTGCTCTCCAGCAGCAGGAGATCGAAGCGCTGCGGCGGCAGGCAATCGAGCAGAAGAATGCCTCGGCCAAGAGTGAAGAGCAGGCGCCGCGGATGATTGACGCGGCCATGCACACATCATCGAACCCGGCTCCCGAGGCGGCAGCGCAGCCGCAGGCCGCGGAAAAGCCCAAGGAGTCGCCGCTGTCCTTGCGCATCGGTTCGACGGATTTTACTCCCGGCGGGTTTGTGGACTTAACGGCGTTTTTCCGGACGGCCGCCCTGGGAAGCGGCATCGGCACGAACTACGGCGCCGTTCCTTACAACAATACGATTGCCGGCAATATGTCGGAGGTCCGGCTGACCTCGCAGACCTCGCGGCTCTCGATGAAGGTGGCGGGGAAGTACGGCGCGAACGACATGACCGGGTACTTCGAGATGGATTTCCTGGGCAACGACGCGGCCAACGTCTATGTCGTGACCAACAGCCATACTCCCCGCGTGCGCCATTTCTGGATGGACATGAAGCGCGGCAAGTGGGAGATCCTCGGCGGACAAACGTGGAGCTGGCTGACGCCCAACCGCGTTGGTTCGGGAGCCATGTCCACGGATGTGTTTACCACGCTCAACGTGGACCCGCTGTTCCATGTAGGGTTGAGCCTGACGCGCGCGGCGCAATTCCGCGTGGTCTACCACCCCAGCGAAAAATTCGCCTTTGGTGTGGCCGTCGAGAATCCGGATCAGTATGTGGGCGCCGGCGAAGTCATCTACCCCTTTGCCTTCAATGCGGCTCTGGGGTCGCAGCTTGACGCCGCCAACCTCACCACGACACCCAATATGACGCCGGATATCATTGCCAAAACCACCTATGACACCAGCTTTTCCGGCCGGCACGTGCACGCGGAGGTCGCCGGGCTGCTCACCACGGTGAAAATAAAGATTATCCCCGTGGGAGCGTTCACCTGGGCGCCACACTCCAAGATGGGCGGCGGCATCGAAGCCGCGGCCAACGTGGAGATCGTCAAGAACTATCGCGTGCTGGTCAACGGCTTCTACAGCGATGGCGGCGGGCGGTACCTGCTGGGACTGGGGCCGGATGCGGTCATCCGCCCGGTTGTGCTGGGAGCTGGATTCGATGCGATTCCATCCCTGGTGCATTCCGGGGCGGGGCTGGTCGGGTTCGAGGGGCAAGTGACCCCCAAGACGCTGGTGGGGGTGTACTACGGCGGAGCCTATTTCCAGCGCAACGCGTTTATAGATCTCACTTCGCCGCTGGTGATCAAGCCCACGATTGGCTTCGGCGGGCAGAACTCGCCCAACGCCGCCAACCGGGCCATTCAGGAAGGCACGTTCGACCTGACGCAGACGTTCTGGAAGAACCCGCAATACGGAGCGCTGCAACTGGTCACGCAGGTGTCCTATGTGACGCGCGCGCCGTGGTATGTTCCGGCGGGAGCGCCCAAGAACGCGCATATGGTCGAGGCCTATACCAGCTTGCGGTACATTCTGCCGTAGGCGAGGTTCATCAATCCGCACGATTTCCCCGCGCCGCTTTCTTCGGAGAGCGGCGCGGGCGTTTTTAGGGCAGGAGAGAAACTGTGGCTGGTCAAAAACAAGGAAGGCACCTGGGGTGAGGATTGCAGCGCCGTAATGGGTTGCAATCCTCACGCCACCAGGCGGATCGTGTGGTGGCGGCAAACGTAGTGCCGCCCGGTGATCAGCCGAAACTCGCGGGCCGGGCTACGAAGCACAAAACCCGGACCCTCAACAGGCGGAATATGCTCCTGAGAAGAAGTGATGTCAAGAGAGAAGAAAAGTAGAAATAAGGATTTTCTGCGAAGGGTAAGAGTTTTTTTAGAATGCGCGCGGGGGAGTAAAAAAAAGAGTTGGAAAAGTTGAAAAAAGAGTTGACAAGGATTACCGATCTGCTATACTAACGCTCGTAGAAATCTACCCCAAGGCCTCGGCAATGTCCGGGGCCTTTTGCTTTTTAGGGTGGTTTTGGATTGTGTCCGGGTGGCCGAGACGAGATGTGGCGGGCGCCGGGCGGCGTCCGTAAATTCAGTTAAAACCTGTGAATTCAGTGTATTCCGGCAGGAAGAAATGTGCCGGAACGAGGAGTGGAGGGCGAATGCCTACCTATCAGAATGCGGTGCCGCCGCTGTCCCTTTCGCCGGGGGATGTCGGCTTCAGTTGGAACAACGAGGCGTTTCCTTCAGCGGGGACGTCCGGGACGCAGTTTGCGCTGCCCAGCTATGCGGGGCAGCCGGATACCGGGTACACGATCCGCTGGCAGACGATTTTCGGGACGGCGCCGACGGCGGTGAACATCGTCCTGCAGACGGCCATGGCCGACGTGGACGCCGAGTACCAGACGATTGACACGACCACGGCGACGGCGGGCGAGGCGCGCACGGTGGCCAACGTCCAGGGGAAGTTCATCCGGGCGAAGCTCTCGTCGAATACGGGCGGGGCGGGATTGACGGTGAAGTTGCTGGCGTGAGCTTCGCGGAAATGACTGGAGGGAAGGGTGTCATCCTGAGGCGAAGCCGAAGGATCTCAGCGGTACGTTGTAGCGATACGTGAAGTTGAGATTCTTTCCGACCGAGTCGGAATCTTCGATCGCCCCGGCAAAAAACGCCGGGACTCAGAATGACACCCTGTTTTTGCGGGGCGAAGGTCTTGAAGCACAAATCGCACACCAACGGAGTTTCCCTTTCCCCTGCGTCTCCCGCCTGCGAGCGAACGTGCGGCGCTGAATTGGCCGGCGTGCCCGCTCAAAAGTTTCCGGCGACTGCATCCGCGGAAGCCGGAAAGACGCATGCCCCGGCCAAGCCGGGGCCCGTCTCCCGGACGCGCGGCAGCGGCCCCCAGAAACGCGGCAAAACCCCGGCGCATCGTGGCGCGGCCAGGACCGGAGCCAACGGTCATGGCGGCGCTTGCGGCGCGAACGGGGAGGCTGCGAAGAAAACGGGCCCGGCTGCGTCTGACGATGCACGCGGAACATCCGCTGAACTGTCCGCAAACTCCCCTGCGGCGGTCACGGCCCGCGATGCGTACGCTGAGGTGGCTGGGCCCCGCGCCAACGGGGCCGGGCCGCGCGTTCCGGAAGAGCCGGCCAGAGGCGGCAGCGAAGCGGAAGTGGCCTGGATGCAGGACGGGGTGGCGTTTGCGAACGCGCTGTTTGCGCGAGTGAATCCGCTGGATGTGGGCGAGAGGCTGCTGACCAGCGAGGATGAAAAGATCGCGCAACGGACATTCGAGCGGATGCTGGAGATGAAGTGGGGGAAGCCGGGTGGGCTAGTGGAGGAGTTGCCGCCGCAGATTATTTGGGATTTGCCGGGGCCGAAGAGGGATTGAAGAAGTGGCGAGTGGCGAGAAGGAGGCGAGCGCATGACGAATCCGAAGGTTGTGTTTGCGGGGGAGATTGCGCAGTTGGCGGGAGTGGTGTCGGTGGTGGCGGGGCTGGTGATGAGTTTGCATCATTGGCCGGTGGCGGCGGCGCTGCTTGGCGGCGGGACGGCGTTTGTGGTGGGAAAGAAGCTGCGGGGCGTTTTGTAACGGCTGAGCCGTAGGGGCACGGCATGCCGTGCCCCTACCGGATGTGCAATCACGGGGCCCACGAATCAGGAACCGCGTCACGACAAAAGCAATGACGATGAGACGAAGCCGGGGATGGCCGGGGCGGGCGGCGGCGCGGGGAACGTCGCGGCTGCGGGTGAGCGAGCAGTACCGGCCGTTTGCGCGGCAGCGTGAGTTTCATGAATCGCCGGCGAAGTACCGTTTGTTTGGCGGGGCGGCGGGACCGGGAAAAACCAAGGCGCTGCTGTGGGAGGCGATCCGGCAAGCCAACAACACGCCGGGGAGCGATACGCTGCTGTTGCGGCGGACCTATCCCGAGCTGGAGACATCGCTGCTGGCGTATTTCCGCCGGGACGTGCCGCGGGCGCTCTACCGCAGCTACAACGAATCGAAGCACGTGGTGACCTGGCACAACGGGTCCACCACGCGGTTCGGCTACTGCCGGAATGAGCATGACGTTTACCAGTATCAGGGCGCGGAGTTTTTGTTCATCGGCATTGACGAATTGACGCATTTCACTTTGAAGCAGTGGCAGTTTCTGACTTCGCGCAACCGCTGCCCCGTGCCGGGAAGTTTTCCGTGCATGGCTGGGGCCACGAATCCGGGAAACATCGGGCACGCCTGGGTGAAGGCGCTGTGGGTGGACCGCGTGCCGCCGCCGGGATTTGACCGCGTGGAGCTTTACGACGCGGCCGAGTACGAATTTATCCGCGCGCGGCTCGAGGACAATCCGGTTTACGCGAACGATGCGGGTTACCGCAAGACGCTCGAGGCGCTGCCGGAGCATTTGCGGCAGGCGTTTCTGGCGGGGGACTGGAACGTTTTCGCGGGGCAATATTTCGATGTGTTCGACGTGGGGCGGCACACGGCGCGGCCGGAAGAGTTGCGGCTGGAGGCGTGGTGGCCGCGGTGGATTTCGGTGGACTGGGGATTCCAGCATCCCAGCGCGGTGTATTGGCATTGCGCGGCGCCGGTTGAGGCCGTGACGCGTGATTCGTGGTTCGTAACTCGTGGAAGAGAGACCGACCGCGGCGGCAGTCACAACTCACCAGTCACAAGTCACCAGTCCCTTATCGTGACCTACCGCGAATTCGTGCAGAACGGCCTTTCGCCGCGCATGTTGGGCCAGGCCATCGCCGAGCGCAGCGGGCGGGAGCGTATCAGCGAGGTGTTTCTTTCGCCGGATGCGTTTGCGCACCGCACGGCGGAGGCATCCATCGCGGAGCAGTTGGGCGAAGTGCTGGCGGCCAACGGGCTGCCGCGGCCCGCGCCGGCGGATGACGACCGCGTGGGCGGGTGGCAGTGGATGTATCAGCTGCTGGAAAACGACGCCTGGGTGATCACGGAGAATTGCAGGAAGTTGATCGAATGTTTGCCGCTGCTGGTTCGTGACGAGCGGCGCGTCGAGGACATCCGCAAGGTGGATGGGGACGACGCGGCGGATGCGGCGCGGTATGGATTGGTGTCCGGCGCGCGGATCGCTGGGCTGGCGAATGTGGCGCCGATGGGCGCATCCGCCGTAGGGGCACGGCATCCCGACAAGGTCGGGACAGGTGCCGTGCCCCTACGGGACGCGGGCGGACCAAGGTCCGCCCCTACATTCATTCACGGCATGCCGCTGGGGGAGCAGATCGAGCGGCAGGTGACGGCCGAAGACGCGACGTCGCGGGCGATTCATTTTCAGCGGCTGGAGGGCGAGGCGCGGCGGTTTTTTCGTCCGAAGGGATTGCCGCGGCGCCGGTGGTGATGCGAGGAAGGGAACCCGATGATTCGATGGGTTAAGGAAATGCTGCGGTCCAGGTACGTGCGGGCGCTGGAAGAGGACGTGGCGCGGCTGCGGGCGGAGAACCGCGCGCTGGTGAATTCGCTGCTGGGGACGGCGGGATTTCCGCCGGTGGAGTTTCCGGAAGTGGTAAAGCCGCAGGCGTTGCCGCGATTGCGGCGGAGGTCGTGGCACCAGTTGCAGGCATGGAAGGAAGCGGAGGCGGGAAGTAATGAAGTAAGGAAGTAAAGAGGCAACGAGGATGTCCGGCGGAATTCTATGATCAACGAAACGAAAATGAATGGCGGCGGAGCGATTGCGCCGGCGGATGGGAATGCGGCGCGGCGCGGCGAAGAGAAGAGCCGCCGCTCTAAAGAGGGCGGCTACAACGGGTGGAAGGCCGGCGTAGTAGAAATCATGGGACCGAATTTCGAGCGCTTAGAAGAGCTGCGCCCGGATTTGGTGAATGCACTGCGCGAATTGGTGCGCGGGTATCGGCAGGAAGGGGCCGTGGCGCGACGGCACGAGATCCGGCGGATTCGGCAGGCGCGTTTGTTCTGGCAGGGGCAGCAGTATGCGTGGTGGAATCCGGCAGACATGAAGTGGCACGTGCCGTATGAGCAGAGGTCGGGCGACGGGCGGGACTTGGAGGAGATGCCGCGGTATCAGTTCGTGACCAATTTTTATCAGGGGTTCGGGCTGTCGTTCGTGGCGCTGCTTTCGCAGGACGTGCCCAGCGTGCGGTTTTATCCGCAGGCGGCGCAGTCCCTGGAAGATATTGCGGCGGCGCGCGCGGCGAGCGACGTGGCCCAGTTGATCGAGCAGAACAATCACGTCGAGCAGATGCTGACGCTGGTGGGCTATCACCTGTGGAATGACGGGAAGCTCGGCGGGTATGTGCGGTATGTGGCGGACGGGCAGCGGTTCGGGTTTCACGACGAAGAGATTTTGGAGGCAGTGGAGATTCCGCTGGGCGAGGATGTGTGGGTGTGCCCTGGCTGCGGGAAGGAGGGAAGAATCGCCACAGAGGCACAGAGAGGGATTGGGGGATGAAGGGGAAGACCAAGGCCCGCCCTCTCCGGCTGCTGCCCGGAGTCTTGCGACTGAAGACGGCGGCTACAGCGCGGGTGGAGCGTCCGAGGGAGATTTCACGAGTCACGAGTCACCAGTCACGAGTCACTCTATTTGCCCGGGCTGCGGCGCGGAATTGAGCGAGGCAGACATGCGCCGGGCAGAACGGGTGACGGTGCCACGCGTGGCGGGTGTGCGGCGGACGGCGAATGGGCAGGAAGTGATTTCGATTGTGGGAGGGTTGGAGCTGAACACGCCGGCGTGGGCCAACGAGATGCACGAATATCCGTACCTGCAATGGCAGGCGGAGGTGCACCGGGCGAAATTGAAGGCGGCGTATCCGCACGCGGCGGAGCAGATTGAGTCGTCGCCAGCGCAGGGAGCGGAGGATGTGTATGCGCGCACTTCGCGGCTGAGCGTGGCGCAGGGATTTCCGGGGTTGCAGCCGGGGGACGCGCTGGTGAATCTGATTACGTTTGACCGCACGTGGATTCGTCCGTGGGCATTTTACGCGGTGGAGGACGAAGCGGTGCGCGCGGAACTGCTGCAACTCTTTCCCGACGGCTGCTACGTGGGGTTCGCGGGGGACGCTTATTGCGAGGCGCGCAGCGAGACGATGGACGATCACTGGCGCGTGCTGCATGCGTTTCCGGGCGATGGGCAGGGGCGGCCCAGCGTGGGCGATTCGCTGGTGCAGGTGCAGGAGCGCTACAACGTGCTCTCGAATATTCAGGCGGAGACGTATGAGTACGGCATTCCGCCGATTTACGCCGATCCGCAGGTGCTGGATTTCGACGCATTAGCAAACCAGGTGGCCGAGCCTTCCGCGCATTTTCCGGCGCGCGCGCGGCCGGGGCAGCCGCTGGCGGCGGGATTTTTTCAGCCCGCGCCGGCGCAGGTGCCGCGGGACATGCTGCTGCACCAGCAGGATTTGATCGGTCCGGTGGCGCAGTTTCTTACCGGACTTTTCCCGGCGGTGTTTGGCGGAAACATGGAGGACGTGAAGACGGCGTCGGGCTACGCGCTGGCACGGGACCAGGCCATGGGGCGGCTGGGGCTGGTGTGGCGGCGCACGAAACAGTTTTACGCGGAGATGATGCTGCTGGCGGTGGATTGCTTCCGGAAGAACCGTCCGGAGGACGCGGAGATTCCGCTGCTGGGGCCGGACGGGGTGTTCGATTCGCGGGCCATTCGCCTGGCAGAGTTGAAAGGCAACATCAGCGTGCACCCGGAGGCGGACGAGACGTTTCCGCGGATGAAGTCGCAGCAGCGCGGCGTGTTGCAGCAGTTGTTCGCGCTGAAGGATCCGTTGGTGCAGCGGGCGCTTGAGGAGCCGGCGAATATCGGGTACATCAAGAACGTGCTGGGGCTTTCGGAGCTGGTGGTGCCGGGCGAGGATGCGCGGAATAAGCAGTTGCGGGAGATTCAGCAGTTGCTGGCGGGGGCGCCGATTGTGGTGGGGGCGCCGGAGAATGGCCGAAACGCGAAATACGAAATGCGAAATTCGGGGATGGGCGACGCGGCCGGGGTGGATGCGGCGGCGGGCGGGGCAAGCCCCGCCCCTACAACCGGAAGCGGGGCCGGGGTCTTCCACGAGTCACCTGTCACGAGTCACGCGTCGCTGCTGCTGCCGTCGGTGGCGGTGGATGAGTTGCTGGATGACCATGCTTCGGAATTCGAGGAGTGCAAGAGGTGGGCGAGTTCGGAGGCGGGGCAGGCGGCCAAGATGACCAATCCGGCGGGATTCGCGAATGTGCGGGCGCATGCGGAGGCGCATTTGCGAGCGATGATGTACGCGGCAGCCGCGCCAAATCCTGCTTCCCTGATTCATGTGCCACGGGCGGCACGGAGTCCCCGAGTGAGTCCGCCGCCTCCGCCGAGCGAGTTACATACATCGAGCGAAATGATGGCATCGGTGACGTCCAGGGAATTTCTCCCGCACGGCGGCGAGGAGCGAGACGGCCCAGGCGACCACTGGGTCACCATCGATGGCAATCATGTGCTGCTCCACGAGCCCCAGGGAAGGGAAAATCAGCAAACTCCGCAAGGCCTTGTCGGTCAGATTCCAGCGGAGGTCAGGACAGAAATGGCGAGGGCCATACACGACAGCAATACTCCGACTGCGGATGATAAGAAGGGCGGATTTCACGAAGAATTCGGAGTGGCGGGTCTAAATGCATCCGGCAAATGGGTGGTGTCGCGCGATAAATCAGGCCCTTACGCTAACCCGGATGTCGCCGACCATGTTTCACCGTCTGGTAAGCCCGTCGACCCAAACATAGCCTATTCAATCGTGGATCCGCGAGTGTTTTTCCATGTACATCCGGACGGTAAGACCGAGAAGCACAAGTGGAACCAGCCGCCTTCAGACATTGACAAAAAGGCGGCTATTCCGGGCCACATCAATATTGTGTTTGCGGCCCGTGAGAACAGGGTATACTTTTACGATCGTTCTGGAATCATCGGAAAGCCCATGAAACTGAAAGATTTCTTGAGGCCATGACATGAAGAACTTTGCGGGGATCGGAGCGATGGGAATGCTGTTGCTGTCGTTTCTCCCGCTGGCAGCGCCGCAAACCAGAGGGCCCCTGCCCAAGGTTGTGAGTGCCTCCGTACCCTTCTACCCGCCTCTTGCTCCCCCGACTCGCATTCAGGGAGTGGTTACACTGCAACTGTCCACCGATGGGAAACGCGTTTCGGCCATCGATGTCGAAAGCGGTCCGCCCATGCTGGCGCAGGCAGCGAAGGAAAATGTGAAAACGTGGGAGTTCGAGCCACACGCGCCGGCGAGTTTCAAGGTCACGTTCCACTACAAGCTGCTGCCGACAATCTGCGATTCGCAATGCAACTGCGACAGCGAAGAAAAGGAATCGGTGGTGTTGCAACTGCCAGGTAAAGTCGAGGTAAGCGCGAAAGAATATACGATTTGCGATCCCCGCGCACCAATAGCCGGCAGGAATCGATCCAAGCGAAAGTGACAAACGATGAGAGTAATGGCAGCGTTTACATTAGAAGTACAAGCGCTGGGCGGGTTCGGGGGCGGGGCAGGCGGCGAAGAGGACCAATCCGGCGGGGTTTGCCGATGTGCGGGTGCACGCGGAGGCGCATTTGCTGGCGGCCCAAGGGGCATTGCAAGTTTCCACCTTGCAGCGAGTTATGGCACTTACCTGTTCCAGAAATCTTAATCCAAGGTACTGTTGACGTTGAGAAGGACCTTTGGCAAGATGACCAAGTGAGTCTGGCGGGGGCGAAGGGATTTGAACCCTCAGCCGCGTGGTGATGCACGCAGCCCCTCGGATTAACAGTCCGGGGCAGTTACCGGGTTGTGCCACGCCCCCGCTACTCTTTCATCAGTTCACCTCGAACTTACATTTTTTGCTCCTCTGAATATACTGTCCTAAGGGACTGTTGTGGTACGGGCGGACAGACTGTCCTAAAGTTTTCCAATGTGAACATAGCTAGCGGAATCGAGAGTCCCGAGAAATTCGGGCTTTTTTTATTTGGGGAGGTAAGGCATGAATTCCCAAGGCGTACCGAAGGCAAGCGGCGGGAACGGGCCGGCGCGGGCGGAGGATGTGCTGTACGCGATGAGCGATGAGCAGATCCTGGGGATGGGGGAGGAAGTGGCGAGTGACGAGTGGCGAGTGGCGAGTGAGGAGGAGGCGCGGTTGCTGGAGGAGGCGGACTCGGCCGGCAAGGGCGGGGGGAGGGATTCCTTCCGACCAGGTCGGAATCTTCGATCGGCTGCGGCCGCTGGCGCGGCCTCCGCTCGGAATGACAATGTTTTGAATGGGGCAGACGGGAATAACGCCCTTGGAAATGGCGGAAAGCGGAATGAAGCGGCGGGGAATGCGGGTGCAGTGAAGAATTCCGCTGGTACGGATAGCGTGGAGCCGCCGGCGTGGCTCGTGCGGATGATGGAGGATCCCCAGGCGGGCGGGGAGGCGCGAGATTTCTGGGAGGGAATCTTGCGGGCGCGGGCGGAGGGGGCGGCGTATCGCGCGGCGATTGCTTCGCCGGCGGAGGCGCGGGCGCTGAAGGAGTTGTATCCCGGCGGAGTGAGCGAGGCGCGGGCGGCGGCGGAGCGGGCGCGGCAGTTGGAAAGAATTGACCGGGCGTTTTTCGGGGCGGCGGGGATGCCGGCGGAGGAGTCGGCGGTGGCGCGGACGGAATTGGCGCAGACGATGATGCGGGAGGATCCGGCGGCGTTTCGGGAGATGGTGGCGGCGGGGGTGAAAATTCTTCAGGAGGCCACAGAGGCACAGAGGCACGGAGGAAGAGAGGGAGAAGGAGATGTAGCGCCACCCGGAATTTATCCCGACCGAGTCGGGAGGGTGGCATCCGCGGCGGGGAATGAAGGTGCGCCGAAAGATGCCGGGCTCCCGGCCAGGCCGGGACAAGTGCCGCCCGGCGCTACACAAGAGGATCGATCCGCGCGGGCTGCGGAGGATAATGCGCAGTTGGCGGCGTATGGGGCGTTTGAGCGCGGCGCGAATGAGGAGTTGGAGCGCAGCGTGGGCGGGGCGATTGCGCGGACGCTGGAGATGGCTTTGCCGAATTTGCGCGCGGGCGACGCAGCGGGAAGCGCCGCGGGATTGCAGGGGCGGTTGGGGCCGATGATTCGCGCGGAAGTCGAGTCGGGGTTGAAGGGCGACCGGCAGCTAGGTGCGCAGGTGGAGCAAATTCTGGCTTCGCGGAGATTTGATGGGGCCGCGCGGGAACAGGTGGTGCGGCTGATTGGGGAGCGGGCGCGGCAGTTGGTGCCAGGGGCGGCGCGGCGAGTGCTGAATGAATGGACGCAGACGGCGTTAGCTGCGCGGCGGGGCCGGGCGGCGCAGGGAGAGAGTGCGGAGGGACGGGTGGACGCGGCGCGGGCGGCGGGGGGAAGAGAGAGTTCGCCGCAGCGCGCGATGGACAAAAGTTCGGAACGGGCTGGCGTGGCGCGGAATGACAGCGGCGGGCGAGCAGCGAGGATTGACTACCGGAAGATGAGCGACGAGCAGATTCTGGACTCCTAGGCAACGGGCGAGTGCTGAATCGGCGAGGAAGTATTTTTCCGGGTTGCGATTTTGTAGAGGCCAGGCTTCAGCCTGGCCTTTTGTTTTTGGCCCATGGAAGCCGGCGGGAAGTGGCGGGATAAGAAGAAAAAAAGAGAAGAAAGCCACAGAGACACAGAGTTCACAGAGAAAAGGCAGCAGGGAAGAGAGCGGGATGGCGCCGCGCAAGCAAGTCGCGAAGGGATGCGCTTCGCGGCGGCTTAGGCGCTGGCGCGCGTCCGCGTGCGCTTCGCCGTGCCTCTGTGTCTCTGCGGCTCTCTTCGGTTTAAGAAGCGAAGCACTTTTAAGGAGAAAAACGAATGCCAGCACAGACAAACGCGAATGTGGTCGCCCTGCAACTGGAGAAGGTGCGCGATAAGGTGCCCCTGCTCTACGAGCGCGACGACATTTTATTGACGATGATTCAGCAGCGCGGGGACGTGGAGAAGATTTCCAACCGCGCGATGCGCCTGCCGCTGCAGGTGAATCCCGGCGGCAAGGCGGGGAGTTACAACGCGGACGGCGGCGACCTGGGCCGCGGTTCGGGCACGCAGTACGACGTGGCCACGGTGTCGCCGATTTTTTTCCGCTTCGCCATTGAAATCACCAAGCTGGTGGAATACGCCACGGCGGGGCGGGCGCGCGCCGTGGAAAACGCGGCCAAGCGCGAAGTGGTCAACGGCATGAAGCAGTTTCGCTCGTTCCTGGACAAGCTGATGCAGACGGGCGGGAACGGCGTGCTGGGGACGGTGGGTTCGTTCGCCACGACCACCTGGACGATGTCCACGCCGCCGGGGGCCGCGCTGGTCTACGTCGGGCAGACCATTCAAGTTTACGACTCGACGCTGACCACCAACCGCGGCACGGCCAACGTGGTGGCGGCTGATCCCATCAGCGCCACGCAGACGATCACGGTGGATGCGAATCCGGGCGGACTGACGGCGGGCGACGTCATCGTACACGACGGGCTTTCCGGAGCGAGCCCCGTATCTCTCTTCGGAATCAAATATCACCAAAACAACGCGACCACGGGAACGTGGCTGAACCTGAACCGCGCCAGCTATCCGGTGCAGCTGGCCACGCCGCGCGTGAATGCGGGCAACGCCGCGCTGACTCCGTCGGCGGTGCGCCTGGCCATCAACAAGGTGCGGAAAGCGCTGGGGATCAACCACGTGAGCAAGCTGATCGCCTACATGGCGGTCGAGCAGGAACACGCATGGGAAAACCTGGGGATCACCGTGAGCCAGATCATCAAGGAAGGTGGAGGCGCGGGCGGAAACGATCTGGACCTGCTCTTCAGCGGGCGCAAAACCATGAGCGGAGTGCCCATCAAGTCCAGCGTGAATGCGGACCAGACGCGCGTGGACTTTCTGGACCTCTCGCACTGGGGACGCGCCGTGCTGAAGGACATTGACTTCTACGAGGTCAACGGCAACACGGTGTTTCCGATCTACGGAGCGAGCGGCGGTCTGGCGGCTTCGTATATTTTCTACTTCGACCTGGCCATGCAGGTGTTCAGCGATTCGCCGCGCAGCGGGGCGTACATTGATTCGCTGGCGCGGCCGACGGGCTACTAAAAACAGGGACTGGTGACTTGTGACTGGTGACTCGTGAAAGACGCGTGAGGCGGATGCTGGGCTCGCGTTTCACGGGTTGCCAGCGGCGGGTTGGGGTTGAACCGCGGAAAAACGAAACGCGGAGAAGGGCCGGGATTGCCGGTTTTCTCCGCGTTTTCATTCCGCAAAAAAGTTTGAGGATAGTGGGTTTTACTGTTTTGGATTTTCTCCCGGCTTCGTGCCCGGGGGCAGCGGCTGGGGATTCAGGCTCTGTTTTTCGCCGCGTTTGTGGACGGGGATGGCGTCTTTATTGCCTTGAACGCCGGGGGGCTCCGGCTGAGGATTCAGGGCGTCCGTGCGGCCGGGTTTGTTCGGCGGGGCGGCGTCTTTATTGCCTTGAACGCCGGGCGGCTCGGGCTGGGGATTGAGCGCCTTATCCATGCCAGGCTTCGTGGTGCGGTTGGCGTTATTGCTGGCGGTCGTCCCCGGCGGTTCGGGCTGCGGATTCAGCGCTTTGGCCGGTGGTTTTGTACCCTCGGGCGGTTTCGGAGTTTCGGTCTGAGCATAACTTACAGTGGCAAGAACGAGCAGAGCAACGGCGCCGGTGAGCAGTTTCATCGTGTTCTCCGTTTTGAATGTAAGTGCGAGTGAGATAGAGGAGCTGGTACCTGCTGCCAGAGTAGCCGCTGACTGCCCGGGCGGCTATCCCTTACCACAGAGATGATTCGTATCGGTAACGAGAGCCATGAGGCGCCGGAGACGGTGACACGGGTGCTGCGGCTGGCGGGCGGAGTCAACCGTTTCGGCGAGGCCAACTACCGTGCGGTGTGGGGCTGGAACCGCCTGGCGTGGATCGGCGGGAAGTTCGAGGAGCGCGATCCGCAGAGCGGGGCGCTGGTGCGCGAAGTGGTGGAGCTGCGGCGGGAGCCGAAATATCCGCAGGTAAACCGCTGGCATATCGAGCGGTGGGTGCCGCCGAAAGCCTACGGGGCGCCGCGGACGTGGTACGCGCAGACGGTCGAGCGGGCCAACGGAGAGAGCATACCGGCGCTGGGGCCGTATCCCGCGCGGGGAGAGTATGAGCATTGCTTCACGCTGGAGGGGCCGCAGGGCGAATTTGTGCAGTTGACGGCGACAATTGCGGAGCGGATTGCGCGGGCCATCGAGTGGTCGCGATGCCAGCCGCGGGCGGCGCGAAGGGAATCCATCGGGGAGCGGGAGCGGTGCGAGGAGCGGTCGTATGAGAAGTGGGCGTACGACGCGCTGGATGGGGGAGTGCCGGCGTTTGGCGGGGAGCCCTTTGCGACACCTTCCTAATTCTGCTGCTTTGTGCAGGCGGCGGGCGAGGAGCGGAAGACGCGAAAGTATCTATAAATTGCCGCCGCCGCGAATACCAATCCCGAGAAAAGGCGGAACGCGGCGCCGAGCTTGTCGTGATGATTGAGCAAGGCCCACTTGGCCATGTAGAGCCAAAAGATCGAATTGGCACCCATTACCAGAACATAAGCGACATCCGGATTGTATCTGATTCGCATGCGCGTAGTAGTTTATGGCCGTTTATCACGGACCGCAACAGCAAAAGCCCGGAAGTCTTGAAGCTATAAATAGACAGCGCAGGTCAATTCATGAACGTTCAACGAATGGAATTATGGCTCAAGGGCATGCTCGCGGCGGCGGTCAGCGGAGCGGCTGGAGGAGTATTGACGGGATTTGCGGCGGTGGGGATTGATCCGCAGCATTTTAATTTGGCGGCGGGGATTGGCGCGACGATGCGCATCGGGGCGGCCGCGGCGCTGATCAATGCGGTGATTGGGGTGGCGGCGTATTTGCAGAAGTCGCCGCTGCCGGAGTCGTGACTGGTGACACGTGACTAGTGACTCGTGGCTGGCAGGATTCCATGTCCAAATTTTCGCCATGATCCTGTTTCACGAGTCACGAATCACGAACCACGAGTCACCTCGCTCCATGCACGCAAGCCTTTCGGTTTACAAACGGGCTCTTCAGTAAAGGAAAAAACATGCCAGTCGTTGGATCTTCGGCTTATAACACGGCAGGGCAGATCACCGCGCTGGTGCGGTCGCTGCTGAATGACGCGCAGGGCAATCTGTTCACGGATGCGGTGCTGCTGCCGTACGCCAATGCGGCGTACCGCGGGGTGCAGCGGGCGCTGGCCAATGCGGGGGCGGGCGGGTTCATGACGGACAACGCGCTGCTGGTGGTCGCGGCGGTGAGCGCGGTGGACGCTTCGCTGCAAGTGGCGATCACGGATGCGACGGCGCCGCCCAATCAGCTGCCCACGGATCTTCTCGCGCCGCTGAAGTTGTGGGAGCGGCCCAGCGGCTCGGCGCAGGAGTTCGCGGAGATGGCCGACCTGACGCGGCACGGCGGCCTGCCTTCGCGGGAGCAGGGAGCTTCGCTGGACGCATGGGAATGGCGCGCGGACGGGCTGTATTTCATCGGGGCCACGCAGGACACACAGATTCGCCTGCGCTACATCAAATCCTATCCGGACTTGACGGACGCCAACTCGCCGGTGCTGGTGCGCCACGCGCAGGAAGCCATCGCCTTTGGAACGGCGGCGCTGGCGGGATGGGCGCGGGGTTCGCCGCTGGCGGAGAAATGGGACGGCGCGGCGCGGGACGCGATCGAGGACCTGGTGACCAGCGCGGTGCGGCGCGAGCAGCAGAGCGGGAGGCGGCGGCGGCCGTTTTCCTCGCGCAGCGGCTACGGAACAATTTAGCGGTTCAAGGCAGGGAATAACTTTCATTGCAGAGGAGCGGTCATGCCCATTACGATTTCACTGAACCAGAATAACGTGGATTCCAGCGCGAGCAATTTCGTTTATGCGATTGCTACCCTGACATTCACCGGGAGCTACCCGACCGGAGGGGATGCGCTGGACTTCACCCAGGTGGCGGACAAAATGCCCAGCACGCAGATCGTGCAGGCATTCGCCGAATCGCAGAACGGCAGCTCGAATTACTACGTGGCGGTGGCCGGGAGCGCGCTGAACAACTGGAAGCTCAAGGCCTTCACCGGTGGGGGCACGGAGATTACCGCGGGGGCCTATCCGGCGAGCGTGACCACGGACGTGGTGCAGCTTTCCATTACGGCGCGGAAACTGCTCTAGCGCACGGCGCGGCAGGGCAACGAGGAGCGATTCGATGCAAGGAATGAGAGCGGTGGCACGAAAAGGAGCCGCGCTGGCGGCACTGGCACTGGCGGTCTTTCTGCTGGCGGCGCCGGCGGGGCGGGCGCAGGGGACGCGCAAAGACGATATCGTGCTGAACTCGCGCGGGCTGCCGCTGGCCGGAGCCACGGTGCGGGTGTGCACGGCGGCGGGCGCGGGGCAGCCGTGCGCGCCGCTGGCGCAGATTTATTCGGATGCGGCGCTGACGCAGGCGCTGGCCAATCCCACCACCACGGACGGAATGGGCAACTACACGTTTTATGCCGCGCCGGGAAAATACATGATCGAGATTTCCGGACCGAGCATCACTACACGGCAGATGTCCAACGTTCTTCTGCCCAGCGATCCGACGGCGCCTTCGTTTTCTGGCGCGATCAGCGCGTTTTCGCTGAGCCTGGGCGGAAACCTGAGCGTGGGCGGAAGCGCGACGGTCGGCGGAGCGGCGAACTTGAATGGCGGCGGGACGCTGGCAGGGACCTTCAGCGGAAACCCCACATTCAGCGGGTCGCCTACTTTCAATGCAAACTTTACGTTCAAGGGGCCGAATCCCTACGTGGACGCGACGGCATACGGCGTGCGGGCGGTGGCCCAAAACGCGGCTCCTGCAATTCCCGGCGTCACGGCAGGCATCAACTCTGCTTCGACCACGGCTACCCTTAGCGTCGCTAGCACTTTCCAGAATGGCGATGGCGTGGTGATTTTCGGAGCGGGCGCGGTGCATGCCATGACCACTCCGGGAGCGCCTACGGTCACTCCCAGCGTTGCGTCTGCGGGGACGGGGACGGGGCTTGTGGTCAATGGCCCTGCTGGCGGCGCGACGAACTACAACTACCAGATTGTCGCCAGAAACAAATCGCAAGGCTTGACTGCCGCGAGCACCGTGGGAACGACAGCAGCTGGGTCTGCTGGGCTGGGCGTTCAGACGGTGACGATTACTTCTCTCTCCAAGTCCGGCACTACGAACACGGTAGTGACCTCGGCGGCGCATGGACTATCCGTAGGGTCAATGGTGAACGTGCAGGGGACTACCGACCCGGCGGATTTCGATGGCTGGTTTGTTGTAGCGACCGTGGCGGACACCACGCACTTTACCTACGTCAACGGCATGGACAGCAACGCCGGCGCGGGAACCTCCGCGACGGGCGGGACAGCGCGGTGGTGGAACTGCAATCACCTGACTTGGACTGCGGTTGCAGGCGCGTGGGAATACTACATCTACGGGCGCACCGGAGGCTCTCTGACGCTCCTGGGCGTGAGCAAGCCCAATGGCGGAACCTACATTGATCTGACGTGGGACGACTTCGGCTCGCCCATGATGGACAACTATTCGGCTCCTTACTTCGTGCCGAACACTCCTCCGGGAGCGGCTACGAGCAATAGTCTGGTCACGACGATTGCTTCCGGCGCGGGGACGACTTCTCTTACTCTGGCTGCCGCCGCAAGCACCACGGTTGCCGGGGCTACCATCCTCTTTGACAATGCTCCGAACATCCTGTCGACAGCGACGCCGACAGTGCAGGGCAACGGTACGTTGTACTTTCCTGTATCCACAACGGCGAACACCTTTTACGTCGTGAATTCCTATCTGACGCTTCCTGCCTATCTGGCGATTTCTCAGGCCGGAAATTTCTATTTGAATGACACGATTGAACTCAGCGGAGCAACGCGGTGGTTTGGTAACCTCACTCCGCAGGCTGGCAGCCCGCCCGCGTTCTCCTTTGAAGGCTATCCCGGCATTTGGTCCGCAAAGGCCAATCCCGGCATGTACAGCCCTGGATTTAGCGCCTCGGCAATTCGCGGAGTGGGATTTTTTAGTGGAGCCACGAACAACAGCATCCACGCAATCCTCGACTACGCCTTCGGGGCCACGCTCGATTCCGTGAACTTTTCCGGCTCAGGCAGCGCATCCGAGTACATGGCTATGTTCCTGAATTTTCGCGGGGACGTGGCTAACACTTCTTACTCTAACCAGCTTCGTACCGTCGCGTTCATCCCTTCCACTGTGGCCACTGGCAGTTCCATGACCCCTTCGTTCTACTGCAACGGCTGCGGCCTGCTCACGATTGACCGGGTGAACCTGACCAGCCGGGGGATTTTCTACAGGACAATCAATCAAGGAACTCTCAGCGTCCAAACGTCGCGGCTGCAGGGCGGCATCATTCCATTTCTGACTCTATACAGTGGCGTGAACGGAGCAACGCTCAACGCAACCATAAAAGACATCGAACTGGATACCATGCCGCATGCGACCGTTGCGAACTTGTCCTCTCTAAGCCTCAATAGCGCCGTTACTCTCATCAATTCCGGCTACCCAGCCAGCAGCGGCAGCGGCTTCCCTGCGAACACGACTGGAAAACCAATAAGCCGTTTGGTGGCTACTTCTGCGGGAACAGTTCAAAACGTGCAGACTGCAGCCCTCGATACAAGTTCCTTCTCCGACAACTCCTTGCAGGTGGGCGGCACCAACGGAGCAATGGGGTATCAGCTTCTCTCTAGCGTCGCGCCCACCGTGGCGGTCTCGGCGGGCGGCAGCGTGCCCGTGGGAAACTGGACCTACAAGATTTCATGGGTAGATGCTGCTGGCAGAGAAAGCCTGGTTGGCCTGGCGAGCAGCACGGCAACCACCAGCAGCGGGAATCAGACAATCACCGTGACCCCTCCGGCTGCACCCGCTGGCGCTGTAGGCTGGCGTCCTTACCGCAGCAATGGCGGGGCTTGGGTTCTGATCAACATGCCGGGAGGCTGCACGGCGTCCATCGCTCCGGGCGTGAACTTTGTGGATACATTCAGCTTTGGCTGCAATAATTCCGTCCCCACATCTGGACTGGCGTTGACGGCGGGAGCTTCCAGCAACGGCCTCTTCGGGCAGCAGCTTGGCCTTACCGGAGGGGGATTCAAGAACACCGTCAGCGGAACATTCACGGCGAACCGCACGCAGACTTTGCAGGACGCGACGGATACGTTCGTCTACCGCAACACGGCGGATACGCTGGCGAACAAGACGCTGACTTCATCCGCACTGACCACGCCCACCATCGGCGGAGGCACGGCTCTGACGGTCTATCGCCGCATCGCGGTTTCGCTTTCCCCGGCGGCAGTGGCGGCAAATACCTGCGCGGCGCAGAGCTTTACCGTTACGGGCCTCGCGGCGGGGGACATCCTCATCGCGGTGAATAAACCGACCGAGCAGGCGGGGTTGAGCGTATTACCGGGGCACGTTTCGGCTGCGAATACGGCCACGCTGAACTTTTGCAATCACACGGCGGCTTCGATCACGCCGACAGCCAGCGAAAGCTACAGCTTCGTCGCCGTGCAATAGCCGCGCAATGGAAGAGCCGGGCGCACACGTGGGCGCCCGGTGCGGCCCCTGAAACCAAACGCGGAAAGGAACAAAACGCAATGCCAGAGCAGAGCGAAGTGGTGTGCCTCGTCAACATCTGTCCGGAGAAATGGCCGGCGCGGCACAGAACGTATTTTGGTTCGCTGGAGATTCACTCGCCGGCGCCGGGGGAGGCGTATGCCGTGACGCCGGTGCGCGGCTGCCGGGGCGTGATTGACCTGGGCGACAAACGCATCATGGAGTACGCCATCTCGGCGCGGGAAGTGGCCGAGGACATCGCGCGGGAGCTGAACGGCGACTCCGGCGAGGGTAGTTTTCATGGCGTGTTCGTGGCCGCAGGAAAAACGCCCACGGAGACGGAGCTGATCGGCGCGCGCCAGCGCCTGCGGGAATTCCACCAGCGTCTGGTGGCCGCGGCGGATCTGGAATGGGAGCGCACGCGCAATCCCATGTTCATCACCGACCTGGAACGGCGCGCGGCGCGGCAACTGGGCCTCGAAAAACCGTGGCTGTACGACTCCAAGCCGGCGGTGGAATGTCCCGTGTGCGCGGAGCGGATCAAGCCGGGCGTGGCCGTGTGCCGCGGCTGCGGAGCGATCCTGGACCGGGCGCGCGCGGCGCAGTTCGGATTGATCGCGCCGGAAGAGGAAAAGAAACCGGCGGAAGCGCAGAAAAAGAACGGCGGCAAGTAGGGAAGGGGAGGAAATGACCACCGCGGGATCATTCGACGCACCGATTGAGATTTTCGGCGGGCTGGTGACGGATATGTCGCCGGCGGACCTGCCCCACGGGGTGTCGCCGGACTGCCAGGACGTGGTGTTCAGCAGCGGCGGGGTAGCCACGCGGCCGGGATTGCAGGCGCTCTATGGTCCGCTGGCAAACAATCCCACGGTGAATTATTTAAAGACGTACGTGACGCCGGGCGGGACGGCGCGCGCGATGGTCTTCGACGGCAACGGCGTGCTCTACAAGGAGACCACGCCGGGCACGCTGGCCACGGTGAGCTCCGGGCTGGCGCAGAATGCGTTGGCCAATTCGGCCTCGGCGTTCGGGCGCGAGTATCTGGCCATCGGCGACGGGCGAGCCGGCAACGACGCGCCGCGGCAGTTCGACGACACGTACCTGGACCGCGTGAGCCAAGGCGGGCCGGGAGCTGCGCCCACCGTGGTGGATGAAAACGTGGTGGTGAGCGTGGCCGCCAGCCCCAGTGGGGCGACGCAGCCGGCGGCGGTGGCGATTGCGGCGGGACCAGGAGGAGCGACGGAGAACGGTTTCCTGGTGACGATCACCACTTCGGCGGCGCACGGATTGTCCGCGGGACAGTCGATAACGATTGCGGGCGTGGGCGTGGCCGGATACAACGGAACGTTCGCGGTACTCTCCGTGCCGAACGGCACGCAATTCACTTACGTGGCGGGCTCATCGGGGCTGGCGGCTTCGGGCGGGGGCACAGCGGCATCGGCGACGGCGACGATCACGACTTCGGCGGCGCACGGATTTTCCGCGGGAGAAATGGTGACGCTGGCGGGTGTGGGCGTGGCCGGATACAACGGAACATTTGCGGTGACGGCGGTGCCAGACGCGACGCATTTTACGTTTACGGCGGCGAGCGGCGGGCTAGCGGCGTCCGGAGGCGGCACGGCCGCGGCGGCGGGCAATATCGCGGCGGGCGTGCACCAGGTGAGCGTGATTTTTCAAACGCGGCAGGGGTATCTGACCAAACCGGGCCCGGCGGCGAGCTGGACGGCGAGCGGGGGAAAGCGCGCGGTGGTGACCAACATCCCGACGGGGCCGGGAAACGTGGTGGCGCGGATTTTGTGCTTCACCGGAGCGGGCGGAGCGAGTTTTTTCACCGTGGGGAGCGGAGCGACTCTCTACAGCGGCAACATGATTCTGGGAGACAACGCCACGACATCGACAGTGGTGGATTTTTCCGACGCCGTGCTGCTGGCGGGGACGAATGTGGACGCGCTGTTCCGGCTGGTGGAGCTGGGGGCCTGCGCGGGCGTGACCGACTACGCGCAGCGGCTGTTCTGGTGGGGCGAGCGCAACAAGATGAACAATTGGGTGAACCTGGGATTCGACGGCGGGTTCACCGGGCCGCTGCTGCCGCATTATCCGCTGGGATGGACGCCGGACGTGGTGTACGCGCCGGGAGGAACGGACGAGCAGAGTTTTACGGCGTGGGGCGCGGCGTATGCCATCGTGGGGAATGGAACGACGGCGACGCGGGGGTTGATGACGCAGAGCGCGGTGCAGGACGCGCTGGGCGTGGCGCTGATCGTCGCGGGAACGGACTACACGGTGCGGGCGCGCTGCGCGCGCAATGCGCTACTGGCGCAGGGGACGCTACACGTGCATCTCTACAGTGCCAGCGGCGGAATCAACACGGCGGGATTGCAGCTCACCGCGGCGCAACTGACCACCGGCCATGCGGAATACACAGCACAGCTGACCGGGCCGCTGGGGGCGATTCCCGCCGATCTCCTGCTGCGGGTGTACACGGACGGTACGCCCACGCAGAACGGGCGCTTCTACATCGACAGCATCGAGATTTTCCCGACGCTGCAGCCGGTGAACGCGACGATGGTGCGCGCCAGCGGCGCGGAGAATCCGGAGAGCTACGACGGGATCAGCGGTTTCCTCAGCGTGGCGGAAAACGACGGGCAGGCGGTGCGCGCGGCGTTCAAGCTGCGCGAGCGGCTTTATTTCGTGAAGGAGCATTCGCTGCATGCCACGCAGGACGACGGGGTGAACGAGCCGGCGCTATGGTCGCTGACGGAGATTTCGCGCAAGGTGGGAACGCCGTCGGTGCGGGGCGTGGCCGTGGGAGAGGATTGGGCGGTGATCGCGCATCGCACCGGGCTGTATCTGTTTTCGGGCGGCGAGCCGGTAAAGATTTCACAGGAAGTGCAGCCGCTGTGGAACACCATCAACTGGCAGTACGGGCATACGCTGTGGACGGCGGTGGATACCAAGGAGCGGCGCATTCTGGTGGGAGCGCCGTTCGGCGCGGCCACTTCGCCGAACCGGGTGCTCATGCTGGATTTCCGCGACCTGGACGGCGCGGAGCAGATTGCCTCGCGCCCGCCGATCAATATCACTTACGCCGGACGCAAGACGGCCGCCGACAAATCGCGCAAATGGTCGCCATGGAGCATCGCGGCGAACTGCTGTGCGGCGCTCGAGCGCACGGACGGAACCGCGGCGGTGGCCTTCGGCGGCGGGATTCCCGGAGTGGGCGGCGGGGGAGCCACGGGAAAAGCGTACACGCTGAACGACGCGCAGCTTTCCGACGACGGCGCGGCGATTGCCAGCTACTACACGACGCACTATTTTCCGGAGCGCGCGGTGGAATTGCAACTGGACCTGGGAGCGCACCGCAAACTGTTTTCCTTTTTGACGCTGTACACGGAAGGAGCGGGGACGCTGGCGTTGACGGCCTACGTGAACACCGCCAGCGCGGCGCAGGCGCAGCAGTCGCTGCCGCTGAGCACGCCGGGAATGAAGGACCTGGAGCTGCCGTTGAACGTGAGCGGTGAGCGAGTGGCTTTCCGCGTGGGAACCAGCGCGGCCGGGGCGTGGTTCCGATTGCAAAAGTTCACGCCGTCGCTGCGACGCGACCCGTGGGCTCCGGTGCGGGGAGGGAATTAGCCTGTAATTTTTATGAGAACGGTCAGGTCGGTGCTGCCGGCGCGGAAAGGCCCGCCCTCTAAAGAGGGCGGCTACAGACATTACCGGATGAATCTTGCGGGAAATCCTGGCTAGCGCCCGTCAAGCGGGCCGGTCGAGCAGGGACCGTAGTTTGTGGGCGAGTTCGTCCATGGCGAATGGTTTTCCCAGGAATTCGTGGCCCGGAGCGAGCGTGCCGCTGAGAATATCGGCGTCGGCGGTGTATCCGGAAATATAAATGACCTTGATGCCGGCGCGGGCTTCGCAGATCTGTTTGGCCAGGACCGGGCCGGTCATGCCGGGCATGACCGCGTCGGTGACCAGAGCATGAATCCTGCCCTGGAAGGCCGCGGCGAGTTCCAGAGCCGCCTGTCCGGAGGATGCGGAAAGCACGTGAAACCCCTTCGAGGAGAGATACTCCTCGGTGACCAGCCGGACTCCTTCTTCATCATCGGCCAGCAAAATGGTTTCGCTGCCGTGCGCAGAAACAGCCGCGGGGAGGTCCTGCTGGCTCGGTTCGGGCGCGGGGGCCTCCGGGAGAAGAATCGTAAAGGTGGCGCCATGGCCGGGCTTGGATTCGACGCCAATCCAACCGTCGGCCTGGCGGACGATGCCGTAAACGGTGGCCAGGCCGAGGCCGGTGCCCTTGCCGACGACTTTGGTGGTAAAGAAGGGCTCGAAGATATGTTCCTGCGTGGCGGCATCCATGCCCTCGCCAGTATCCTTGACCTCGATTTTTACGTAATTGCCGGGCGTAATTTCGGAATGTTCGAGGAAGCAGGGTGAATCGGCGGAAATGCGGGAGGTGTGCACGGTGACCAGCCCGCCGCGGGGCATGGCGTCGCGCGCGTTGACCACCAGATTGAGCACGACCTGTTCGATCTGGCCCTCGTCGGCGCGAATCCACAGGGGCAGTGAAGAAAGGTCCAGGCGCAGTTCGATTTGCGCGCCCACCAGGCGGTGCAGCAGGGAAGCGGTATCGGCCACGACGGCGCATAGGTTGAAGACGCGCGGCTGGACAATCTGGCGGCGGCTGAAGGCCAGAAGTTGCTGGGTGATGGAAGCGGCGCGGTCGGCGGCTTTTTGGATGGATTCGATGTCGCGCAGGAGTTCGGGGCGGCCCGCGGAACGGCCCGCTAGAAGTTCGGCGTGGCCGCGAATGACCATGAGCAGATTGTTGAAGTCGTGCGCGACGCCGCCGGCGAGCTGGCCGACGGCTTCCATTTTCTGGGAGCGGCGGAGCTGATCCTCGAGACTGCGGCGCTCGGTGATGTCGTAGCTAACGCCGACGTTGCGGACGACGCGGCCGGCGCGATCCAGAAAGGAACGTCCTCTGGCAAAAAGCCAGTGCAGGGAACGATCCGGCCAGAGGACGCGGAATTCGACGGTGATGGGAATGTCGGCCTGAAGGCTGTGGCTGACCGCTCCTCGGAACGATTCCCTGTCCTCGGGATGAACGAGGGCAAGCAATTGTTCCACCGTAGCGGGGGCCTGGTCCGGGCGGAGACCGTACAAGGCGCACTGGCGGTCGTCCCAGGAAATTTTCCCGGTGGATGCGTCCCAGGACCACATGCCCAGATCACTGGCGTCCAGGGCGAGATCCAGACGCTCGCGAGATTCGCGGAGGGCTTCTTCGGCGAGTTTGTGGCTGGTGATGTCGTAGAGAATGCCGTAGATGACCGGAGCTTGCGAGGGGGAGCTGTCCAGAATGACGGCTTCATCGCGGAACCAGAGGCAGCGCCCGTCGCGGGTCATCATGCGGTATTCGGACAAAATCGGCGCGCCGGTCTGGCGGCAGATCTCCTCGGAGGCCAGAGCGGCTTCACGGTCATCGGCATGGATACAGTTGTACCAATTGCGCGGGTCGGCGACCCATTCCTCGGGAGAAAATCCGAGGTAATCCTGGATGCGCGGGCTGACGTAGGACCATTTGCCGGTGGGACCCAGCTCGCAGATGTAAACGATGCCGGGGAGGCGCTCGATGAGCGAGCGATAAAGTTCCTCGCTCTGGCGCAGAGCGGCTTCGGCGTGGACGCGAGCGTCAATATTCTGGGCGACGCCGGCCAGGCGCAGGATTTTCCCGGATTCATCGCGGATGGCGCGGCCGTGAATGGCGCGCCATTCGATTGAGCCGTCGCGGAACTGCGCGCGGAAGTCGAGGGAAAAAGGTTTGCCAAAACTCATGGCCTCGCCGATGGCGCTGCGCACGCGCGGAAGGTCGTCGAGGTGCACCATATTGAGAATGTCATCCAGCGTGGGGACAAACTCCTCGATGCCGGGATGGCGGAAGAGCCGCGCCATCTGCTCGTCGTGATGGCCCGTGCCGGTGACGGCATCCAGTTCCCATGCGCCCATTTCGGCCAGGTCCATGGCCAGCCGCAGGTGCTCCTGGGAGACCCGCAGGGACTGCTGGCTTTCCCGGTATTCGGTGATGTCGGTGAGGAATCCCTGCAGAAAGAGAGGCTTGCCGTCGGCGCCTTGGGAAACGCTGATGGTTTCGCGCACCCAGCGCGGGGAATTATCCTTTCCAGTAATCCGGTATTCCAGTTCGCAGCGGCCGCCCTTTTCCACCACGCGCTGCCGGTCGTCCAGAACCCGCGCGGAGTCTTCCGGGTAAACCCGCTCGGTCCAGTCCTGCTTGCGAGCCACCCATTCGCGCGAGGAGATGCCCGTGAGGGATTCGATCTGCGGGCTGACGCACTGCCAGTGCGCGGAATCGCTGACGGGCGCGATATAGCATGTGGGCGCGATCTTGAGAAACGTGGAGGGGCCCGGCTGGAACGAATCAACAGCGGGAGCAGCCGTACGCAACCGGCTGGCCGTCTCGCTGGCCGTATCCGGAAGGGTTGATTCCGTTTCCGAGGATCTGTTCTTCGAGCTTTGCATACACCCCATGCTTTTGCGGCAACCGTGAGAGGGAAGCCGTAAAGTCTTTTCCCTGCTGCGGCCAGTATTCGGTCCACCCATGGCAGTGTCAATAGGACGAAGAGGCTAGGGGCGAAAACTTGCAACCCCATTCCTTATGCTGACAATTAGCCAACTCGCAACGTACAAAGACCGCGATCCGCACCTCTACGAGACGCTGACGAAGATTGTCGCGGCGGTGAACGCCACGGCGCAGCGCGCCGGCGTGGACCCCGGCATGGCCATGGCCGCGCCGGCTCCGGTGGCCGCGCTGGCGGTGCGCTCGGCCAATGGCTGGTTTGACCTGGCCATCAGCGACCCGGCGGGAACGCGCCCGGGGCTTTTCTATTTCGCCGAATCGGACACCACGCCGGCTTTCGCCTCTCCGCGCGTCTATTTTCTGGGCGCTTCGCGCAATCTCTATGTGCAACTGGGCAACCAGACGCTTTATTGGCGGGCATATTCGCAATATCTCGGCTCGCTCCCTTCCGCTCCGGTGGCCTTTGGCAATCCGCCCATCGCCGTGACCGGCGGCGGAAGTTCCGGGCCGGCGCCGCTGCCTTCGAGCGGAAGCGGCGCGCTGAGCGGCGGCGCGGTGCGCGGAGGAAATGGATTTGGCGTGCCGGGCGAAATCCGGGTGAAAGCGTCGCTCCTGTGAGCGTGCGGGAATATTTTCCCGGGGATCTGCAAGCGCTGCGGGAGATTCATGCGGCACAGGGATTTTCCTATCCGCTGCCGGACCTGGATAATCCGCTGTTCGTGACGCGGCTCGTGCTGGCGGAAAGAGAGGGCAGCGCCGGGGAGGAGGAGAGATCCCTCCGCTGCGGGCCTCAAAAGGCGCGGCCCTCCGGTCGGGATGACAGCGTGGGTGGCGGGCGGATCGTGGGTGGTGAACGGATCGTAGGCGCGGCACTGCTGCGGCTTACGGCGGAGGCTTACTTGCTGCTCGATCCACGCTCGGGAACGCCGCGGGAGCGCTGGGAGCGCATCCTGGCGCTGGCGAGCGCCGCGGAAGCCGATGCCTGGCGGCGCGGGCTTGCCGACGTGCACGCATGG
>JAIQGC010000061.1 GCA_020072805.1 Terriglobia bacterium
GGGGTGGATCAACTGGGCGCGGTTGATCATCTGGCTGGTGATCGGGCTGGTGATTTACTTCACCTATAGCGTGAAGCACAGCCGGGTGCGCGGGCACAGCTGAGCGGAAGAGACAGCAAGAGCAGGAAGTGCGGCGCGGGGGCGAAGAGCTTCCGCGCCGCGTTTGTTTTTGGCGCGTTCCGGCAGCGGCGTCCTCTTCTTTCTTGCCTATGGCTTCGGGTAGAGTAAGATTCGCAACGGGCGCCCATGAACAGGCTAACGGCAAGAGCGCGGGAAATCGGGAAGCGGGTGACGCGGCTGGACGCTGCGGCGCTGGGGTTTGTGGCGGCGGGAGCGGTGGCGCAGGCGGTGGGGCTGGGGACGCTGGGCGGGATTTTGAAGTTCGCGGGAGTGGTGGCGGCGGGGTATCTGGCGGTGCGGCTGGCGAAATGGTCGCGGGAGCGGGTGCTGTGGAGCCTGCGCAGCCGGCTGATTGTCGCGTATCTGTTTATTGCCGTGGTGCCCGTGCTGCTGCTGATGGTGCTGGCCGTCCTGGCGGGACAAATTCTCTATTCACAATTGGGAGCGTATCTGCTTTACGAGGATGTGCAGAGCCGTCTGGAACTGATGCAGAGCGCGGCGGAAAGCCTGGCGGGAGGGTCGGCGACGGGGGTGGCAGCGAGGGCGGACTTGCCCGGCTTACATATTGATTACAAAGAAGATACATCTTATTTGCAGCAGTTGGCGGGGGAGCGGGCCCGGTCGTTTGCGGGGATTGTGCAGACCGGGGGGCAACTGCGGCTGACGGTGCTGAGGCGCCTCGAAGGGGGCCAAGGGGCCAAGGTGGTGGAGCTGGGCGTGCCGGTGACGGGAGAGTTCCTGGAGACGCTGGCGCCGGAGCTGGGGCCGGTGCAGGTGACGGTGGCGCAGCGGGTGGAGGCGGGCAAGAAGACGAACAGCGTGAGGATCGGGGAGGCGGACTATCGCGCGGTGGGGAGGGTGGCCACGCGGCGGCGGGCGCTGCAGGCGGCGGAGTATTGGGTGGACCCGGTGATCGAGGGCTTTTCCAAGCTGGAGGCGACGTATGTGGCGGGCGGGGAGAGGGTGGAGCGGGGGCATCCGGTCTTCGCCTTTTTCAAGGCGCGGCCGTCGCAGTTGAACCGCAGGATATTTTCCTCGCTGGGGGAGTTGAGCCGGGGGAAGCTGCTGTATTTCCAGATGGCCACGGTGTTTCTGCTGCTGATCGAAGCGGGGGCGCTGGTGACGGGGATCATCCTGACGCGGGCGATCACCGGCGCGGTGGACGAACTCTACCGGGCGACGCAGCATGTGCAGGCGGGTGACCTGACGTACCGGGTGAAGGTGGAGCGGCGGGACCAACTGGGCGTGCTGGGAGACTCATTCAACAAGATGACGCATTCGATCAACCAGTTGATCGCGGAACAGAGGCAACTGCAGAATCTGGAAAATGAAATCTCCATCGCGCGGGAGGTGCAGGCGCAGCTGTTTCCCCGGAAAATGCCGGCGGTGCCGGGAGTGGAACTGGAGGCGGCCTGCCGCGCGGCGCGGGTGGTGAGCGGGGATTATTACGATTTCATTCAGATGGGGCCGTCGCAAGTGGCCATGGTGGTGGCGGACATATCCGGGAAGGGGATCTCGGCGGCGCTGCTGATGGCCAGCCTGCAGGCGGCGCTGAGGAGCCAGGCGCTGCTGGAGGGAAGCGGGAGCCTGAGCACGGCGGAAGTGGTTTCCCGGCTGAACCGGCATCTGGTGCGGAATACGAGCGAGGACCGGTTTGCAACGCTGTTTCTGGCAGTGTATGACAGCACCACGCGGCGGCTGCGCTACACGAATGCGGGGCACCTGCCGGCGGTGTGCATCGCGGGAGGGGTGGCGCAGAGGCTGGAAGCCGGAGGGATGGTGCTGGGGGTCGTGGAAGATTACCGGTATGAAGAAGGGGAGCTGGAGGCAGCGCCGGGGACGCTGCTGATCGGGTACAGCGATGGATTGGTGGAGCCGGAGAATGAGTACGGGGAGGAGTTCGGGATGCACCGGCTGGAGGCGGAGGCGATGCGCAGGCAGGGGGCGGGGCCGCGAGAGATTGCCGAGGCCCTGATGAACGCCGCGGACGAATGGGCGGGGGCGGGGGAGCAGGCGGACGATATGACGGTGATTGTGGCGCGGTTGGGGTAAGGAAACATCCGGGTACCAAGATGACAAAGAGGAACCGAGTGTTGCGGCTGTTGTTACTCGTTCTGATCCCTGTGGCGGGAGGATACCTCGTCTATATCAGGTGGCCACAGATTGCAGCCAGGGTCTGGCATTGGAGGCACGGATATTCGGTAGTTGTTGATGATTACGAAGTTCCGGTGCCCGACCATTGGCGAGTTTTGTATCTGGAGAGTCCACATAGTATTTTGTTGGGTGATACGCGCCGGAGAAAGCCTGGACGCCCTGGAAACGTGATCACCATCGATGTCCGCTCTCGTCCATTTCGTAACTTCGATTCTTGGATTAATGCCATGCGAACTCAGGCGGAACCCGATGGCCGAAGAGATTTTGAAAGAACCGTGGAGGTATCCGACGAACGAATCGCCTGTTTGGGAGGCTATCAATTTCGCGAATTGATGCATCTTCCGACGACCGATCCCATATCGCTAGAATGCTGGTCAACCGAGCGGCTGACCCTGCTCTTCGTGGGGACACAAGAAGGGTCCGAGGAATTCTATTCAATTGCTTCGCAAATCCGAAAAAGAAAATGAAAATTTGGTGGCGGAAAAGCAGGGTAAGAAGGAATATAGAAGAAGGGGCTTTGCTGGGCTATACTGAAAAACTTAACGGCGAAACTTATGGCGATACGAAACCGCGTGGTATTGATAACAGGAGGCAGCCGGGGAATCGGGCGGGGAATCGCGCTGCGCTTCGCGCAGGAAGGCGCGCGGGTGGCGCTGGCTTACCGGTCGAATAAGGCGGCGGCGCAGCAGACGCTGCGGCAGATCCAGACGGTGGGAGCGGACTGCGTGGCGGTGGAGACGGATATCACGGTGCCGGCGCGCGCGGAGCAACTGGTGCAGACGGTGGTGGACCGCTTCGGGCGGGTGGATATTCTGGTGAACAACGTGGGGGATTTCCGCTGGGGAGTGCTGGCGGACTCGTCGGTGGAGGAGTGGAACCAGATTTTTTCGTCGAACCTGCAGAGCGTCTTCTATATGTGCCGGGCGGTGCTGCCGCACATGCGCAAGGGGCGCTGGGGCCGCATCATCAATATGGGAGCGGTGGGAGCGGAGCGGGCGTTCGGGCAGGCCAAGATTTCGGCGTATGCGGCGGCCAAGGCGGCGGTGGTGGCGCTGTCGAGGTCGCTGGCGCTGGAAGAGGCCAAGAACGGGATCACGGTGAACGTGGTCAACCCGTCGAACATTGACGAGAAGGAATTGACGCTGAACGAAGCGCGGCGGATGAAGGATGCGCGCTTTCCCATCGGGCGGCCGCCGACGGCGGAGGACGTGGCCGCGGCGGCGCTGTTTTTTGCGTCGGAGGAATCGGAGTACGTGACCGGGCAGGTAGTGAACGTGAGCGGCGGGTGGATGTTGTAGGCCGCGCCGGGCGATGGAGGCCTGGAGAGTTTTTGTGTTACGCCCGAATTGGAAGTCCTGCTTGTTCTGAAGCAGACGGGGCAAGCCCCGCCCCTACGGAACCCGGTGGGAATAGGCAGTTTCGCAGTGTGAACCATCCATGAAAGCACTTACCGCGGCCGAAATGCGCGAAGTGGATCGCCTGAGCAGCGCGCGATTCGGAATCCCCTCGAGACAATTAATGGAAGAAGCCGGAAGGCTCGTGGCGGAGCATGTGCGGGAGAACGTGCCGGGGTTGCCGGTGCGCGTGGCGGTGCTGTGCGGGAAGGGCAACAACGGAGGGGACGGGCTGGTGGCGGCGCGCTACCTGAAGAGCGCGGGCTATCAGATGCGGGTGATGCTCTTTGGGCGGGCGGCGGAGATGCGCGGAGACGCGGCGGAGAATCTGGCGCGGTGGAAGGAGGGCGGAGAAGGAGTCACGGAGGTTGTGGATACGGCGGGATGGGAAGCGGCGTGGGCGGAGGTGGCAGGCGCGGACGTGATTGTGGATGCGCTGCTGGGGACGGGTTTGCGGGGAGCGGCGGAAGGGGCGGTGGCGCAGGCTATTGCGGACGTGAACCGTTTATCCGGTAACGGGACGAGCAGCCGGCCGAGACTGATTGTGGCGGTGGATATGCCCTCGGGGCTGCCCTCGGATGGCGGGGCGGCCGAGGGAGAGGTTTTGCAGGCGCATGTGACGGTGACGTTCACGGCGCCGAAGGTGGGGCAATTGGTTTCGCGGGATGCCGCCGCGATAGGGACGCTGCGGGTGCGGCAGATTGGATCGCCCGCGGCGCTGGTGGAGGGAGTGGGGCAAGGGCGGGTGCGCTGGTGCGAGCCGGGGGAGTTTGCCGGGCTGCGGCTGGTGCGGGCGGCGGGAACACACAAGGGATCGTATGGACACGTGCTGCTGGTGTGCGGGTCGGTGGGGAAGAGCGGGGCGGCGGTGCTGGCGGGGCGGGGAGCGTTGCGGGCCGGAGCGGGGCTGGTGACGGTGGCGGTGCCGGGCGCGGTGCGCGCGGAGGTGGCCGTGGGACAGCCGGAATATATGACCGAAGGGTTGGATACGACGGAGGAAGGAACGGCGGACCTGAGCAGTTTTGGGTATGGGCGGATGGCGCGGATATTGGCGGGGAAAAGCGTGATGGGACTGGGGCCGGGGCTGGGAACGCAGGCGGCGACGCAGCAGTTCATCCGGGAAGTGGTGGGCGGGGCGGAGATACCGGTGATCCTGGATGCGGATGGGCTGAATGCGTATGCGGGGCAGACGGAGATGCTGAAGGGGAACCAGGGGAGGCCGCTGACAGTGACTCCTCACCCGGGAGAGATGGCGCGGCTGATGGGGAGCACAAGCGCGGCGGTGCAGGCGGATCGATTGGGCACGGCGGTCGAGGCGGCGCGGCGGTGGAATGCGTGCGTGGTGCTGAAGGGGTTTCATACGGTGGTGGCGGGGCCGGAGGGAAGCGTATTTGTGAATACGAGCGGAAACGCGGGGCTGGCCAAGGGCGGGTCGGGAGACGTGCTGACGGGCGTATTGGCGGGGCTGGAGGCGCAATGGGGGAGCGAAGATAGAACCAGAGTGGCGGCGCTGGGTGTGTACCTGCACGGAGTGGCGGCGGAGCGCGCGACGCGGGGAAGGGATTGTTCTGGGCTGCTGGCCAGCGAGGTGGCGGAGGCCATTCCGGCGGCGCGGCGGGAACTGCTGGGAGAGTTGCAGAAGCGTGGTTAGGGAGCGCATCACGAGCACGGCGGAAGAGACGATCAGGCTGGGGCGGGAGATCGCCGCGGAGTTGAAGGCGCCGGTGCTGGTGCTGCTCTACGGAGAGCTGGGCAGCGGGAAGACGACGCTGGCCAAGGGGATTGTCAGCGGGCTGGGAGCGGCGGAGGAAGAGGAAGTGACCAGCCCGACGTTTACGCTGGTGCATGTGTATGGGAAGGGCGCGAAGGTGTATCACGCGGACCTGTACCGCATCGAGAGCGCGGCGGATTTCGAATCGCTGGGGATGGAGGACATTTTCGCGAAGCCGGGCGTGGTGATTCTGGAGTGGCCGGAGAGGGTGCCAGTGCCGGGGGAGTGGCCGAAGGTGCGCATCCGGCTGGAGCATCTGGGAGGGGACCAGAGAAGGATTCGGGTGATGGGCGGGGATGATGAATAGGGCACAAAACGGCTTACCCGTTAACCTCCCGTGAACGCTCCCAGGATGTGTTCTTGCCCCTCATGGGAGGGGTTGTTACGGTAAAGATTGCCCGTTGGGGCGGGTTGCATGCCGACTGAACTGTTTTCATCGGACCCGGGAGGATCGGGCCGGATCGAATTAACGCCATATCATGCGACGATCCCGCTGGGATCGATCGCCATTGGCGTTGACAATATCCATTACGACGTCTACCTCAGTCCCAAGTTCGTCCAAGCCTCGCGCGAATACCTCTTTGAACTGATCCGGCAGACGGTGAGCAATACGTATCTGGCCGGGATCGAGGTGCGTCCGGCGAAGAGCATTGACAGCAGCGGGTACCGCAAGCTGCTGAATGAATTGCTGCATGGCGCGCTGACGCAGGCCAAACACCACAAAAACATCGAGATTGACCACCTGTTCCGCGTGGCGCTGGTGAAGTTCCTGACGCAGGAGCTGGGCAACCAGTTCGGCAACCTACTGCTGGAGGGGAAGGCCTGGATCCGCCAGCGGGGCGAATATTTCGAGCGCAGCCAGGGGGCCCACGTATTGAAGGCGCGGCTCTCGGAGCTGCAGGCGGCGCGGCGCAACGTGCTGCGGGGGCCCGGGCAGCAGATCCAGCAGATGCTGATCGACATCGAGGAAAATGTAATCAGCAAGGCCCGCAAGGCGCTCTTCGGGGAGGACTACGCGCCGGTCTATGAGCTGCTGAAGAACCGCATCGTGTTTCTGGACGGGGGCAAGGACGAGATATTTTTTCTGGAAAATTACGTGCTGCTGGGGAGCTATGCGCGGGACCCGGACCGCTTCGAGGAGATGGACGCGCTGTTTCAGCAGTTTGTGCGGGAGGCGGGGATCGAGCTGTCGCTGGAATCGGAGCAGGGGGAAGCGGGGAAGAGCTACGGCGAACTGCTGGAGCAGGTGCACGCGGTGCGCAAGGACATCGCCACGCTGGAGGAGCAGCGGGAGGCGTTGCTGCGCAAGCAGGAGGGCGGAGGCGGAGGTCTGCTGTCGCGCTTCATGGGCGGGGCGGAGCCGGGGGATGTGCGGGCCTCGCTGAATGACGTGGAGATGCGCTTGAAGCACCAGCAGGTGCGGCTGGAGGAGTTGGGGCCGCAAATGGATGAGGCGCGGCAGAAGATGGATTTTTACCAGAAGGAAAACGCGGGGCGGCTGGGAGATTACCTGAACGAGCCGGAAAATGCGCGGCGGATGTTTGACGTGGCCTCGGCGGAGGGAGAAGAGGCGGGCAAGCGGGGGAAGCTGCTGGGGCGGCTGATTGACCGGCTGGAAGAGCGGGAAGTGCTGCTGCACGTGCTGGCCAGTTACGAGGTGCGGCCGGTGCGGCACGAATACTGCCCGCCGGTGCATTTGCAGCAATTGAGGAAGGCGCTGGTTTCCAAGGAGGAATTGAAGCGGGTGGAGGAGGTGCTGAAGCAGGTGCCGGCGCGGCAGTTGTCGCTGAAGCCGCTGGAAGAGCTGGCCAGGAGGATCCGGAAATATTCGAGGAGCGAGAAGGAACCGCTGGTGCTGAAGTTCGCCACGGATTTTCTGCGGCTGCGGAGGGACCTGCGGGACGCGGAGCATCTGGCGGCGTGCATGGAGCGCGTGAGCCTGGTGACCACGGAGCAGATGCGGGATCTTTCGCGGATGAACAACCGGCTCTATGAGTGCGTGCTGCAAGGGGAGGCGCGGGCGGCGGAAGAGCGGGTGATCTCGCACGTGATCATCAAGACGGACGTGCGCGGGTCCACGGGGATGACCCAGGATCTGCTGGCGCGGGGGCTGAATCCGGCGTCGCATTTCAGCATGAATCTGCACGAGCCGGTGAAGAAGCTGCTGGACCGCTACGACGCGAAGAAGGTGTTCATCGAAGGGGACGCGATTATTCTGGCGATCTTCGAGACGGACGTGAACCAGGCGTATGCGCGGGTGGTGGCCAAGGCGTGCGTGCTGGCGCGGCAGATTCGCGCGGTTTCCAATACGTACAACGACAAGGCGTCGGCGGGAGAACTGCCGCGGCTGGAGATCGGCAGCGGCATCGCGTTTCAGGGAGACGCGCCGGCGTATTGGACGGACGGGGATTCCAAGATCATGATTTCGAAGGCGCTGAACCTCTCGGACCGGCTCTCGGGATGCGCCAAGCTGGCGCGGCGGCTGCTGGCGGGGCAGAAGACACACTTCAGCGTGTTTCAGTTTCTCTCGGTGGTGGAAGGAGCCTCGGCGGAAGAGGCGGATGAGTTTCTGGTGCGCTACAACATGAACGGGATCGAGCTGAACGAGGACGGATTTAAGAAATTGTCGGAAGAGATCTCCATGGACCGGATCGAGACGGCGCTGGAGATGCCCTGGGGCCGGGACCAGGTGACGCTGTGCTACGGGGAAGTGCCGCTGGGAGACTCGGTGGAGCTGATTGTGCTGCGCAAGGGATATGCGCGGGAACTGCTGCCGGACGGGCGGATCGGCAAGGCCACGGAGCATTCTTACTACGAAGTGTGCACGGCGCCGGCGCTGCACCAGTTGGTGGCGGCGCTGGCGCGGGCGCAGGCGGCGCAGAGCGGCGGGGTGCGGCAGTAGAGCGGCGGAATGGCAATCAGCCGGCGGGCGGCGCATTGGCGCGCGGAGCCGGGAATCCCTATAATTGCAGCGGGGGCGAAAGGGGTCCGGTGACTCTCCCGGCCTTCAAAGCCGGCGATCCCTGCCATCGAGGCAGGAATGGTGGATTCGACTTCCACACGCCTCCGCCAGATCCGGTTTTTTCTTATCCTGAAATACGAAGTTGCGGTGGGCCGATTGACGAGCGGATTGCCGGGCGGACGATGAAGATACTGCTGGTGGCGAGCGAAGGAGTGCCCTACGCGAAGACGGGCGGGCTGGCCGACGTGGTCGGCGGGCTGTCCAAGGCGCTGGTGGAGGCGGGGCACGAGGTGGCGGTGGTGCTGCCGCGCTACCGCGGAATCAAGCCCGGGCCGGTGGTGAAGGCCAGCGTGACGGTGGCGCAGGGCGGGGCGCTGCGGTTTCCGGCGATTACCGGCGGGCGGCGCGTGAAGGGCGTGCGCTATTTTTTTGTGGAGGACGCCGAGTATTTCGACCGCGAGGGGATTTACGGCGACCGCAGCGGCGATTATGCGGACAATGCCGAGCGCTATGGCGAATTCTGCCGCGCGGCGATTGAAATCGTAAAGCAGGTGTGGCCGGCGGAGGTGATTCACTGCCACGACTGGCAGGCCGGGTTGCTGCCGGTGCTGCTGCGCTCGGAATTTGCCAATGATCCGGCGGTGAACAAGATTCCGGTGGTGTTCACGATTCACAATATGGGCTATCACGGGCTGTTCGAAAAGGAGGCGCTCGAGCGCGCCGGCATTCCGGAGAGCGAATATCATCCGGGAGGCCTTGAATTTTTCGACAGCGTGAACCTGCTCAAGGGCGGGCTGGTGTACGCGGATTACCTGACCACGGTGAGCCGGAAATACGCCGAGGAGATTCAGACGCCGGAGTTTGGGCATGGGCTGGATGGCGTGGTGCGCGAGCGGCGCGGGCGCTTGCGCGGGATTTTGAACGGCGCGGATTACGCGGAGTGGAATCCGGAGACGGACCGCAAGATCGCGGCGAATTATTCGGCGGCGGAGTTGCGCGGGAAGAAAAAATGCCGCGCGGACCTGCTGGAAGCGTTTCATTTGGGAAAAAACGGGGAAGGGCGCGCGGTGGTGGGAATGGTGTCGCGCTTCGCGGGGCAGAAGGGGTTCGATTTGATCGAAGAGCAGGCGGAAGCGCTGCTGAAAGAAGACCTTCTGCTGGTGGCGCTGGGCCAGGGCGAGGAGCGCTACGAAAAAATGTTCAAGCGGCTGGCGGCGAAGCATGCGGGGCGCGCGGGCGTGAAGATCGCCTACAACGACGAGCTGGCGCATAAGATCGTGGCCGGAGCGGATATTTTCCTGATGCCCTCGCGCTACGAGCCCTGCGGCCTGAGCCAGATCTACAGCCTGAAATACGGCACGGTGCCGGTGGTGCGGGCCACGGGCGGTTTGGATGATACGATTGAGGCGGTGGACCCGGCGACGGGAACCGGAACCGGGTTCAAGTTCGCGGCCTATACTGGCGAGGCGATGATGGGGGCGTTGCGCGAGGCGCTGACGTGTTATAAGGACGACGCGCTGTGGCGGAAGATTCAGGCTGCGGGGATGGGGCGCGATTTTTCCTGGAAGGCATCCGCCGCCGAGTACGGTAAGCTATATGAGGAAGCGCTGGCGGGACGAAACCAAATGCGCGGAGCAGCATCTAAAGTCTGATTGGCGGAATTGATAGAATTTGGCAGGGCAGGGAATTCAATATCGAGGCGGCCCGCGGGACGCCCACAGGGGAAACGAAAATGGCAGAGAACGTATTGGCGGTGAATGACGCAAATTTCGAGGCCGAAGTGATCACGGCCAGCCAGACCCAGCCGGTGGTGGTGGACTTCTGGGCGGAATGGTGCCGCCCGTGCCACATGCTGGCGCCCACGGTGGCGGAAGTGGCCCAGGACTACGCCGGCAAGGTGAAAGTGACCAAGCTGAACGTGGATGAAGCCATGAATTCGGCGGGGCGCTTCAACATTCGCGGCATTCCCACGCTGCTGGTCTTCAAGGGCGGGCAGGTCGTCGGGCAGATCGTCGGCGCCGTTCCCAAGGAGCACATCACCAAGGAACTCGACCGGCACCTGGGATAACTCCCCAACAAGCGGCGGCAGGGACGAAACGCGCGCACGAGTCTGTCTGGAGACGGAATCATGGAAGCAGCCGAGACGACCTCACGGAAGATCAAGCCGGCTTCGCACCCGCCCATGCTGGCGGGCGAGCGCGGGCCGCAGGCCATGTCCCGGCCGGGACTGCACGATACGGTGATGAAAATCCTGGAGCCGCTGCCGCGCGGAAGAATTCTGGATTGCCCCGCGGGAGAAGGCGCGCTGGCCGAGCGCATGGTGGCCGCGGGATTTGACGTGCGCTGCAGCGACCTCTATGCGGAACTGTTTCGCCTGGACGGCGTGGAGATCAAGCAGGGAGATCTGTCCGGCACGCTGCCTTACGCGTCGGAGAGCTTCGAATACATCACTTCGCTCGACGGGCTCGAGCACATCGATTCGCCGCCGCAGGCCTTTCGTGAATACCGCCGCCTGCTGAAGCCGCGCGGCCACCTGATCATCAGCGTGCCCAACATCATGAACATCGAGGAACGCCTGAAGTGGCTTCTCTTCGGCTACACCTCGCACTTCAAGCCGCTCTCCGACCAGTCCAAGACGAAAATTCGTTACGACTACGCCGGTAAGGACGAAATCGCGGTGCACGCCAATCCCATCGGCTACAACGAGCTGCGTTATTACCTGGAAAAGAACGGCTTCGCCATCCAGGGCGTCTACCGCGACTGCAAAAAAGCCAACCAGTGGCTGTATTGGCCGCTGGTGGCCCTCATTCGCCTGCTGGCCCGGCTGACGCCGGAAGCGCGCCGCAAAGACCGTTGGACCGCGGAGTTGGTGTCCGACCCGGTGCTGCTCGGCGGCAACACCATCATCATTCACTCCATCAAGCAGTAGAGCATTCCCTTGGCCTTGGGTGACCTCCGGGGCAATTCTTCGATTTACGAATGACGGGGAATGGTCATACAATCCCCGCCATGACTTTATACCGTGCGTCCGCGAAAATCGCGGGCTTGCTCTTTTCCTTCTATCTGCTGATTGTGCCCGAGCGCTTCGCCGCGGCGCAGACCCATCCGGCGGAGCGCCGCCTGGGAAGCATGCGCGTCACCGGACAAAAACACTACAGCGAACAACAGATCCTTGCGGCCAGCGGGCTGCATAAGGACGATCCGTTCAACGACAACGCTCTGAACGCCGCGACGCAGAGGCTGGGGCAGACCGGAGCATTCGAGCAGGTGAGCTTCCGCTACCGTTTCGCCGGGGAGCGCGCGGAGGTCGAGTTTTTAGTGAAAGAAGCGGGCAAATTCCACCGCTGTTCGTTTGGGAATTTTATCTGGGGCGATCCGCGGGAACTGGAGGAGCGGCTGCGCCGCGAAGTGCCGCTTTATGACGGCCAGGCGCCGGAATCGGGGGGGATGCTGGATGAGATCGCGGCCTCGCTGGAGAGGTATCTGAAGACCAAAGGGGTTGCCGGAACGGTGGAACAAACGCGCATCGGCGCGCTGAACGACGCCAATTGGGATCACCTATTTCTGGTGAAAGGACCCCGCATCAAGATTCAGAGCGTGGCGTTTCAGGGCAGGCAGGCGGTGGAAGAAGCGGTGTTGCAGCGGGAAGCGAAGCCGCTGATCGGGAGAAATTATTCCCTGATGGATTGCATGCTTTTTGGCCAGGGAACGCTCGTGCCGTTTTACCGCGAACGCGGGTATCTGCGGATGAGAATCGAGGAACCGCTGGCGAAGGTGCTGCAGCACGTTGAGGGAAGCAACGACTACACGATGGAGATCGCCTACCGGCTGACGGAGGGTATCGCTTATCGTTGGGAGCCGGCGGAATGGACCGGAAACCGCGTGTTGTCCGCCGGCGAGCTGGATAAGATGACGAAGATGAAGCCTGGAGAAGTGGCCGGGGAGAAGAAAATTGCGCAGGGGTGGGAGACGATTGCGCAGATGTACGCAGGCAAGGGATACGTCGCGGCGCGGCTGAAGGCGGAGCCGGTATTTGACGATACCGCCGCAACCGTTCATTTCCGCGTGACGATTTTGGAAGGGGCGCAGTACCGCATGGGAAAGTTTGAAGTGGACGGGGCCTCGGAGGCGCTGGAGAAGCGCTTGCGAGGGAAATGGCGGCTGCAGAGCGGAGAGATTTTCGATGGCGGCTCCGTGAAGGAATACATGCAAGCTGCGTTCCGGCCCGGCGCGCTGGCATCGGCCGAGGGAGCCGGGAGAGTGTCGGTGGAAACGCACCTCAATGAAGAGAATCTGACCGTGGATGTGCTTCTGCATGTGCAGCAATAACGTGAATGGAGGCGAAGTGGTACGCTGCACATGGGCCGGGAATGCGCTGAATATTCCTTATCACGATGCGGAATGGGGCGTGCCGGTGCATGATGACCGCACGATTTTCGAATTCCTGATTCTGGAGGGAGCGCAGGCGGGATTGAGCTGGGACACGATTCTGCGCAAGAGAGAGCGTTACCGCGAAGTGTTCGACGGGTTCGACCCCGCGCGCGTGGCGCGATATGACCGGCGCAAGATTCAGGCGCTACTGAAGGATGCGGGAATCGTGCGCAACCGTTTGAAAGTCGCTTCGGCCGTGGCCAATGCGCGGGCGTTTTTGAAGGTGCAGGAGGAGTTCGGGACGTTCGACGCCTACATCTGGCGCTTCGTGGGTGGGCAGCCGAAGCAGAACGTCTGGAAGACGCACAAACAAATCCCTGCGCGGACGGCGGAATCGGATGCGCTGAGCAAGGATCTGAAAAAGAGCGGGTTCGGCTTCGTGGGCTCGACGATCTGTTACGCGCACATGCAGGCCACGGGCATGGTGAACGACCACCTGGTGAGTTGTTTCCGCTATGCGGAGTTGGGCGGACGGTAAGGGGGAAGGCTCACTTCAACCAGTCATCCTTCGGCGAACCGTTCCGGTTCGCCGAAGGATCTCAACGGGAAGTTACTGTAGCGCGTTCAGCTGAGATTCTTCGTCCCGGCAAAAGACGCCGGGACCCAGAATGACAGATTTTATCTTTTTGCAGGTCATTCGACCGCGGAACTACGGCTTGGCTGCGGGCTTCTTTTCCTCGTCCTTGGACGCAGCAGGCGGCGCCGCGGCGGGTGGCGCGGCATTCTTGGGCGTCCAGAATTCGGGGTCGGATTTTACCCATTCGGCCGGTGGATAGCTCATCCGGGGGTTCACGGCAAAGAGATTGCTTTCCGAAGATTCGATGGAAGCGGCGGCGAGTTCGGCGATCTTCTTCATCCCTTCCCCGCCCATCGAGGCCATGTACTTCTCCTCGACTGCGCTCTGGCGATCCAGTTCCGCGCCCGATTCGCTGTGTTCAAACAAAACAAAAGATCCGCTGGGCCCGCCGTACATCGCGCTGTACATCGCCCAGTTGCCCTCGGGCACGTCCTTTTCCGCGGCGGCCTTGTAGGCCTTGGCGATTTGCAGGAACTCCATTTCGTGGCCGGGCTTGACGTAGAAACGCGTGAGGGTCCAGTAGCGAGCCTTGGAGAGGTCGCGCTTGGAGGGCCGGCTGTATTCCTCGAGGTAGCGCAGGACAAACGCGTCCGCGGAATCAAGGTTGGCGCTATCGGCTCTGGCGGCGCGATCAAGAGCCGCGGAGAGAGACTGATTTTTTTGCTGCGCGTGAACGTCCTTTTCCCATGCCTCCATGGATTCGTAGGGGCCCACGAAGAGCACGCGGGGTTTGCCGGAGAGGGACTCAAAAGCGAGATAGTGCTGGGGCCATTTAGCGGCGGTGTAAGCGCGGGCAAAAGCAGCCTCGGTTTTTTCGTGATCCGCGGATTTGAGTGGCTTGATATATTCCCGGAAGATGGTGAGGACTTTGGGCGGTCCGGTCATCGCCGGTTCCTGCGCGGCAAGAGCCGCGGCGAAGCAGGCGAGAGCGAGTAGAGCCAAAGAAAAGCGGATTGGTTTAGACATGGACGTTGATTCTCCTTCTTGTGAAGTGGCGTGCGGTCAATCCGAGGGGAAACAAGGGGGAAGGTCCGGCACGTCGTAGATTAAGGAACCCGGAGCCCAGGAAAGGCTAGTCCCAAAATTGGAATAGGGTCAAGCAAAATTGCGAGAGAAGCCCGGAAGAGTGCGCCTTGCGTTGAAAGCGAGGCGGGCGTACGATGATTTGTCTGTTCGTAGGTGTGAATTCCCGCCTGAAATTTCCTTCACGCAGTGACAGTGAAGGGCGGGGTGCGGGCCCCGATAGGATCGGGGCAGGCGGTTTGAGAGGCGCAGGATGAAATCGGTCGTGGTGGTGGGCGCGCAGTGGGGCGATGAGGGCAAGGGCAAGGTCGTGGATTACATGGCCGGGTCGTTCGATTACATTGCGCGATGCGCGGGCGGGCACAACGCCGGGCACACGGTGATATTCGACGGGAAGAAGTTTGTCTTGCAGCTGATTCCGTGCGGGATTCTGCGGCCCAAGCAGCAGGCGGTGATCGGCACGGGGGTGGTGGTGGACCCGGCGGCGCTGGTGAGCGAGATCGAGACGCTGGCCAAGGCGGGAATCAGCGTGGAGGGGAGGTTGCACGTGAGCAACCGCGCGCACCTGATTTTTCCCTACCATCGCGAATTGGACAAGGCCGCGGAAACGGCGCGCGGCGAAAACAAGATTGGCACGACTTCGCGCGGCATCGGCCCGGCGTACGAAGACAAGATGGCGCGGCGGGGATTGCGCGTCTGCGATTTACTAGACCCGCAGGGGTTTCGCGAAAAGGCGCAGCGGGTGATCGCGGAGAAGACGGCCATCGCCCAGGGAACCTACGGAGCGAGCGTGGATTTTTCCGGGGCGATTGAGGAGACGCTGCGGCTGGGAGAAAAGATTCGGGGCTACATTGGCGATGCTTCGGAACTGCTCAATAGCGCTCTGGACAAAGGGAAATCGGTGCTTTTCGAAGGCGCGCAGGGCACCATGCTGGATATTGACCACGGGACGTATCCGTATGTGACGTCCTCGAGCGCGATTGCCGGCGGAGCGACGACCGGGCTGGGAGTGGCGCCGACGCGCATCAAGGGCGTGCTCAATGTTTCGAAAGCCTACACCACGCGCGTGGGCGGCGGGCCGTTTCCCACGGAGATGCCCGAACTGGAAGCGCAGGAAGTGCGCGACCGCGGCAAGGAGTACGGCGCGGTGACGGGGCGTCCGCGGCGCTGCGGCTGGCTGGACATGGTGGTGCTGCGCTACGCCAAGATGATCAACGGGATGGATTCGCTGGTGATCACCAAGCTGGATGTGTTCGATACGCAGAAAGAGATTCAGG
The DNA here is from genome assembly GCA_020072805.1 of Terriglobia bacterium. Lineage (GTDB taxonomy): Bacteria > Acidobacteriota > Terriglobia > Acidiferrales > UBA7541 > Acidiferrum. The sequence continues at coordinate 15,710 of JAIQGC010000061.1, forward strand.
TGTGCACCGGCTACAAGTACAAGGGTTCCATCATCCGGGAGATGCCGCCTTCGGCTGAAGAATTGGCGAAGGTAACGCCGGACTATAAGACGCTGCCGGGATGGTGCGCTTCGACGTACGGGGCGAAGGATGCGAAGAGCCTGCCCAAGGCGGCGGTCGAGTATCTGAAGTTTATCGAGGATTTCCTGCAGGTGGAGATCGGGATGATTTCGACGGGACCGGAGCGGGACGCGACGATTATTCCGGCGGGGACATTGTTTGCATCGTGGTTGTAGAGCGGGACAGGCAATCGTGCTGCCGTAGCAGCGGGCACGGCATGCCGTGCCCCTACGGGCGCTAAAGCCGTAGTATCTTTGACATAGCATGCTTTCCTACGAACAGGCGCGACAAGTCGTCATCCGGGAAGTGACCGCGCTCGGGCAGACGACGGGTGTGGCGAAATGCGCTTTACGCGAGGCGCTAGGGTTTGTGCTGGCGGGAGAAGTTCTCGCCGACCGCGACTATCCTCCCTTTCATCGTTCGACGCGCGATGGCTATGCCGTGCGCGCGGCGGAGGCGCAGGCGGGTGCGGCGCTGCCGTGCGTGGGGGAGTGGAAGGCCGGAGATGCTTCCACGACGCCGCTAGCCGCGGGAACGTGCGTGCAGATCATGACCGGGGCGGGCGCGCCGCCGGGCGCGGACGCGATTGTGATGATCGAGCACACCGAGCGCGAGGGCGAGCGGGTTAAGTTTTTGCGCAGCGCAGTGGCGGGGCAGAATATCGTGGCGAGGGGCAGCGAAGCGCGCGCGGGGAATGCGCTGCTGCGGCCCGGGCAGCGCATGGGTTTTGCGGAAATTGGTTTGGCGGCGCAAGTAGGTGCGGTGCAGGTGACGGTGCATTCGAAACCGCGCGTGGCCATTCTTTCCACGGGCGACGAAGTTGTTTCCGCGGAAGAAACTCCCGGACCCTTCCAGATTCGCAACAGCAACAATTTTTCGCTGGGCGCGCAGGTGCGCTCGGCGGGCGGCGTGGAAGTTTCTCTCGGCAACGCGGCGGACCGCATGGAGGCGATTCGCGCGAAAATCGAGGAAGGTTTGCGCTGCGATGCGCTGGTGATTTCCGGCGGCGTTTCCATGGGGAAATACGATCTGGTGGAGCCGGCGCTGCGGGAGCTGGGCGCGCAATTTCATTTCGATGCGGTGGCCATACGCCCGGGCAAGCCGGCGGTCTTTGCGACCTGCCAGGGCAAGCCGGTGTTTGGCCTGCCGGGAAATCCCGTTTCGACGATGGTGACGTTTGAGCTGTTTGCGGCGCCCGCGCTGGATATTCTGAGCGGGGCGCCGGCGCGGCCTCTGGCTCTGCTGCGAGCGCGGCTGGCGGAAGCGGTGCGGCAGAATGCCGGGCTGACGCATTTCACTCCGGCGCGGATCGCGTGGGTGGAGGGAGAACCGGTGGTGCGGGAACTGCGCTGGCGCGGCTCGGGCGACATCGCGGCGCTGGGGCAGGCCAACTGTTTTCTGGTGGTGGATGGGGATAAGGGGGAGATGGCGGCGGGCGAGTGGGCGATGGTGCTTCCGCGGAGGGATGTGGTGTGAGGGGCAAAGGCGAGATGACGAAATTGTCGCATTACGGGAAGAGCGGAGAAGTGCGCATGGTGGACGTGACCGAGAAAGCGGTGACGGCGCGGACGGCGGTGGCGCGAGGATTTGTGAAGATGCCGGCGGCGGTGGTGCGGGCGGTGCGGCGGCTGAAGAATCCCAAGGGGAACCCGCTGGAAGTGGCGCGAATTGCGGGAATTGCCGCAGCCAAAAGGACTTCGGAGTGGATACCTCTTTGTCATCCGCTGCCGCTGTAACGGCCACGGCCCGGACAGGCGTGGAAATGGAAGCGCTGGTGGCTGTTTCCGCGGCGGCCCTGACGGTCTACGACATGTGCAAAGCTCTGGATAAAGGCATCGAAATCCGGGAAATCCACCTCCTCGAGAAGAGCGGGGGAAAGAGCGGGCACTATGTGCGCGCGGGCGGACGAGGGAAGGGCGGGAAGCGATGAGTGGCGCGGGAGGAGCGGCGGTCCGGCTGCTGGTCGCGGAAGATAATCCGCTGGTGCGGGAACTGATCGTGAAGGGGATGGAGCCGTATTGCGAAGTGATCACCGCGAACGACGGAACGGACGCGCTGATGAAGGCCATGGACAATCCGCCGGACGTGATTCTGTGCGATTACAAAATGCCGGGAGTGGACGGGCGGCAGCTCTTTGAGAAATTGCGCGGGCGCGAGGCCACCAAGAGCGTTCCGTTCCTGATCATGGCCAGCCGGGGAGACATCGAGGAGCGGCTGCGGCCGCTGCTGGAGGGCGTCGAGGACTACATCACCAAGCCATTTTTCATCAAGGACCTGGTGGGCGCGGCGAAGAAGGTGGTGGACCGGCTGCACCTGGAGAAAATGCAGAAGCGGGCTTCGCGGCCGGGAGTGATTCAGGGGCGGCTGGAGGAGATGAGCATCATTGATTTGATGCAGTCGCTGGAGATGGGCGCGAAATCGTGCAAGCTGACGGTGCGGCACGAAAAGGAAACCGGGGAAATGTTTTTCGCCAATGGGCAATGCAGTGACGCGCGAGTGGGAGGGGTGGAAGGCGACGACGCAGCCTACAAGGTGATCTGCTGGACGACGGGCGAATTCGAGATTGATTTTAACGCGGCGAACGCCTCGGGGCGCACGACAACGACGAAGAACACGACGGGATTGTTGATGGAAGCGATGCGGCTCATGGACGAAGCCAGCCGCGACGCGGTGGATGCGTAGAGAAAGATTCTTCATGCGAGTGGCCATTCTGACAGTGAGCGATTCGGTGAGCCGGGGGGAGTACGAGGACAGCTCGGGCCCGGCGGTGGAAGAGTTCTGCGGCGCGCGGGAGTGGAGCGCGGTGGCCAGCGCGGTGGTGCCGGACGAGCAGGAAAAGATTGAAGGGCAACTGCGCAGTTGGGCGGATGCGGGCGAAGTGGACCTGATTCTGACCACGGGTGGCACGGGAATCGGGCCGCGGGATGTGACGCCGGAAGCGACCGCGGCGCTCTGCCAGCGGCTGATCCCAGGCCTCGCCGAGGAAATGCGCCGCAAGGGCGTCGAGAAGACGCCGCGGGCGGTGCTTTCGCGGTCGGTCGCGGGAGTGCGTGGGACGGTGCTGATCGTGAATCTGCCGGGAAGCCCCAAGGGCGCGATTGAGTCTCTCGCCGCCATCGCCGATCTCCTGCCGCATTGCGCCAAAATCGTGCGTGGCGCGCGCCACGATTAGCCCTCGTATCTCCCTATCTGTAGCCGCCCTCTTCAGTCGCAAGACTCCGGGCAGCAGCCGGAGAGGGCGGGCCTTTCCGCTCCGCCAGCACATGCCTGTCTTTCCTTGCAAAAAAATATCCGGAATCCCCAAAATCGCCGATTGACGCAAACGGCTGGGTCGTTAAGAATGGAAGAACCATGGGCAAAAAACTGAACGAGCAGAAACTGGCGGTGCTGGGCGCGGGCAAACTGGGCGGGATTTTACTCCGCGCGTATTTGAAGCAGGGGCTCTTTGCGGCCAAGCGGGTGACGGCGACGGTGCGGCACGCGGAGAAGGCGGCGGCGCAGAGCAAGGCACTGGGTGTGCGCGTGACGACGGAGAACCGCGAAGCGGTGCGCGGCGCGGACATTGTGCTGCTGGGAGTGAAGCCGCAGGTAGTGGGGGAGGTGCTCAAGGAGATTCGTCCCGAACTGGGACCCAAGACGCTGGTGATCAGCGTGGCCGCCTCGGTGCCCACCAGCTACATCGAGCAGCACCTTGGAGGAAAAATTCCCGTCGTGCGGGCCATGCCCAATACCTGCTCGGTGGTGGGCTGCGGGATGACCGGGATTTGCCGGGGGACGCATGCGACGGAGGCGGACCTGGAGACGGCGCGGGCCATGTTCGACGCCGTGGGGCGCACGGTGGTGGTGGACGAAAAGCACATGGATGCGGTGACCGGGCTGTCGGCCAGCGGGCCGGCGTTTGCCTACATTATTCTGGAATCGTTCGCGGAGGCGGGCGTGAAGGTGGGCTTGCCGCGGGACGTTGCGACGCTGCTGGCGGCGCAGATGATGAAGGGCGCGGCCAGCGTGGTGCTGGAGACGGGCGACCATCCGGCGCTGCTGAAGGACTCGGTGACCACGCCGGCGGGCTGCACGATTGACGGGATCATGGAGCTGGAAGAGGGCAAGCTGCGCGTGACGCTGATCAAGGCGGTGGTCAAGGCCACGCACCGCGCCGGGGAACTGCTGTTCGAAAAGTAGGCATTTGGCCTCCGCTGCGCATCAATCAGGCTTCGTTTTACTTTAACTAGGCACGTTTCTTTGTCTGCACTATAATCCCCCGCGTCATGCCTATTTCCTCGGGAACAAAACTAGGACCGTATGTGATCGAAGGGCCGCTGGGCGCGGGCGGCATGGGAGAAGTCTACCGCGCGAACGATACGCGGCTGGGCCGCACCGTGGCCATCAAGATTCTTCCGGGCGAGCACGCCGCCACGGCGGAGCTGCGCCAGCGCTTCGAGCGCGAAGCGCGCGCGGTTTCCAGCCTGAATCATCCGCACATCTGCACGCTCTTTGATGTGGGCCACGAGAGCGGGACGGATTTTCTGGTGATGGAATATCTGGAGGGAGAGACGCTGGAGGCGCGCATCACCCGGGGGCCGCTGGCGCGGGCGGAGATGCTGCGCACGGCGATCGAGATTGCCGGGGCGCTGGACAAGGCCCACCGCCAGGGCATCGTGCACCGCGATTTGAAGCCGGGCAATATCATGCTGACCAAGGGTGGCGCCAAGCTGCTGGATTTCGGTCTGGCCAAGCCGGGCGGCGGGGCCATGCTAATGAGCGGCGAGACGCTGCTGACCACCCCGGCGGGAGCCAAGGCGCTGACCGCGGAGGGCAGCATCGTGGGCACGGTGCAGTATATGTCGCCGGAGCAACTCGAAGGAAAGGAAGCGGACGCGCGCAGCGATATTTTCAGTTTTGGGGCGGTGCTCTACGAGATGGCGACGGGAAAGAGGGCGTTCGCCGGAAAAAGCCACGCCAGCCTGATTGCGGCGATTCTGGAACATGAGCCCAAGCCCATTTCCGAACTGCAGCCGATGACGCCGCCGCCGTTCGAGCGCGTGGTGCGCAAGTGCATGGCCAAGGACCCGGAGGAGCGCTGGCAATCGGCGGGGGATCTGGCGAGCGAGTTGAAGTGGATCGCGGAGGGCGGGTCGCAGAGGGGTGTAGCCGCCGTGGTGGCGGCGCCGAAGGCGAAAGGCGCAAGGGCGGTTGCCTTGCCTGCGGCCATTGCGATTGCGGCGCTGCTGGCGGGCGCGATGGGCACGCTCTTTTTCGCTGGGCGCAAGCCGGAGCGCGTTCTGCGCGCAAACATCCTGCCGCCGGAGAAGACTTCGTTCCGGTTTATCGGGGACAAGGCCGGACCTCCGGTGATTTCCCCGGATGGCACGCACGTGGTTTTCCTGGCCGCCCTGGACGGCAAATCGCAACTCTACTTGCGCGCGCTCGACGCAGCCACAGCCGTACCGTTGCCGGAGACACTCAACGCCAGTTTCCCCTTCTGGTCGCCGGACAGCCGTTCGATCGCCTTTTTCTCCGATGGAAAGCTCAAGCGCATGGAAATCAGCGGCGGGCCGCCGCTGACCATTTGCGATGCCCCACTGCCGCGGGGAGGAAGCTGGGGCTCGAAGGGAGTAATCGTCTTCGAGCCAACGATTAATTCCGGAATTTTCGAGGTGCCGGACAACGGCGGCACGCCGCGCGAAGTCATCAAGCCGGACAACATGAAATACACGACCTACCGCTGGCCGTGGTTTTTGCCCGATGGAAAACGCTTTCTCTATCTCGCCGCCAGTCACAATGCCACGGAAAGCGCGGATACGGCCGTGTACCTGGCGTCTCTCGATGGCAAAGAAAACCGGCGTGTGGTTCAGACGCTCTCGGGGGCCATCGTGGTTTCGGGATATCTGCTTTTCATGCGGCAAAACGTCCTCATGGCGCAGAAATTCGACGCATCGAAGGGAGAACCGCAGGGCCAGGCCGTGGCTCTCGCCGATGGCGTGCAAGATGATGCCGGCGTGTGGCGTGGCGTCTTTACGGCTTCGGAGCACGGTATCTTGCTCTATCAAACCGGGAAAGTCGGTTCGCTGAAACGCCTCGTCTGGTATGACCGGGCGGGGAAATCGCTGGGTACCGTGGGCGAGGCTGAGAATTTCCAGGGCGTGGACCTTTCACCGGACGGAAAACAGGCTGCCGTGATTGTGGGGGATCCCCAAGGAGCCGTGTGGATCTACGATTTGAAGGGCAATACGAAGAACCGCATCACCTTCGACATTGGCAGATACATGGCGTCGGCATGGTCCTCGGACGGCAAGCAGGTTGCCTATGCTTCCGGAAGCCGCGCGAACAGGCAGAACATGGCCCCGGCCCTGTATGAAAAACCGGCCACGGGTGCGGGAGAGGAACGGCTTTTATTGGAAGAGGGCAAAGTCGACCGGGTGGTTTGTGCCTGGTCTCCCGACGGGCGCTATTTGATCTATGCCGATGGCGTGGCCGGTGTGGGGACGATGGGCGATCTGTGGGTTCTGCCGATGTCCGGGGACCGCAAGCCTTTTCTCTATTTGCAAACGAGCAGGGACGAAAGAGACGCGCAGTTTTCTCCCGACGGGCGCTGGGTGGCCTATATGTCCAATGAAAGCGGCCAGAACGAAGTCTATGTGGCGCCGTTTCCGTGGACCGGAGCGAAATGGCAGGTCTCCACGCAAGGGGGGGCCATCCCGCGCTGGCGGCACGACGGCAAGGAACTTTTTTATGTGCCGCTGGGGGACAACATGCTGACGGCCACGGAAGTCAGCGGGAGCGGCGCGGAGTTTCACCTGGGCGCCACGCACCCCTTATTTCGAATCAACAGCAATTTCAGCGGATGGCCGTACGCCGTTTCGCCGGACGGCCAGCGTTTTCTGGTGGCCACCTCGGGCGACGAGAGCGCCGAGGCGGTGACCCTGGTGGAAAACTGGACGGCGGAACTGGAGAAAAAGAAGTGAAGCTCCGGGCAAATCGCTGCCTGCGAATGTGGTAGGATGCCGTTTGGTGAGGTAACTCATGCCCAGCGCATACGTTCCGGTGCTGATCTTCGCGGTCCTGGTGGCGTCGTTTCCCGCGGTCACGCTCCTCCTCTTCAAATTCATCCGCCCCGCTTCCCGTCCCGTGGGCGACAAGCTCAAGCCCTACGAGTGCGGCGTCCTCCCCGAAGGCGGCTCCCGCGGACGCTATTCCGTGCGCTATTACATTATCGCCATGCTCTTCGTAATTTTCGACGTGGAAACGATTTACCTGTATCCGTGGGCCATCCAGTTTAAGGCCCTGCGGATGTTCGGGCTGGTTTCCATGTTTGTTTTTCTGGGGATTCTGCTGGTCGGCTACGTTTGGCTCTATAAAAAGGGCGCGCTCGACTGGGTGTAAGGCCCGGCCTCTCCGGCTGCTGCCCGGAGTCTTGCGACTGAAGACGGCGGCTACAGAAAATTGCGCATCATTAGAAATGGCGCCGGCCCTCCGGGGAGCGCCTGTGTCCCCCGTTACAGCCAGCACTTCCTGCCTGTGCTATGCTTTTTTCGCCGCAGTTGGCTGTTTCTGCCGCTGAAAGTCCGGGAGGTTCTCATGAAGAAAATTCTGCTGATTGGCGCTATTGGTCTGGGAGTGTTGCTGGTCGTGCTGGCCATTCTCCCCTTTGTGATTCCCGTGGACCGTTTCCGTCCGCTGGTCGAGGAGCAGATTTCCGACGCGCTGGGCCGCGACGTGAAGCTGGGCAAGCTCAGCCTGTCGGTGTGGACGGGCTCGCTGGCCGCGGAGAATCTGTCCATTGCGGATGACCCTAAGTTCAGCTCGGCGCCTTTCCTCAAGGCGCAGGAGTTGAAGGTCGGCGTCGAATGGATGCCGCTGATTCTTGACCGCGCCGTGCGCGTGACCGGCCTGACCATCGTGAAGCCGGAGGTTTTGTTGCTGCAGGATACCGCGGGCCGCTGGAATTTTTCCTCGATCGGAGGGGAGAGTCCGAAAAAGACGGCCAGCAAGGGGAAGGAAAAAGCCGGCGCGCCGGACCTCGCCGTGCAAAAGCTGACGCTTACCGGAGGACGGCTGACGCTGGGGAAGAAGGGCGTGGCCAGGAAATCGGTTTACGACAACGTGGACGTGGAAGCCTCGGGCGTTTCCTACGCCGCGTCGTTTCCCGTGAAGGTCAGCGCGGGCCTGCCCGGAGGCGGCAGTTTTCAACTGGAGGGCCGCGTGGGCCCGGTGAACCAGAGTGACGCTTCGCTTACGCCAGTGGACGCAAAAATCGTGATTCGCGGATTCGACCTGGGCGCTTCCGGCGTGCTGGACGCCTCCTCGGGCTTCGGCGGAAAAATGGACCTGGACGCGCAGGTGAAATCGCAGAACGGCGAAGCGCAGACGCGCGGCACCATGAAGCTGAACAAGCTGTTGCTCGTGGCCGGGGGATCGCCTTCGGCCATTCCGGCGGAGGCGGATTTTTCCACGCGCTCGGACCTGCGCAGGGACACCGGCGTGCTGAATCCCTCGGTCATCAGGATTGGCAAGGCCGAAGCACATATCGGCGGGACGTATGACTCGCACGGCGAAGACACGGTGGTCAACATGAAATTCGACGCGCAGGATATGCCCGCGAAGGACCTGGCGGCGTTTCTTCCGGCGCTGGCGGTGAACCTGCCCAAGGGAGCGGCGCTGGAATCCGGCCTGCTCAGCGGCAATCTGGAAATCAAAGGCCCCACCGACCGCCTGCTTACCTCCGGCACGGTGAATCTGGTGAATGCGAAGATCACCGGGTTCGACCTGGGCGCGAAGCTGGCGGTGGTTTCCGCGCTTACCGGGATCAAGACCGGCTCGGACATCATCATCGAAAAGATGACTTCCGGGATACAGATGAATCCGGCCGGAATCCGCGCGGAAAATTTCAATATGATCGTGACCGGGCTGGGCACGCTGACCGGCGCGGGCACCGTGGACGCCAAAAACAATCTGAATTTCAAAATGCTGGCGACGCTGGCGGGCAAACCAGCGGCCGCTCCCGCGGCAGGAGCAGCGGCGGGGACAACGCCCGCGGCGGGCGGACAGCCGTCCGGGTCCGGCGGTCTGGGGGGAATGCTGGGCGGCTTGCTGGGGCAGGGGGGCCAGCCGGGCCAGGCCAAAGGCGGTTCCGAACGCCGCATCCCGTTCCTCATCCAGGGCACGGCTTCCGATCCCAAATTCCTACCCGACGTCGGGGCCATGGGTTCCGAATTGCTGAAGACCGCGCTCGGCGGTGCCAGTAAGCAGCCGGACAGAAAAAAAGACGCGACAGCACAGCCCGATCAGCAGCAGAATCAGAGCCCCCTCGGTGGCCTGGGCGATCTCTTCAAGAAAAAGAAGAAGCCGTAATCGTCCTACGATGTTCATGAACAGGGTGCGGATCGCGCCGCTGCGGGTCATCCGATTGGAACGAAACAGCGCTTTGCCGCGTCTATCTTCACGACACCAAGGCGGCGAGTCCTGCCTGCTTCCTTGAGAGGAGCAATTCATGTCTGTAACAAAACGTCATGGAAATCCCCTTGTGCTCGCGCTGGGCGGGATTTTTTTCGCCATTTTCGCCATTTTCGCCATTTTCGCCATTTTCGCCGCGGTTCCGCAAGCGGCGGCGCAGGGAGGAGAGCCGTCTTCTTTCGCGATTCGCGGTGCGCGCGTCGTTGCGGTCTCCGGCCCGATCCTGGAGGAAGCCACCGTGGTCGTCTCCCGCGGGATGATCGTGGCGGTGGGGAAGGACGCTGCGATACCCTCCGAAGCATGGATCATTGACGGCAAGGGATTGACAGTTTACCCCGGCCTGATTGACGGCTTGACCGACGTTGCCCTCCTCTCCGCCGGCGTCGCTCCCGGCAGGCTGGCCGCCGAGATCTCTCCCGCGCACGCGCCCCAGCCCGCCGCGAGCGGTCCCGAAGACCGTCCCGGGGCCACGCCCTGGCGCAGTGCCGCCGATGAAGCCACGCTCTCCGACAAGCGCATCGAAAGCTGGCGCGAAGCCGGGTTCACTACGGTCGTCGCCGCGCCCAAGGATGGAATCTTCCCGGGGCAGGCCGCGGTGCTGAATCTTGCTGGGGATCGCCCTGGGGGGATGGTGGTGAAAGGGGCGGTGGCCGTGCCCCTCTCGCTCAACCCCGTAGGGAGCTTCCGCAGCTTCCCCGGCTCGCTTATGGGCGTGCTGGGATACGTGCATCAAGTTTGGCTGGATACGGAATGGTACAAGCAAGCTTCCGCTGGCTACGCGAAAAATCCGCGCGGGCAGGCCCGTCCGGCCTATGACCGCAGCGAAGCGGTCCTGCAGCAGGCGCTCGATAGCAAAGCGCTGGTGCTGATCCCGGCGAACAACTCGGTGCAAATCCGCCGCGCACTCGCTCTGGCCGAGCGCTGGAAGGTGCGCGCGGTGCTCTATGGCGGGCAAATGGGCTACGAAACCGCCGGCGAGATCGCCGCCAAAAAGATTCCCGTGCTGGTGAACCTGCAGTGGCCGGAGAAGTCCAAGGACGCCGACCCCGATGAGCCGCCCACGCTGCGCGTTTTGCGCTTCCGCGACCGCGCGCCCTCCGCCCCCGCGGCGCTCGCCAGGGCCGGCGTAAAGTTTGCCTTTTACTCCGGCGCGATCAGCGCTCCCAAAGACATCTTGAAAGCGGCCAGGAAAGCGGTGGACGCCGGCCTGGCCGAAGACGCGGCTCTCCGCGCGCTCACTCTTTCACCCGCGGAAATCTTCGGCGTGGCCGACCGCCTGGGCTCGATCGAAGCCGGGAAAATCGCCAACCTAATTGTCGCCGACGGCAGCCTCTTTGCGGAAAAGACCAAAATCAAAATCGTCTTCGTGGACGGCCGCAAATTCGAAATTCGCGAAACGCCCAAACCCGCCGAACCTACGAAAAACGGTCCTACGGGAGAAAAGCCCGCCGAAGAGTTCGCTCTTCCCATGGCCGGAGGTGCCCAGTGAGCTGCTTCGTGAACCGCACCCTGAAGCGCACAAAGACGCAACCCGCGATGCCCCTGGCCAATCGTTCCGCTGCGCGAACGCTCCTGGCCGCCGGCCTGCTGTTTTTCTCGGCCTGCGCAGTCCACGCCGCTCCGCCCGATGCCGCCCCGGTGATTCTCATTCGCAATGCCACGCTCCTCACCGTTTCTCACGGCACCATCGAGCATGGCTCCGTGCTGATCCGCGACGGCAAAATCGCCGCCGTCGGCCAGAAAATCGAGGCCCCCGCGGGCGCGCAGGTGATTGACGCCACCGGCCAGTTCCTCATGCCCGGCATCATCGATTGCCATTCGCACATCGCCATCGAAGGCGGCGTCAACGAAGGCAGCGTCTCCGTCTCCTCCATCGCCGATGTGGCCGAAGTCATTGATCCGGACGATATGGACATTTACTACGACCTCGCCGGCGGCGTCACCTCCTCCAATATCCTTCACGGCAGCGCCAACGCCATTGGCGGGCAGACCATCCTCATCAAGCTGCGCTGGGGCCAGCCTGCCGATCGCCTGCCCTTCGAAGGCGCTCTGCCGGGAATCAAGTTCGCCCTGGGCGAAAATCCCAAGCGCTCGAACTTCTCCTTTCCCGGCGCGCCCAAGCGCTATCCCGCCACGCGCATGGGCGTGGAAGAAGTCATCCGCGCGGCCTTCACCGAAGCCCGCGATTACAAAAAGAAACTCGACGACTACAACCGCCGCCTCAAGGCCGGCGAAAAAGACCTGATCGCTCCCCGCACCGACCTGCGGCTCGAACCCCTCGTCGAAGTTCTCGAGGGCAAGCGTTACGTCCATGCGCACAGCTACCGCGCCGACGAAATCGTGATGCTTCTGCGCGTGGCCCGGGAGTTCGGCTTCAAGGTGCGCACTTTTCAGCACGTTCTCGAAGGCTACAAAGTCGCCGACGAGATCGCCGCCTCCGGCGCGAGCGCTTCCACCTTCTCCGACTGGTGGGGTTATAAGATGGAAGCCTACGACGCTATCCCCTACAACGCCGCGCTCATGACCCACCGCGGCGTGCTGGTCAGCATCAATTCAGATAGCGGCCAGGAAGCCGCTCACCTCAATCAGGAAGCGGCGAAAACCATGAAGTACGGCGGCCTCTCCGAAGAGGAGGCCCTCAAGCTCATCACCCTCAACCCCGCCATTCAACTGGGCGTCGAAAAACGCGTGGGCTCGATTGACCCCGGCAAGGACGCCGATCTGGTTCTCTTCAATCATCATCCGCTCAGCGCCTATGCCGTCGCGCAGATGACCTTCATTGACGGACGCATTTACTTCGACCGGCAGCGCGACATTGCCGGCCGCGCCACCCTGCAAAAGGAAAAAGACGCCCTGATCGAGAAAGAGAAGAAGGTGGCCGCGGCCAAGGAAAAGTCCGCCGAGAAAAAGCCGGAAGAGAAGAAATCGGACGAGAAACCCAAACCATCCTCGGCCGGCTCGGCCAAGGGAGGCGCACAGTGAGGAGCGCACGCATGATTCGCGGAACTCGTTGGACGACGCTGTTGGCCGCAGGCATTCTGGCCGCGGGGATCGCCATTCCCAACATGGCCCAGACTCAAGCCCAAACCAGGCTCGCAACGGTCTATGCCATCACGCACGCCAAAATTTTCACCCTCGCTGGCGCACCCATCGATGACGGCACCATCATTTTCCGCGACGGCAAAATCGCCGCCGTTGGCGCCAAGGCCGAAATTCCCGCCGATGCCCAGGTGATTGACGCCACGGGCCTGCAAGCTTATCCCGGCCTCTTCGATTCGCTCTCCCAGATGGGGCTGAGCGAAGTCGCCGCCGTCTCCTCCACCGTGGATTCCACGGAGACCGGCGATTTCAATCCGGACGTCGTCGCCGCCGAGGCCGTGCATCCCGCGAGCGAACACATTCCGGTCACCCGCGCCGCGGGCATCACTCATGCGCTGGCCGTCCCAGGCAGCGGCGGCTTTGACTCGGGCCGCGACAGCGGCGTGATCACCGGCCAGGCCTCCGCCATTCATCTCGCCGGATGGACGATGGAGGAGATGCTCATCAGCAAGAGCGTGGCCATGGGCCTGGACTGGCCCACGATCGAGACCCGCACCTTCGACCTCTCCACCTTTAGCCGGAAGGACAAGCCCTACGCCGAGGCCAAGAAGGAGTACGAGAAAAAACTCGACGAACTGGCCGATTGGCTCGAACGCGCCCGCCATTACGCCCAAGCCCTGGAAAAAGGTTCGGCAGCCCGCTTCGACCGCGACGTTAAGCTTGAAGCCCTCGTCCCCGTCGTGCACGGCGAACTGCCCGTGCTGGTCTTCGCCTCCCGCGCCCGCGATATTCGCAATGCCGTCGAGTTCTGCGAAAAGCAGAAGCTGCGCATGGTCCTCGCCGGAGGCGATGAAGCCGCCCGCGTGAAAGACCTGCTCAAGGCCAGGGGCATTCCCGTGATCTTGGGCCCCGTGCAAAACGCCCCCGCGCGCGAAGACGACCCCTACGACCAGCCCATGGCCCAGCCCGCCGAACTGTCCGCCGCCGGCGTCAAGATCGCCTTCGCCAGCTTCGATAACTCCTTCGCCCGTCGCCTCGGCCAGCAGGCCGCCGTCGCCGTCGCCTACGGACTGCCCTATGACGAAGCCCTCAAAGCCGTGACCCTCTATCCCGCGCAGATCTTCGGCCTGGACAGGGAATTGGGCACGCTCGAACCGGGCAAACTCGCCAACCTCATCGTTACCAACGGCGATCCACTCGAACTCACCACTGAGCTTCGCTTCCTTTTCATCAAGGGCCAACTCACGTCCCTGGAGAACAAGCACACCCGCCTCTACGACAAATACCGCAACCGCCCCAAACCCTGACGCTCTGCCGGCTGCAAGCCCTTTGCCCGCAGACCACTCCCTGGATGCCGAACTCTTTGCTTTCTAAGGGACTGGGTTTAGAGTGAAATTCATGCACAGCGTAGCCGGGAACTGCAGTGCGCCTCTTACGCCCGCTGTGGCGTGATACGCCTATTTGATTGCTTCGCGCCAGATACTACGATCCCTCCGCCTTGGCCATGCGCCACGGTTCACCCGTCACGCATATTCAGCGCTGTCAGGAAGTGGCACAATCGTAGGGCTGCGACCCCGGCGAAGTTTGCAGGACCGCAAGCGTCAAAATTTGGTAGCATCAGTGAATCGGATGACTTGGGAGAAGACGCGGTCGTGTTATTTTCACTGGAGTTGTGTCTGGGGGCCAGATGAGCGGGGACGGGCAAGTGCGGTCGGACTGGAGCATGGCGGAAGTCGGGGAGATCTACGCGCTGCCTTTGCCGGAACTGATTTTTCGGGCGCAGACGGTGCACCGCCAGCGGCATGCGCCGGAGCGCGTGGAGACCTGCCAGCTCATTTCCATCAAGACGGGGGGCTGCCCGGAGGATTGCGGCTACTGCCCGCAGAGCGCGCACTACGACGCCGGAGTGCAGCGCGAGGCCCTTATGGATGTGGACGCGGTGGTGGCCACGGCGCGGGAAGCGGCCGCGCGCGGGGTCACGCGCTTCTGCATGGGCGCGGCCTGGCGGGAAGCTCCGCAGGGCCGGGAATTTGAAAATGTTCTCGCCATGGTGCGCGGGGTGGCCGCGGCGGGGCTGGAAGTCTGCTGCACGCTGGGCATGCTCAATGAGGAGCAGGCGCGGGAACTGAAGGCTGCGGGGCTCACCGCCTACAACCACAATCTGGACACTTCGCCGGAATTCTACGGCAACATCATCACCACGCGGGTCTACGAGGATCGCCTGCGCACTCTGGCCGCGGTGCGCCAGGCGGGGATCACCGTATGCTGCGGGGGAATTCTGGGCATGGGCGAGCGGCGCGTAGACCGCATCGGGCTGCTGCGGCAACTGGCCACGCTTGATCCGCATCCGGAAAGCGTGCCCATCAATATGCTGGTGCGCGTGGAAGGAACACCGCTGGGCCAGGCCGCTTTGCTCGATCCCCTGGAAATGGTGCGGGCCATCGCCACGGCGCGCATCCTCATGCCCGCTTCCCGCGTGCGCCTGGCCGCGGGACGCAAGCAGCTTTCTCCGGAGGCCGTGGCGCTGTGCTTTCTCGCGGGAGCGAATTCCATTTTTGTGGGCGAAAAGCTGCTGACCACGCCCAATCCCGTGCCCGATGAAGACATGGTCCTGCTGGATTCGCTGGGGATGAAGCCGCTGGAGCATCATGCTCTCTAGGACGCACGTCCGTTTGCGCGAGGAACTGGCCGGGGAACTGCGCGGCCTCGATGCGCGCGGACTGCGCCGCTCCTTTGAAGAGCTGCCCGCCGGGAATTTCTGCTCCAACGATTATCTCGGCCTGGCCGGGCATCCGCACCTGCGCGAGGAAGTGCTGCGCGCGGTGCGGGAAGCGCCGCGGGTGGCCAGCACGGGTTCGCGCCTGCTCTCCGGCCACGTGGCCGCCTGGGGAGAATTGGAAGAGGAGTTCGCGCAATTCGCGGGGAGCGAAGCGGCGCTCTATTTCGGCAGCGGCTACGCGGCGAATCTCGGCCTGCTCACCACGCTGCTGGGCCCCGGCGATTTGGTTTTTTCGGACGCGCTGAACCACGCCAGCCTGATTGACGGCATGCGTCTTTCCGGCGCGCGCAAGCTCGTCTATGCGCATCTCGATTTGAATGCCCTGGAAGACGCTTTGCGGGCGCATGCGGCGGAAACCTGCCGGAAAGTGATTGTCACCGAAAGCGTGTTCAGCATGGATGGCGATTGCGCTCCGCTCGCGCGATTGCTCGAACTGGCGGAACGCTACGGAGCTGGCGTGGTGGTGGACGAAGCACACGCCACGGGCGTGCACGGGCAGGGTGGGCGCGCTGCCGGGAAGGTCGTCCGGAAAATTGGGCGGTCGTGCACACCTGCGGCAAGGCGCTGGCCGGCGCGGGCGCGTTTGTCTGCGGCAGCGAACTACTCAAGCAAACGCTGCTGAATCGCGCGCGCACCCAGATTTTCAGCACGGCTCAGCCGCCCTATCTCGCCGGGCAAATTCGCGCCGCGCTGCGGCTGGCCATTCCCATGGACGCGGAGCGCGAGCGCTTGCTGGAGACGTCGCGGAACTTCGCCGCGGCGCTGCGCGCGGCCGGATGGAACACCGCCGGCAGCGCCTCGCAGATCGTGCCGGTGATCATCGGAGACAATGAAGCGGCACTGGCCGCGGCGGCGCACCTGAACGAAGCCGGCTTCGCCGTGCGCGCCATCCGGCCTCCCAGCGTGCCGGAAGGGCAGGCGCGGCTGCGTCTTTCGCTCACCACGGAAATAAGCGATGATTCGCTGGGAAAACTTTGCGCGGCGCTGGAGCAGTGGTCCGCTCGGAATCAGCCGCGCGCGGCGGCAGTCGCATGAAGCAGCAGTTTTTCATCACCGGAACGGACACGGGCGTGGGCAAGACGGTGCTCTCCGCCTTGCTTTGCGCGGCGCTCGAGGCCTACTACTGGAAACCGATTCAGACCGGCACGATGGAGGATACCGACCGCGTCACGGTCATGCGCCTGGCGGGCATCGGAACGGACCGCGCGCTCGAAGAAATCTATTCGTTCGTGCCGCCCGTCTCGCCGCATCTGGCGGCGCGCTGGGCCGGCACGGAGATCAATCTCTCGCGGATAGAGATTCCCGAGCATCTGGCCAATGAGCGGCTGATCGTGGAAGGCGCGGGCGGAGTCCTGGTGCCGCTCAATGACGACGCCTTCATGCTGGACCTGATGGCCCGGCTGCGCCTGCCGGTGATTCTGGCGGCGCGCAGCGGATTGGGCACCATCAACCACACGCTGCTTTCTCTCGCCGCGCTGCACGCCGCGGAACTGCCCGTGCATGGGGTGGTGCTGATCGGCGAGCCCAACAAGGACAACCGCGAAACGATTGAGCGATTCGGCCACTCCAAGGTGATTGGGCAGATTCCCCGCCTTCCGCATGTGCACCGCACCGTGCTGCTGCAGGTCTTCAATAATTTCTTCGACCGCGACACCTTTCCCAATGAAGCCCGCGCCGCCGGATAATTCGCCGCTGCGCATCTGGCATCCCTTCACCCAGGCGGCGCTCGACCCCGCACCGCTGCGCATCGTGCGCGGCGAAGGCGCGCACCTGATCCGCGAGGACGGCAGCCGCACCGTGGACGCCATCTCCTCGTGGTGGGTGACGCTGCACGGCCACGCCCACCCGCGCATCGCCGCAGCCGTGGCCGAACAGGCGCGGAAACTGGAGCAGGTAATCTTCGCGGGATTTACGCACGAACCGGCGGAAGAGCTTGCGGCGCGGCTGCGCCCCTGGCTGCCCGCGGATTTGACGCACATGTTCTTTTCCGACGACGGCTCGACCGCCGTCGAAGTGGCGCTCAAGATGGCCCTGCAATACTGGAGCAATCTGGGCCGGCCGGAACGCCGCGAGATCATCGCTTTCGAACACGGCTATCACGGCGATACCGCCGGGGCCATGTCGGTGAGCGATGATTCGCCGTTTACCGCGCCGTTCGCGGGGATGCGTTTTGCGGTGCATCGCGCGCAATCGGCGTCTTGCGCTCGCTGCCCGGTGGGATTGCGGCGGGTGAGCTGCCGGATCGAGTGCGCGCAGAGCCTGGAAAAGTTGCTCGAGCAGCACGGCGGGCGCGTGGCCGCGGTGATTATCGAGCCGATGGTGCAGGGCGCGGGGGGAATGATTGTGCATCCCGCGGAATTCCTGCAAAAGGTGCGCGAGCAGTGCACGCGGCACGATGTGCTGCTAATTGCCGACGAGGTGATGACCGGCTTCGGGCGCACCGGAAAAATGTTCGCTTGCGAGCACGCTGGGATTGCGCCGGACCTGATGTGCCTTTCGAAAGGGCTGACCGCCGGGTTTCTGCCCATGGCCCTGACCATTGCCACCGATCGCGTGGAAGCGGCGTTCCGCGGGGAAGACCGATTGCGCACTTTTTTCCACGGGCACTCGTTCACGGCCAATCCGCTGGCCTGCGCGGCGGCCTGCGCCAGCCTGCGAATTTTCGACGAAGAACCCGTTTTCGAACGCATTGCCTCCATCGCGCAAATTCACACCGAGCGCCTGGCGCAATTGCGGGAGCATCCCGCGGTGGGGGATACGCGCGGCATCGGAACGATTGCCGCGATTGAGCTGCGCGCCGAGGACGCCGGCTATCTTTCCAGCCTGCGCCCCAAGCTATACCGTTTTTTTCTGGAGCGCGGCGTGCTCCTCCGCCCTCTGGGCAACGTCATCTATCTTCTTCCGCCGTACGTCATCGAGCCGGACGATCTGCATCGCGTTCACGACGTCGTCGCGGAAGCGATCCATACCCTGCTGTAGCGGGGAATTCGCGGCGGGGGAAGAAATCTGGCGCGCTAAGGGGCAAGCCGCTGCCCGCTCCTGCTACAATTTCAAGAGGCGGTATAGGAGAGAGAATTGGCGGTTCATCTGGCGGCGGTGCGCGACAAGATTCTGATTTTTGCAGGCGGCCTGGGAGCTCCGGGGCTTTTTGCCATTTCCTTTCTGGACTCTTCGGTGCTCAGCTTTCCGATTGTGAACGACCTGCTGCTGATTAATTTTTCCATTCAGCATCCGGCGCGCATGCCGATTTACGCTCTTTCGGCCGCGCTCGGTTCGCTGGCGGGCTGCGTGCTTCTTTATTTTCTCTCGCGCGAGGGCGGCCACGCCCTGTTTCATCGCAAGGCCGGCGCGCACGCCGGGGCCATCCGCCACTGGATGGAAACAAACGGCTTCCTGGGCGTGCTGATTTCCGCGCTGCTGCCGCCCCCGGTGCCCTTCAAGATTTTCGTGGTCGCCGCGGGAGTGTTCGAAGTGCCGCTGGGCGGTTTTACCGCGGCGGTGCTCCTGGCGCGGCTCATCCGCTACTTCGGGATCGGCTATCTTTCCATCCGCTTTGGCGCGGAGGCGCTGCCGTATCTGGCGCACCACAAGCTGCAACTGACCGGAGCGGTGGTGGGGTTGGTGCTGGCCAGTTACCTGGTTTCGAAACTGGTTCTCAAGAAGAGGCCCCCACACGAAGAGCCGAAGCAGGACTGAGGCGCGGCATTATCTGCGCGCGGCGGTTTCCCACACGATTCCCTGTTCGAGAATTGTTCCTTCCGAGTTAAACAGCACAAAAACAGACATCGCGCGTTCGCTGTTGCCTGCGGCCGCGTAACGCAGGTCATGCAGTTCCACGCGATACCCATCGGGTGTTTTTTCCATTGTGGCCTTGGGAAAACGGGCGACGGCCAAAAATCGCCTTGCGGACTCAGTGTTTTGCGCGGCTTCCAGAATCTTCGTGGGCTCGGGCTTGAAGATATCCAGCGCCGCTTCGGGATCGAGCGCCGCGCCGGGACCGGCGTTCAGCGCCAGCAGGTGCAGTGCGCTTCTGGTTTCGACGATGCCGCGCCAACGGAAGGGGGAAAGAGTTTCGGGAAACGCCGCGACACGCAGGGGCAGTTCGCCGCGATACGTGCAAGCATCCATCAGGGCCACGGCGCGTTCATGCAGTACCCCGCGCGCGCCGAGGCAGGCGCAGATAGCGGCGAGGGTCCAGACGGCGGCCGCGCGGCCGCGCGGTCCTTTTTCCTTCGCGCCGATCTCTTCTGTGACCAGACGAAGCAGCGCGGGAAAGAGTACCCCGGCCAGCAGCAGAGCCAGAATCCACGGGTCGGTGGCGCCAGTCCAGTCCAGCGCGGTGCGCCGCGCGCTGAGTGGCCAGAGCAGCGCGACGCCATCCGATTGGCAGAGATCCAATGCGACGTGCAGCAACGCGCCCAGGCCGGCGGCGGCAAAGAGTGGCGCTCGCGGCAACGGCGCTGTCTGCGGCTGCGTCTTGCCGCGCGGCAGTACAAGAAAAACTCCCGCGACCATGGCCGCCAGCAGCAATGCTCCGGGAAGGGAATGCAGCCAGCTTCCCTGCACGCGCAGCCACGCGGAGGGGCCCAAGAGCACGGCGATGCGGTCGGCATCGGCGAGCGTGCCGGCGGCCAGCGCAGCGAACAGTATCTTGCGCGAAGCGCGCGGAAAAAATGCCCGCGCTGTCGCGTAGCTGGCCAGTGCGTGTGTCAGCGGGTCCATGGGGTCACCTGGGCGCCCATCCGGCGGGGAGCATCAGCGTCAGCGCGCGCGGGACGATGCGAAACTCGACGGGCAGGCGGGCCAGCGCTTCGCCATCCACCTGCGCGTAGACCTCATCGTCTCCGAGCGCTTCGCAGAGAATTTTGTCCGACTTCCAAAAATGAATTCCCGAACGGCCGCGAATTTTCTCCAGGGCCAGCGCGGGGAGATGGCTAAGATAGCGCAGGCCGCTGCGGGTGGTCAGCGTGCACAGTTCGAAGCGGTCTTCGAGCAGGCTGGCCTCGGTGGTGATGCGAAAGGGGCCGCCGTAGTGCCGGGTTCTTCCGGCGATCACCAGCGTGACGTCCATCTGCTTCTCCGGGGTGGTGACGCGAAACCGGGGAAAGCGGTAGCGGAAAGCTTCGCCGATTCCTTGCCACCAGTAGGCCAGAATGCCCACGCGGGCTTTCATTTGTGGGTCCACCGAATGGACGATTTGCCCGTCGGGGCCGG
This sequence comes from Terriglobia bacterium, assembly GCA_020072805.1. Classification (GTDB taxonomy): domain Bacteria; phylum Acidobacteriota; class Terriglobia; order Acidiferrales; family UBA7541; genus Acidiferrum. Next base: position 36,291 of record JAIQGC010000061.1, read on the forward strand.
CGCCGGCCACGCTCACAAAATAGCGCTTCTTTTCCGGCTGTGCGAGCGGCGTGGCCAGGCCCAGGGCAATCTCCCGCACTTCGCAGCGCAGAAGAAGTTCCGCGGCGCGGGGAATGTTCCAGGGAATGCCCAGCTCTTTGGCAAGGACGTTGGCCGTCCCGGCGGGGAATAGCGCGAGGGGGACGTGGCGGCCGCTGGGTGGATCGGCCAGGCCGTTGACGACTTCGTTGAGCGTGCCGTCGCCGCCGCAAGCGATCACCAGTTGGCGGCCTTCGACGCAGGCTTGCCGGGCGATCGTGGTGGCGTCGCCGGGGCCGCGCGTTTCGGCTAGTTCGGCGTGGATGCCGCCGGCGGCGAGAATGCGCTGCGCCTCCTCCAGTTGTTTTTTGCGGCGCGCGCCGCCGTTCCCGGCGTTGGGGTTGTGAATCAGCAGCGCGTTTTGGAACGGGGAAGGCATTTTGTCTCGGGTCTCGGGAGCGGAGATTCGCTGCGCCCGTCACGAGCATTCTATATAATAACGGCCGGAATGTCGGAACGGGTTTTCCCCGGTTTCCGGCAGGATGGGGAGTCATGGCCAAGGCCGCGGGCGCGAAACAGGAGATCGAAAAGCTGCGCGAAGAGATTCGCCAGCACGAGTATCTCTACTACGTGCTGGACGAGCCGGAGATTTCCGACGCCGCCTTCGACCGCCTGGTGAACCGGCTGAAGGCTCTGGAAGCGGAGAATCCCAAGCTGGTCACTCCGGATTCGCCCACGCAGCGCGTGGGGGGAGCGCCGCGCGAGGGTTTTCCTTCCGTGCGGCACGCGCGGCCCATGCTCAGCCTGGACAACGCCTATTCCGAGGAAGAACTGCGCGAATTCGACCGCCGCGTGCGCGAGCTGGCCGGGCGCGAGAAGATCGAATACATCGCCGAGCACAAGTTCGACGGGCTGAGCATCTCGCTGCAATACGAAAACGGGATGCTCGCGCGCGCCGTCACGCGCGGTGACGGCACGACCGGAGAGGACGTGACGCTCAATATCCGCACCATTCGCTCGGTTCCCCTGCGCGTGGATGCGGGAGCGCTGAAGAAGGCGGGTTTGCGGGGCGATTTCGAGGTGCGCGGGGAAGTGATGATGACCCGCGAGGCTTTCGAGGCGCTCAATCGCGCGCAGGAGCAGGCCGGAGGAAAACTCTTTGCCAATCCGCGCAATGCCGCCGCCGGAGCGGTGCGCGTGCTGGACCCGGCGATCACCGCGGAACGGCGCCTGGAGTTTTTCGCCTACTACCTGCTGGCGGATGGCAAGGCGGCGTTCGAAAAACATTCGGAAAGTTTGCAGGCGCTCAAGTCTCTGCATTTCCGCGCTTCGGAAGACTGGAAGCTATGTGCGGGAATCGATGACGTGCTGGACTATTGCGCGAAGTGGGATAGCAAGCGCGAGAAGTTGCCGTATGAGATTGACGGCGTGGTGGTGAAGGTGAATCGGAGTTCCCTGCAGGCGGAACTGGGTTTTACCGCGCGCGCCCCGCGCTGGGCCATCGCCTACAAATATCCGGCGGCGCAGGAAACCACCGTGGTGAACGACATTCTGGTGCAGGTGGGGCGGACGGGGGCGCTGACGCCGGTCGCCGTGCTGGAGCCGGTGCAGGTGGGCGGCGTCACGGTCAGCCGTTCGACGCTGCACAATATGGACGAGATCGACCGTCTCGGCCTGCGCATCGGCGATACGGTCCTCATCGAGCGCGCCGGAGAAGTGATTCCCAAGGTCCTGAAAGTAGTGAAGGAAGGGAAGTCCCGAAAAACTTTCCGCATGCCGGAGGATTGCCCGGAATGCGGCAGCCGCATCCACAAGGCGGAAGACGAAGTCGCCTATCGCTGCGTGAACGCCTCCTGCCCGGCCAAGCGCAAGGAGTCGCTGCTGCACTTTGCCGGGCGGCATGCGATGAATATTGACGGCCTCGGCGAAAAGATCGTGAACCACCTCGTGGAGCAAAAGATGGTCGAAGACTTCGCCGATCTCTACGCGCTGAGGCTGGAGCCGCTGGCGGCGCTCGAGCGCATGGGCGAAAAATCCGCGCAGAATCTGCTGAACGAAATCGAAGCCAGCAAGAAAAACTCGCTCGCCCGCCTCATCTTTGCTCTCGGCATCCGCTTCATCGGCGAGCGCACCGGGCAGCTTCTGGCGGAACAGTTTTCCACGTTGGAAGAATTGGCAGCGGCGAGCGAAGAGCAGTTGGTCGAAGTTCCCGAAGTCGGCCCCAAGGTGGCCGCCAGCATCGCCGAATTTTTCTCCGAGCCTGCCAACCGAGAACTCATCAAGCGGCTGCGCAAGGCTGGAGTTCATCCTACCGCCGAAAAGAGGGAAGTGAAGAGCCAGAAGCTGGCCGGAAAAAGCTTCGTCTTCACAGGCGCGCTGGCCCACCGTAGCCGCGAAGAGGCCGGTGAACTGGTGCAGCAGCACGGCGGAAAAGTTTCCGGCTCGGTGAGCAAGAAGACTGACTATGTCGTGGTGGGCGCCGATCCGGGCTCCAAGCACGACAAGGCCAGGGAGCTTGGCGTGACCATCCTCTCCGAAGCCGAATTCGAAAAGCTTCTAGGCATTTAATTGTCCGTGGCAGGCGCAGTTGTTTTCCCCTCTTCGCGGTATAATAAGAACTGGCGGATGGGCCGGGTGATCGCTGGTTCCGATTCATCGGAACGGGAGGAAAGTCCGGACACCGTGGCGCGGGCCGCAAGGCTGCGCGCTAAAGGGTAACGCGCCTGGTAACGCCAGGGGGCCGGGTTGGCGACGATCCGGTCACGGACAGTGCCACAGAGAAGATACCGCCGGCGATGATGAGCACGGTGACAGCTCGAAGGAAAACCTTCGAGACGTCTTCGCAAAGCTCGCGGCGCATGGTAAGGGTGAAAAGGTGGGGTAAGAGCCCACCGCCCCGGTGGCGACATCGGGGGCACGGCAAACCCCGCGTGGTGCAAGGCCAAATAGGAGGGGAGGGCTGGCCCGGCCCGAATATCCGGAGTGCGCGCAAGCGGACGACGGGTTGCGACCCTCGGGTAGGCTGCTGGAGCCGCGGCGCGAGCCGCGGCCTAGAGGAATGATCGCCGCGGCATGCAGGCCGATGTTTGGACGCATGCCGCACAGAATCCGGCTTACAGGCCCATCCGCCAATTTTCGTTTTGTTCTTTCCGTGGCATTACTCATCTCCGCACTCCCCGCGCAATTGAGCACTCTTTGTTTCTCTTTTATTTGCAAATCTTGCGCGGTTCGCTCATCATTACATTTCTGTTCAGGGAACAGCCGCTGGCTTGTTTGCGCCTGCTCTTGCTTTTATCTCCCGTACCCAGAGGATGCACATGGATAAGCCCGGAAAAATCGCTCCGCCCAAAGGAAGATTGGGAATTCTACTCGTCGGCATGGGCGCCGTGGGCACCACGTTCATGGCCGGAGTCGAGCTGATTCGCCGCGGCAAGGCGCAGCCGATCGGTTCGGTGACGCAGATGGGCACGATCCGTCTGGGCAAGCGCACGGACAATCGCACGCCGCTGGTGCGCGATTTTGTACCCCTTGAAAAAATTTCCAATCTCGTCTTCGGCGGCTGGGACCCCATTCCGGACAACGCCTACGTGGCCGCGGCCAAGGCCGGCGTGCTGGGGCCGGAGCATCTGGCGCTGGTGAAGCCGTTTCTTTCGAAGATCAAGCCCATGAAGGCCGCCTTTGACCGCGAATACGTGAAAAAGCTCGACGGCACGCACGTCAAGAAGGGCAAGACCAAGTACGACCTGGCGCTGCAGATCAAGGCGGACATCGCCAATTTCAAGAAGGCCAACCGCTGCTCGCGGCTGATGATCATCTGGTGCGGCTCGACGGAGATTTTCCTGACGCCGCATGAAGTGCACTCGACGCCGGAGAAGTTTGTGGAAGCGATGAAGTCCAATCACGCGTCCATCGCGCCCTCGATGCTGTATGCCTGGGCCGCGGTGACCAGCGGCGTGGGCTTCGCCAACGGCGCGCCCAACCTGACCGTGGACATTCCCGCGATTCAGCAGCTGGCCATCGAGCACGGTGTGCCCATCTGCGGCAAGGATTTCAAGACCGGGCAGACGCTGATGAAGACGATTCTGGCGCCGGGGTTCAAGGCGCGCATGCTGGGCATGGCCGGATGGTATTCGACGAACATCCTGGGCAACCGCGACGGCGAAGTGCTGGACGATCCGGGGTCGTTCAAGACCAAGGAAGAGTCCAAGCTGGGCGTGCTGGAATATATTTTGCAGCCGAAGATGTATCCGCAGCTGTACGGCAAAATTCACCACAAGGTGAGCATCAATTATTATCCGCCGCGCGGAGACAACAAAGAGGGCTGGGACAACATCGATATTTTCGGCTGGCTGGGATATCCCATGCAGATCAAGGTGGATTTCCTGT